>NZ_QBJC02000004.1:0-284548 GCF_003057695.2 Pseudocitrobacter sp. RIT415 | reverse complement strand
TTTAATGAAATACCTAAAAATATTATTAATTAGCCTGTCATGCTTATGGTTGACGGGATGCGGCCCCGATCCGAAAGCCTATCTTGGCGAAAATATTGCAATGTGGAATACGACCATCAGTGATATTGAAAACATGATTACGCAAATATCTAGTAATGACTCGCGCGAGTTTCTTGCGGATTACAATGATAATGTGCTTCGCCATAAAAAAGGTGTTCAGAACCGTCTGAAGATCTGGCATGAAATGGAAGAAAAAAAGGGTGTACCCGATGATGCCCGAGATCTCCAAAACGCAACATATCAGTATTTAGAACAAGTCATTAAATCAGATGAAAGCCTGGAGGCACTCACTGTACTGGCCGGTGATAAAAATATTAAAGATGATGAATTCCAGATAAAAAAAGAACAACTCTCACAATCTTTTGAGGAAATCAGCCAGCAAGCTGATGTGTTAAGCAAAGAGCAAGAAAAATTTGCAAAAGCGCATAACATTGAAATCACAATCGCTCGCTGGTCTGCGTATCATTAATAACAGATTAAAACAAATTGCCGGACTCAGTCCGGCATCACAGCAACAACAAATCTACTCTTTACTCAATTCCGCACGCGCATGCGCAGATGAAATATATTGCCCCACGATTTGCGATAGCGTTACAGCATCGAGCTTAACTTTCTTCCCCTCTTCTTCACAGCAAGGGCTGCTGACAACGACGACGACCCGGCTTTCCTGAGGTTCATAACGGAATATCTGCATAAAGCGTTTGGTGGTGATATTCAGCTTATCGCCATTACGCACATAAAGATGGAGCATCGCGACGCCGGAAATGACGACGACCTCATAACGTTCTACGAATTCGAGCGGGAGTGGCTGCGGAAGATAGATGCTGGTAATGCTTTGCGGCGTCAATGTGAACAACGGCTGACGAGACCGCTGTAATGACACGTTCCCCAGCATACCCAGCGGGACACCTATCAGCATTAAGAGCCAGCATATCGCGCTAAGGTGTAGAAAGATGGCCAGATAGCCGCAGCCAAATATCAGCACAATACCCACGATCATCATGGTCCAGGCCATCGATGAGGAAGACCATATAGCTTTAGCTTCTGTCGCCAGTGCTGCTTCTGCCTCTATTTCCTCGCGTATCTCGGCGCGCAATGGTTCAATCTCCTGAGATATCTCGCAAGATAATGCGCTGGCAACGGGCGCGAATAACGCGGGGAAGAAGAGGTTCTCTTCTGGTACAACGGCACGAGAGGCGCGTGACAGCAGCGATTCATCGAGGGAAAGATTCAGGGCAGTGATACGCGTGCGGGTCGTGGGATGGCTATCCATGGGATGCGCAATTTCACTGTCGATGCTGGCAAGGACATCAAGCGGCCCCAGCTTTTGTAACGCAGAGATCAGCCCTTCCGTCCAATTGGCACTGATCTTCCGCCCGCGAAGAACGTCCTCCAGAAAGCGCTCAACGGGCTCATTCAGCGCCGATATTCTCAGCAATGCGCAGGCGAAGGCCGAAGAGGATGATACGCGAGCTCCGGTTTCATCGGCGGCCAGTTCCCGGAGGCGGCTCCAGTGGTTCACCGTCTCATGGAATGTTTGTAAAAACCACATTGCCATATCCAGGGCGGAATACAGCACAAGGCGATCTATCCAGGCATCCTGCATGTTTTTGGCCATCTGTTGCAGGCTATTTTGCATGCCCGCGTAGAGGGGGGCGAAGCGCAAGCTGTACTGCGTATCCTCGCCGGTAAAGTGACCTAACTCATGCCCCACGACAGCGGCAATCTCCGCTTCATTAAGGAGTGACAGATACGTCAGCGGTAAATAGAGTGTATTCCCCGTTAAGCGCTCGCCCTTTTCAATTTGGACAGGGTTAGCCGTAACATAAAAACAGTCAAAAAACCCCACGACAATGTTATCTGGTGGCGTAAGCTGCGCCTGAGAGGTAAGGATCCGAACCCACTGCCAGAGTTCAGGCGCCTGCATTTCTGGCAGATTGACGCCTATCACCCGCGAATCTTCAGGCTCAAACAGGGCAAAGCATTTACGCACAGAAAAGAAACTTTTAATGATCATCCAGAGTATGGCAAATACCGCTAACACCATGGCGAAGAGCAATTTTATCCCGCCGCCATTCATCTCTACGTGACCCATTGTCCAGATAATTTCAGAAAGCACTAAGGCAACGGTCGCGAGGCCGCAAAAAAGAATGTCTCCAACCATCATAAAGGGCAGCAGTCGTCGGCAGAAATTAAACTTTTGGATGAGCACATCCTGGGAACGTCGCGAAGTGCGCGCACTGGCCTTACACACCATAACCGCGCTTCCCAGAATAAACATCGCCACCAGACTTAACAGAAGCGCCAGCATGGCTAATCCAAACTGGATAACTTCTATATCATCAGTATTATCACTTGCCCGCCAGCATTTCCATAATCCATATATAAAGAGAAACAGCGGGGTATAAAAAAGATTAAGAACCCTTTTTCTTTCCATAGAAAAACTCATCCATTTAAATTAAGAATATTATTAAGTAATTTAATTGCAATGCGATATATATTTAATGAATAAATCACTTTGTAAAATTTATTACAAATTAGCAAGGCGGTGAAATTAATTTTTTATTATAAAAGAAAAGAGTTGAAAGGGAAGAAAAACAAAAAGTGGCTGGAAACACAAATCGTAATCTGCGCTTCCAGCCATTCTATTACTCGATACCTTTGCTACGCAGGTAATCTTCGTAATTACCGCTGAAGTCAATGACGCGCTCCGGCGTAATTTCAATTACACGCGTCGCCAAAGAGCTAACAAACTCGCGGTCGTGAGAAACGAAGATCAGCGTGCCTGGATACATTTCCAGCGCCATATTCAGGGATTCAATGGATTCCATATCCAGGTGGTTGGTCGGTTCATCCATCACCAGCACGTTCGGTTTTTGCATCATCAGTTTACCGAACAGCATGCGGCCTTTTTCACCACCGGAAAGCACTTTCGCCGGTTTCTTGATATCGTCCTGGCTGAACAGCAGACGACCCAGAATACTGCGCACCGCTTGTTCGTCATCGCCTTCCTGTTTCCACTGGCTCATCCATTCGAAGACGGTCAGATCATTTTCAAATTCGAATTCATGATCCTGCGCGTAGTAGCTAATTTGTGCGTTTTCAGACCATTTCACCGTGCCTTGATCCGGCGTTAAGTCGCCGACCAGGGTTTTCATCAGCGTAGATTTACCCACGCCGTTGGTGCCGAGAATAGCCAGTTTCTCACCCACTTCCAGCAGCAGGTTAACGCCTTTAAACAGCGGGCCGTTATCAAAGCCTTTGCTGAGCGCTTCCACTTCCAGCGCGTTGCGGAACAGCTTTTTATCCTGCTCAAAACGAATGAACGGGTTCTGGCGGCTCGATGCTTTGACTTCGTCGAGCTTGATTTTGTCAATCTGACGCGCGCGGGACGTTGCCTGGCGAGATTTAGAAGCGTTGGCGCTGAAGCGGCTGACGAAGGATTGCAGGTCAGCAATCTGCGCTTTCTTCTTGGCGTTGTCGGCCAGCAGACGTTCGCGCGCCTGGGTGGCGGCAGTCATATATTCGTCGTAGTTACCGGCGTAGACGCGCAGCTCACCGTAGTCGAGATCCGCCATGTGGGTGCAGACCATGTTCAGGAAGTGACGGTCGTGCGAAATGATGATCATGGTGCTGTCGCGCTCGTTCAGCACCTGCTCCAGCCAGCGAATGGTGTCGATGTCCAGGTTGTTGGTCGGTTCATCGAGCAGCAGAATGTCCGGGTTAGAGAACAGTGCCTGGGCCAGGAGCACACGCAGCTTCCAGCCTGGTGCCACTTCGCTCATCGGGCCGTAATGCTGTTCCAGCGGAATACCCACGCCCAGCAGCAGTTCACCGGCGCGCGCTTCAGCGGAATAGCCGTCCATTTCGCCGTATTTCACTTCAAGATCGGCCACTTTATAGCCGTCTTCTTCGCTCATTTCGGGCAGTGAGTAGATGCGATCGCGCTCTTGTTTAACTTCCCACAGCTCACCGTGCCCCATGATGACTGTATCCAGCACGCTGAACTCTTCGAAGGCGAACTGATCCTGACGCAGCTTACCGATGCGTTCGTTCGGGTCGAGAGAGACGTTGCCGAGCGTCGGTTCAAGATCGCCGCCGAGGATTTTCATAAAGGTGGATTTGCCGCTCCCGTTAGCGCCAATCAGGCCGTAACGGTTGCCGCCGCCAAATTTGACGGAGATGTTTTCGAACAGCGGCTTACTGCCAAACTGCATGGTAACGTTGCTGGTAACTAACACGGAAGTATCCTGAGGAATGTGACAAACCGCCTATTATGCCACAATTCCGAATTAAAATCGCCCGCCTTCGTAACGGGCTAAACTGTCACCTAAGTGAAAAAAATGTGATTTCGTACACATCTGAATTCCCTGTTGCCGGGAATGCACATATAATGCGCTTCCATCATACATCCGATTTTCCAACCACAGCCTGAGTGGCACTGATATCTCGAACAACATGAACATGAAATTAACAACACTTTTCGCTGCGGCGCTTGCAGTCGTTGGCTTCTGTAAAACCGCTTCCGCAGTGACATATCCGTTGCCGACGGATGGTAGTCGTGTCATTGGTCAGAATCAGGTGATCACCATCCCTGAGAACAATAAGCAGCCGCTGGAATACTTTGCGGCGCAGTATCAGATGGGTCTTTCCAATATGCTGGAAGCTAACCCGGGCGTGGATACGTATCTGCCGAAAGGCGGCACTGTGCTCACTATTCCGCAGCAACTGATTCTGCCGGATACCGTACATGAAGGCATTATCATCAACAGCGCGGAAATGCGTCTGTACTACTACCCAAAAGGCACTAACACGGTCATCGTGCTGCCAATCGGTATTGGCCAGTTAGGAAAAGACACCCCGATTAACTGGACGACCAAAGTAGAACGTAAGAAAGCGGGCCCGACCTGGACACCGACAGCGAAAATGCACGCGGAATATCGCGCGGCGGGTAACCCGCTGCCGGCCGTGGTTCCGGCTGGCCCGGATAACCCGATGGGACTGTACGCGCTGTACATCGGCCGCCTGTACGCCATTCATGGTACCAACGCCAACTTTGGTATCGGTCTGCGCGTGAGCCACGGTTGTGTGCGTCTGCGTAACGAAGACATCAAATTCCTGTTCGAGAGCGTGCCGGTCGGTACCCGCGTACAGTTTATCGATGAACCTGTGAAAGCGACCACGGAACCAGATGGCAGCCGCTTTATCGAAGTACACAACCCGCTGTCCGTGACCGAAGCACAGTTTGAAGGCGGTGAAATTGTTCCGGTAACGCTGAATTCTGCGGTGCAGAAAGTGACCTCTCAGTCTGATGTAGACCAGGATGTGCTGAATCAGGCGATTCAGAGCCGTGCGGGTATCCCGATTCGTCTGAACTGATTAGGTTCAGATACAAAAATGGCGAAGCGGATGCTTCGCCATTTTTTTTGGGGTTAGTGCGTTTTTTTTCCCTCACCCTAACCCTCTCCCACAGGGAGAGGGGACCGTTCGTGCCCGCTTTTCTCCCTCTCCCTGTGGGAGAGGGCCGGGGTGAGGGCATCAGCGCACAACTATCACCCATTATTCACCATCACAAACCCGCCGTGGTCGTAACGATAATGGCAGTGCGCGTACTCCAGCGGCGTACCGTCTTCCAGATAAATAACCTGCTCCAGTTCCAGTACCGGGTCGGTCTCATCGCAGTTGAGATACTCTCTGTCGCGCGCATCCGGCTTACAGGCTCGCACTACGCGATAGGAACCCATCATCTTTAAGCCCAGCGTTTCCCGCACGTAGCGGAATACCGAACTTTCGAGATGTGATTTATTCAGCCCCGGCACCAAAGATACCGGCATTACTGTCATATCCAGTGAAATCGGTTCACCGTTAACCAAGCGCAACCGAATAAAATCGTATACCGGCGCGTCGGCGTTAATCAGCAACGAGGCCTGCTCGTTTTCATCCGGGAACCGCACCTCAAAGGCAATCACCTGGCTTGTCACCTCGCCAAGGTGCCGCCAGGTTTCGGTTGCGCCAAAGTAGTCACTGCCCGAGACATCCCACTGCGAAAGCTGGCGGAAGTTTTTGCGCACAAACGTCCCCTGCCCCTGACGCGCGTAAATCATACCTTCAACTATCAGCTGGCGCATCGCCTGCTGAATCGTCATGCGGCTGGTCTTGAACTCAGCCGCCAGCGCCAGTTGATCGGGCAACGGCTCCGTCGCCGGATAACGCTGACTTAAAATGCGCTGCTTAATTTCCTGCGCGATGGAGAGGTACTTCGCCGCCATCTTCCACTCCTTTTTTGGTGTTACATCTCTTCGCCGTTGCTGTGGATCACCCGCTTCAACCACGCATAGCTTTTCTTCGGCACGCGGCGCAAATCCTTCAAATCATGGTTTTCACGGTTCACATACACCACGCCATAACGCTTACGCATGTCGCCCTGAGAGCTGAGAATATCAATTAACCCCCACCCCAGATAGCCTATCACCTGTGCGCCATCCTCAAAAATGGCCTCTTTCATGGCGTTGATATGATCGCGATGATAGGCGATGCGGTAATCATCAGCGACGGGTGTTTCGCCGTCCCAGGATTCAATCACCCCGATGCCGTTCTCAATCGGGAAGACCGGGAGACGCCAGTCGTTATAGTAGCGCGTAATGATACTCCGAAATCCGAGGGGATCGATTTGCCAGTTCCATTCCGTGGCTTTCAGGTGGGGGTTTGGTGTATCGCCAAAGAGCATATAGTGATTGACGGCGGTGCCTTCCGGAATGGGATCGCTACTCAACGTGCGGCTCGCATAGTAGCTAAAGGCCATATAATCATTTTTGAGCGTCGAAAGCGCCGCGAGATCTTCATCGTGATAAATGTCCCCCAGACCTTCACGCTCGACAAACGCCATCACTTCCGGGCTGTAACCCTGCCCCGCAAACGCACGTAACAGATTCTGATTGAAATATTCGTCGAGCTGACGGGCACAAAACACATCGCGCGGTTTGCAGGTTGCAGGGTACACCTGGGCGTGCGCCAGCATGCCGCCCATCAGCTTTCCTGGTTTGGTTTCATGCAGATAGTGGGTGAGATGCGCGTGCGCCATCATCACGTGGTGCTGGATTTGGTAAAGCTCCCGTAACGTTTTCTCGCCCTGCATATAACCCGAAATCAAAAACGCTTCAGGCATATGGTAAAGATTCTGTTCATTAAAGGTGAGCCACCAGGTCACCTGGTCGCCAAAGCAGTCGATCATTTTTTTGCCGTAGCGGATGAACGCCTCCATCACCCGACGGTCGGTAAAGCCGTTATATTTTTTCGCCAGCGCCAGCGGCATGTCAAAGTGATAGAGGCAAATCATCGGCGCGATGCCGCGCGCCAGAAGCCCATCGATAAAGCGTTGATAAAACGCGATACCTTCTTCATTAAACTCACCATCGCCATCCGGGCAAACGCGACTCCAGGCAATCTGGAAGCGGTAACAGTTCATGCCCAGATCCTGCATTAAATCAAAATCCTCTTCGAAGCGGTGGTAGCTATCGGTCGCGACCTTCCAGTCCGAGGCATTCTCTTTCGGCTCGCGAATGTCATACACCGACATCCCCTTACCGCCCTCGTTCCATGCGCCTTCGGTTTGCATGCTGGAAACGGAGTTTCCCCAAAGAAAATCAGCTGGCAGTTTGTTTATCATGACGCCCTCAAAAATATGACTAGTCAAATAATATATATGACTAGTCATATTAGAAAGCGGTACAGGACGCAACGAAAAGGCTCACGTTTTGTGAGCCTGTCCGAAAATCAACGTTGACCGAGAAGATGGAGCAAGCCGTAACCGACCAACGCCGCCCATACCAGCATGGGCAGAGAATAGAGATGGAAACGCCACCAGATACGGCGATCGTTCGCCATGCGTAGCGCAATCAGGTTGGCAAGCGACCCGGGCAGCAATCCAAAACCACCAACGTTCACCGCCCAGGCAAGCAGAATGGAAGGCGGCACATAATTAAGCAGCAAAATCGTTGACGGCACGTTGCTGATTACCTGCGAAAGACCGATCGCCGTGAGCCATAAAGAACCGTCCGACAGTTGCCCGACACCATGCAGCGAATGCTGCAAAGCAGGCAGTTGCGTAAGCAGATGCACATCAATAAACATCGCCATAAAGACCAGCAGCAGCGTCCAGTCGACGCTGTAAACCACACGCCGCTCAAGCAACAGAAAACCCGCCGCCACGCACACCAGCCCCCACAGTTCGAGTTTTATCTCCAGTGCTGCGAGGAAAACCAGATAGAAGGCCAGGCAACTCCACACAAGCTTTGGCCGCCATGACGGTGAGGCGTCGCTACTTTGAAAATGCAGTTTTTTCGCCGGGAAGCAGAACCAGCAAAGCACGAGCAGCGTTGCCATCATCGCCAGCGCCAGCGGCAACATTTGCAACGTAAAGGCCGGGAAGCTCAGGCCGGAGCGGCCCCACAGCAAAATGTTCTGCGGATTGCCGATAGGCGTCAGCAGTGAACCGGCGTTCACCGCCAGCGCCTCGAAAATAATCAACCGGTTAACCGGAATGGCGCACCACTTTTTCAGCGTCAGGGTGAGCGGCACAATGATAAACAGCGCCACATCGTTGGTCAGAAAGGTCGATAGCAACGCGGCCGCCAGCACCATAAAGACAGCCAGCTGTCGCTCGGTAACAAAACGACGCGCCATCTTACGCCCGAGCACGTCAAAATAACCGCTCTGCTCAACGCCTTTGGTGAGCAGCATTAACCCGCTCAGGGTAATAATGGTGTGCCAGTCAATCGCCGCAGGCCAACGCGCCGGGGCAAACGGAACCAGAAAAGTCAGGATGACGCCAATGAGCAGCAGCAGGTGCAGAAAACGATCGCGCGCCAGCGACCGAATAAAAGGAGGTGTCATTCAATGTACTGCCCATGTTTTTCGGTAAACTGTCGGAACATGTCCAGCGTCTCTTCGCTGACATGATGTTCAATGCCTTCGGCATCGCGGCGGGCAGTATCCTGGCTGACGCCCAGCGCCAGTAAAAAGCTCTCAACGACCTGATGACGCTCGCGGCTCTCCTGCGCCAGCTTCTCACCTTCAGGAGTCAAAAACACCCCGCGCCAGGGGATCTGCTCAATCAACCCTACACCCGCCAGGCGTTTTAACATTTTCGCCACAGTTGGTTGTGACACACCCAACCGCGCGGCCATATCCACCTGACGCGCCTCACCCACTTCACGGATCAAATCGGAAATCAGCTCAACGTAGTCATCAATCAGCTCACGACGGTGCGCTTCCCGCACCTGACGAAACCCTTCAACGTGTTCTTCCACATTCACCAGCTGCGTCACTTTTTTTGTTGTTGGCTTACCTGCGCGGCGGTTCATAACACTTCCTCATCGGTGTGACGCGTCAAAGCATCTTAAAAATTGTCTCCATTGTAATGGATCGTGCTCTGAGTACAAAAATTTAACGTTTAGCCATAGCTATAAAATATAGCCTGTGCTATATCTGTATGTAATGCAATCACTCATCACGGAACGACGAGCGCAAAAGCAGGAGGTTAACATGAACGAATTCAAGAGGTGTTTACGCGTGTTTAGTCACTCTCCTTTTAAAGTCCGCTTAATGCTGGTTAACATGCTGTGCGATATGATTAACAGCAAACCGCAGCAGGACAACAAATCACACTAATGCGGCGTCGCGGTACGCCGCTTCATTTTTTTGAGTCATTTTTCTGACTGACTCGCTCGTCATGAGCAAAACCCCACATTTCTTCCGCTTTTGTAATCATCTTCGCAAAACATTTTGTTATGGGTAGTTGACCAAAAACAGCGTGCGCTTTATCTTCGTGCGGCCCTGCACTTTTGCGGCTCGCAGATGCGAAGCTTACCCTTCTCTTTACGCAATAATGTCCGGCAAAAAGCCCCTTGACGCCAGGGGACGCACATGGCGTTTTTATAGTTGCGATTTATGAATGTCACGCTGAAAGAAACTCTCGCCGCCCGTGGAATTACGCTGAGTCCGTGGACGGGCCTCTATTTCCTGCAATCACTGCTGATCAACCTGGCGCTGGGTTACCCCTTCAGCCTGTTGTATGCGGTGGCCTTTACCTGCGTGCTCCATTTATTGTGGCGAGCCGCGCCGAAAGTACAGAAAACTGTATTGGGTCTTTATTCACTGGTGGCGGCGCTCTATTTCCCGTTCAGCCAGGCCTACGGCGCGCCGAACTTTAATACTCTGTTGGCGCTGCATTCGACGAATGTCGAAGAATCCACCGAAATGTTTACCATCTTCCCATGGTACAGCTATCTGGTGGCGTTATTCATTTTTGCGCTGGGTGTGATTGCCGTGCGCCGCAAGGCCAGCCCGGTAAAACGCTGGGGTAAAATGGAAACCCTGTGTCTGCTATTCAGCGTCGGCACCTTTTTCGTGCAGCCGATTCAAAACCTGGCATGGGGCGGCGTTTTTAAACTTAAAGATACCGGCTACCCGGCATTTCGCTTTGTGAAGGATGTCATCGTTAACAATAACGAGGTGATTGACGAACAGCAGCGGATGGCACAGTTCGCGCAAATGAAAGATACCTGGACGGTGACAGCCGTGAAGCCGAAATATCACACCTATGTGGTGGTGATTGGCGAGAGCGCGCGTCGCGATGCTATGGGCGCGTTTGGCGGCCATTGGGACAACACACCGTTTGCCAGTTCGGTGAATGGCTATCTGTTTAACGATTATATTGCCGCCAGCGGTTCAACGCAGAAATCGCTGGGGCTGACCCTTAACCGCGTCGTCGATGGCAAACCGCAGTATCAGGATAATTTTGTTACCCTGGCTAACCGTGCAGGTTTCCAGACCTGGTGGTTCTCAAACCAGGGGCAAATCGGTGAATACGACACCGCCATCGCCAGCATCGCGAAACGGGCAGATGAAGTGCAGTTCCTCAAAAGCGGCGATTTTGAAGCCGATAAGAACACCCAGGACACGGCGCTGCTGAAAATGACCGCACAGGTCTTCGCGTCGCAGCGTACACAGCCGCAGCTTATTGTGCTGCATTTGATGGGTTCTCATCCGCAGGCCTGCGACCGCACACACGGAAAATACGACGTCTTTGTGCAATCGAAAGAGACCTCCTGCTATCTCTACACCATGACGCAAACCGACGATCTGCTGCGCCAGCTTTACGATCAGCTACGCAACAGCGGCGACAGCTTCTCGCTGGTGTACTTCTCCGATCACGGGCTGGCATTTAAAGAGCGCGGCAAAGAGGTGCAGTATCTGGCACACGACGATAAGTTCCAGCAGAACTTCCAGGTGCCCTTTATGGTGCTGTCGAGTGATGACAAAGCGCATAAGGTGATTAAAGCGCGACGTTCGGCGAACGATTTCCTCGGTTTCTTCGCCCAGTGGACGGGCATCAAAGCGAAAGAAATTAGCCAGCGCTATCGTTTTATCTCTGAACAGAAAGCCGGGCCGGTGTACATCACCAACTTCCAGCTCCAGAAGGTAGATTACAACCATCTGGGTACGGATCTGTTTACGACGAAGAGTCGTTAAAACACGCCGGATGGCGCTTCGCTTATCAGGCCTACGAATCGATACAGTTGTAGCCGGGCAAGCGCAGCACCTCCGGCAAAATACAGGCAAAAAAAATCCGCCACAAGGGCGGATTTTTCATATCACCGAAGTGATTAGAAGCGGTAACCAACACCGGCAATCCAGGTGCCAACGTCAACGCTACGAATACGAGACTGCTCATAAGAGAAGTCCAGAGCAACGTTTTCGATCGGGTTGAACTGCAGGCCCGCACCGTAAGAGAAACCGTAGTCGCTGGTGTCGTGTTTGTTCGGCAGATCAGCAGTCTGGAATTTACCGTAACCAACACCTACTACGCCGTAGATGCTTGCCCAGTCGTTCAGACGGTAAGCAGGACCTGCGGTGATGCCGTAGTACTGTGATTTATGGTAGTTGTTGTCGCTGGAGCTACGGTCTTTTTCGGTGTAAGTAAAGGAACCGATAACGCCCAGCGGTTGGTCGTCCATTTCATAGCGGTATTTCAGGTTGAAACCGTTAGCTTTGTTAGCAACGCCCTGCATATCGCTCTGAGCGTAACCGCCAGTAACGGTAGAAGTTGCAGCTACTGCAGTACCTGCGGATACAGCCAGAACAGCGGCCAGTGCTGAAAGACATGCAATTTTTTTCATAACCACCTCAAATGTGCTTCAAGTAAATCCGTAAGTTTTAAATATATCAAAAATTGTTAGGAAACTCTTTCGAACTTGTGATGTCTAAACCTTCCTTTGATGTAACTAAAAATTTCCGGGCTTGGTTATCTCATTCAAACATCACAGGTTTTCCCGAAATACCAGACTAGTATCACACAGTGATTTCATCACAATATTCCAGATAATTCCTAGTTTGACAGATTAATAATCCATCGACTAAGGACATTCTAACGGTTCGCGGGCGATTTTTTTTCAACAATTCCTCAACCGTAGCCTGGTATTTCATTTACACTGCTTTTTTTACTCCGTTTGACACAAATTGACAGGAAAAAGATGTCTGGTTTGCTCCGTAAATCTCCCGCATGGATGCCCGTGTTGGTTCTCATCGTGTCGATGCTTTCCATTCAGAGCGGTGCATCGCTCGCTAAGTCACTGTTTCCATTGATTGGCGCGCCGGGTGTCACCGCCCTGCGTCTGGCGCTTGGCACGCTGATTCTGGTTATCATCTTTAAGCCGTGGCGACTGCGTTTTGCAAAAGAGCAGCGTCTGCCGCTACTTTTATATGGCCTGTCGCTGGGGGCGATGAACTACATGTTCTATCTCTCTATTCAGCGTATTCCACTGGGGATTGCCGTTGCCCTGGAGTTCACCGGGCCGCTGGCCGTCGCGCTGTTCGCCTCTCGCCGCGCGGTGGACTTTATCTGGGTTATCCTTGCCGTGCTTGGCCTTTGGTTCCTTCTACCGCTGGGCCAGGACGTGGCGCACGTCGATCTCACTGGCGCCCTGCTGGCACTGGGGGCAGGCGCAGGCTGGGCCATCTATATTCTGAGCGGCCAACGTGCCGGCGCGGAGCATGGCCCGGCGACGGTGGCGATGGGTTCATTAATTGCGGCAGTGATTTTTGTGCCGCTTGGGGTATTACAGTCTGTTGATGTGAGCTGGCACTGGTCAATTCTGCCGATCGGCCTGGCCATTGCTGTGCTCTCAACGGCCCTACCCTATTCACTCGAAATGCTGGCCCTGACTCGCTTGCCAACACGCACCTTCGGCACACTGATGAGCCTCGAACCTGGCCTCGCCGCCATTTCAGGCATGATCTTCCTCGGCGAGACGCTGACGGGCACGCAAACTTTAGCGCTGGCCGCCATTATTGCCGCGTCGATGGGGTCTACGCTGACAATGCGGCGCGATACAAAAATTCAGAAAGTAGATGTGAGTTAAAGCTTAATGTCGCTATTAGACCGATAGGCAGAGTCAGAATTTTCTATCCGGAACTCGGTGCTATACTTATTGCCAGTTAATACTGGAACGCAAAACATCAAGAGGATATGAGATTATGAGTACCGCTAAACTGGTCAAATCAAAAGCATCCAATCTGCTTTATACCCGCAACGATGTCGCTGACAGCGAGAAAAAAGCCACTGTCGAGTTGCTGAATCGCCAGGTGATCCAGTTCATTGACCTGTCTCTGATTACCAAACAGGCCCACTGGAATATGCGCGGAGCTAACTTTATTGCCGTTCATGAAATGTTGGATGGCTTCAGGACTGCGCTGACCGATCACCTGGATACTATGGCTGAACGTGCTGTGCAGCTGGGCGGCGTGGCACTGGGAACAACGCAGGTCATCAACAGCAAAACCCCGCTGAAAAGCTATCCGCTGGACATCCACACCGTTCAGGATCACCTGAAAGAACTGGCTGACCGTTACGCTATCGTCGCTAATGACGTGCGTAAAGCGATTGAAGAAGCGAAGGATGAAGACACTGCGGATATCTTCACCGCGGCTTCACGTGACCTGGATAAATTCCTGTGGTTTATCGAAGCTAACATTGAATAATCATAGGTTATTCTTATGACCCTCTCATCACCCTGATGAGGGGGTTGCACCATCCGGGTGCGCCTTCCTGTTAAAGTCTCTCGCCAAAGTAAACTATTTGTAATAATCACCTCACACAATCGTTAATAAAAGATTGTTTTGTCACCGTCACTTGCGTTAAAAAACAGCATGAATCGTGAACCCGTCACGCTGCACCATAGCAAAGCCCCATTATGGTGCAATCAGGCCTGACGATCGCCGAAATCGTGCATCACTGTCTTCAACTTTTGTTATAAAACAATAAGTTGAAAACTTGGCATGATTTTTTCATAACTCGTACGTTCTCGCAGGGGATTGCCCCGTGGATATAAAAGGAAATGTTATGAAGTCTCTGTTTAAAGTTTCCCTGGCTGCACTTACCCTGGCATTTGCCGTTTCCTCTCAGGCTGCTGAGAAGAAACTGATTGTGGCAACCGATACGGCGTTCGTTCCGTTTGAGTTCAAACAGGGTGATAAATACGTGGGGTTCGACGTTGACCTGTGGGCCGCTGTCGCTAAAGAGTTGAAGCTGGACTACACCCTGAAACCAATGGATTTCAGCGGCATCATCCCGGCGCTGCAAACTAAAAACGTTGACCTGGCGCTGGCCGGGATCACTATCACAGAAGAACGCAAAAAAGCGGTCGATTTCTCTGACGGTTACTACAAAAGCGGCCTGCTGGTGATGGTGAAAGCCAACAACAATGACGTGAAAAGCGTGAAGGATCTGGACGGAAAAGTGGTTGCCGTGAAGAGCGGTACCGGCTCCGTGGATTACGCAAAAGCCAATATCAAAACTAAAGATCTGCGCCAGTTCCCGAATATCGATAACGCGTACATGGAACTCGGCACCAACCGTGCTGACGCCGTGCTGCACGATACCCCGAATATTCTCTATTTCATCAAAACCGCAGGCAACGGCCAGTTTAAAGCGGTAGGTGATTCACTGGAAGCGCAGGACTACGGCATTGCCTTCTCCAAAGGCAACGATGAGTTGCGTGAAAAAGTGAACGGCGCGCTGAAAACCCTGCGCGAAAACGGCACTTATAACGAAATCTACAAAAAATGGTTCGGTACTGAGCCTAAATAAGATTGACTGAGATTATCGTGCCCGGTTGCGCACTGCGCACCGGGCACGTTTTTTAGCACACCCTTTTAGTGGGCTATTGTTCTTCCACCACGGTAACAGGAACACATTATGCAGTTTGACTGGAGCGTCATCTGGCCGGCCATTCCAATTTTGCTGGATGGCGCCAAAATGACTCTGTGGATTTCGATCCTTGGCCTCGCCGGAGGTATTGTTATCGGTCTGTTGGCCGGTTTAGCACGAACCTATGGCGGCTGGATTTCAAACCACATTGCCCTTGTTTTTATCGAAGTGATTCGCGGCACGCCCATCGTCGTGCAGGTGATGTATATCTACTTCGCCCTGCCGATGGCCTTCCCGGACATCCGCATCGATACCTTCACCGCCGCCGTGATCACCATCATGATCAACTCCGGTGCCTATATTGCGGAAATCACCCGAGGTTCAGTTCTCTCGATTCACAAAGGCTTCAGTGAAGCCGGGCTGGCGCTGGGGCTGTCTCGTCGCGAAACCATTCGCCATGTGATTATGCCGCTGGCGCTCCGTCGTATGCTGCCAGCGTTGGGTAACCAGCTGATTATCAGTATCAAAGACACCTCGCTGTTTATCGTTATCGGCGCTGCCGAATTGACCCGCAGCGGCCAGGAAATTATCGCCGGTAACTTCCGCGCGCTGGAGATCTGGACCGCCGTCGGCGTTATCTACCTGATCATTACTCAGGTGCTGAACATCGTGCTTCGCATTCTTGAAAGAAGGATGAAAATCCTGTGATTGAATTTAAAAACGTTTCCAAGCACTTTGGCAAAACCCAGGTGCTGCACAATATCGATCTCAACGTGAAACAGGGCGAAGTCGTGGTGATCATCGGGCCATCCGGTTCCGGTAAATCCACCCTGCTGCGCTGCATAAATAAGCTTGAAGAGATCACCAGCGGCGATTTGATTGTCGATGGACTGAAGGTCAACGATCCGAAAGTGGATGAACGCCTGATTCGTCAGGAAGCCGGCATGGTGTTCCAGCAGTTCTACCTCTTCCCGCATCTCACGGCGCTGGAGAATGTGATGTTCGGCCCGCTGCGCGTACGCGGTACGCAAAAGGCAGATGCGGAAAAACTGGCGAAAGAGTTGCTGGCGAAAGTGGGCCTCGCGGAACGCGCGCATCATTACCCGTCTGAACTCTCCGGCGGCCAGCAGCAGCGCGTGGCAATCGCCCGTGCACTGGCGGTAAAACCAAAGATGATGCTGTTCGATGAACCAACCTCTGCGCTTGACCCGGAATTGCGTCATGAAGTACTAAAAGTGATGCAGGATCTGGCCGAAGAAGGCATGACGATGGTTATCGTGACCCATGAGATTGGCTTTGCCGAGAAAGTCGCGTCGCGGCTGATCTTTATCGATAAAGGCCGTATTGCGGAAGATGGCGACCCGCAGACACTGGTAAAAAACCCGCCGAGCCAGCGTTTGCAGGAGTTTTTGCAGCACGTATCGTAATTATCCCCCTCACCCTGGCCCTCTCCCTCAAGGGAGAGGGAACTGTCCGTGCAAGCGGTGAGGCCGGGGCGATTATTCTCCCTCTCCCCGTGGGAGAGGGTCGGGAGGAGGGCAACAACGCGCACCGAGTCCCGGTATTTCTCCCAAAATCCTTCCCCCTTCTCCTCGCAATCTATACTTAACCCTTTGTGATTGTTGCTTTCGGAGGGACTCGTGCCATACATCCTGCTGTTTTTGCTCGCCCTTATTAGCACGCCGCTGCATGCAGTGACCATCCCCGGCGTCACATCAACGCCCAGCGACACTGCGGCCAGCGAACCCGATGCCGCGCAGAAAAAAGCGGCCTATTCTGCGCTTGCCGATGTGCTGGAAAACGACACATCGCGTAAAGAACTGATTGAGCAGCTTCGACAAGCCGCAGCCACACCGCCCCCGGAAACCGCGCTCACCCTCACGCCTCCGGAAGTGAAAGAGGAAAAAACGGTACTGGAAAACGTTACGGATGTGACGCGTCACTACGGCGGCGAGTTCGCTACCCGCTTCGCCCAGCTATGGCGCAACATCTCTACCGCACCGCACAAACCGTTTCACACCGCGACCTTCTTCAATGCCGTGACCCATTTTCTGATGCTGGCAGCGCTGGTCTTTGCTTTTTATGGCCTGGTACGTCTGTGCGCCCTGCCGCTGTATCGCAAAATGGGGCGCTGGGGGCGGCACAAGAACCGTGACCGCAGTAACTGGTTGCAGCTTCCGGCGATGATTACCGGTGCACTAATTATCGACTTACTGCTACTGGCGCTGACGCTGTTTATTGGCCAGCTACTGAGCGACAATTTAAATGGCGGCAACAGCACCATCGCTTTCCAGCAGAGCCTTTTCCTCAACGCTTTTGCACTGATTGAGTTTTTCAAAGCCTTATTGCGTCTGATTTTCTGCCCGCGCGTGCCGGATCTTCGTCCCTTTGCAATCACCGATGAAACTGCGCATTACTGGAACTTACGCCTCAGCGCACTGAGCAGTTTGATTGGCTACGGTTTGGTTGTCGCCGTGCCAATTATTTCCAATCAGGTCAACGTACAGGCGGGCGCGATGGCAAACGTCATCATTATGCTGTCCATCACACTGTGGGCGTTGTATCTGATTTTCCACAATAAAAAAGCGATTACCGACGGCTTACTACAGGTTGCTGACCGCTCGCTGGCATTTTTCAGCCTGTTCATCCGCGCCTTTGCGCTGGTGTGGCACTGGCTGGCGAGCGCTTACTTCATTGTGTTGTTCTTCTTTTCACTGTTCGACCCGGGCAACAGCCTGAAGTTTATGATGGGCGCGTCAGTGAAGAGCCTGGCGATTATGGGCATCGCCGCCTTTATTTCTGGCATCCTGTCACGCTGGATAGCCAAGACCATCACCCTGTCGCCGGAGACACAACGTAATTACCCGGAACTGCAAAAGCGGCTTAATGGCTGGCTGTCCGGCGCACTGAAAACCGCGCGCACGTTGGTTGTCTGTGTGGCGGTCATGCTGCTGCTCAGCGCCTGGGGCTTATTCGATTTCTGGAGCTGGCTTCACCAGGGAGCGGGTGAGAAAACGGTGGATGTGCTTATCCGCATCGCCTTAATTCTCTTCTTCTCCGCCGTCGGCTGGACGGTGCTTGCCAGCCTGATTGAGAACCGTCTGGCCTCGGATATTCATGGCCGACCGCTGCCCAGCGCGCGCACGCGTACGCTTCTTACGCTGTTCCGTAACGCGTTAGCGGTGGTGATCAGCACCATTACGGTGATGATCCTGCTCTCTGAGATAGGCGTTAACATTGCACCGCTGCTGGCGGGTGCCGGGGCGCTGGGGCTGGCTATCTCATTCGGTGCACAGACACTGGTAAAAGATATTATTACCGGAGTGTTTATTCAGTTTGAGAATGGCATGAATACCGGCGATCTGGTCACCATTGGGCCGCTCACGGGTACGGTGGAACGCATGTCAATTCGTTCTGTGGGCGTCCGCCAGGATACCGGGGCGTATCACATTATTCCGTGGTCATCGATAACCACCTTCGCCAACTTTGTACGCGGGATCGGTTCTGTGGTCGCGAACTACGATGTTGACCGGCATGAAGAGACGGAAAAAGCCAATCAGGCGCTCAAGGATGCGGTGGATGAGGTCATGCAGATGGAGGATATTCGTGGCCTGATTATTGGCGAGCCGTCGTTTGCCGGGATCGTCGGGCTCACCAATACCGCCTTTACGCTGCGCGTCACCTTTACCACGCTGCCGCTGAAACAGTGGTCGGTGCGCTTCGCGCTGGACAGCATGGTGAAAAAACACTTTGATCTTGCGGGGGTGCGCCCACCGGTGCAGACGTATCAGGTGCTACCAGCCCCCACCAACGCAGCCCCGCCGGACGCGGGACTGCCGCCTGCTGAACCGACGCTTTAACGTTTACGCGCCAGGAAGCGGCGGCGCTGCTCGTCGTTCATAAAGGTCCAGGCAATGAAGCGACTCTGCTTCTGCCCCTGGGCCATCTCTTTTTTCACGACTTTTACCGCACCGACATCCGTCAATGCGCGGTAAAGTGGCGGCAGGTTTTCCCCTTTCGACACCAGCGAGGTAAACCACATCACCTGACGCGCGTAGTCGCGGCTTTCGGCAATCATTTTTTTGATAAATGCCACTTCGCCGCCTTCGCACCACAGCTCCTGCTGCTGACCGCCAAAGTTCAGCGCGTCATCTCGCTCCTGGCCAAGATTGCGCCGTTTTCGCTCGCTTCCTGCCCGTGCAGATGCGGCAGAATCATGGAACGGCGGGTTGCACAGCGTGGCATCGTACTGCTCATTCTTATGGATAATGCCATTGAACATGGATTCATTGTCTTTTTGTCGACGCAAACGAATCATGCGGGTCAGCGACGGGTTAGCGCTGACAATCGCCTGCGCACTGGCAAACGCCTGAGGATGCGTTTCGCTGCCGGTAAAGCGCCAGCGGTACTCATGCGCGCCAATCAGCGGATAAATACAGTTCGCGCCCACGCCGATATCCAGCACATTTGCGCCCTGCACCACATTGCCGCTCTCATCGGTCAGCAGATCGGCCAGATGGTGGATGTAATCCGCACGCCCCGGAACCGGCGGGCACAGGAAACCGTCAGGAATATCCCATGCACTCACGCCATAAAAATGCGCCAGCAGCGCTTTATTCAGGGTCTTCACCGCCTGCGGATCGGCAAAATTAATGGTCTGCTCACCGGCCGGATTCAGAGTGATAAAATCACCCAGTTCCGGGCACGATTGACACAATGCGGTAAGATCGTAGCGATTATGGTGACGGTTACGCGGGTGTAGACCCGGTTTTTGGGCATTCATGACTTTCTCCTGTCTTAAGCGGCGTAAGATACCCGTTGACGGCGGCGCGGTAAATAAGGGAGTCTGGAATACCTTTGTAAATAACAGGTACGCTATGTATTTCTACGAACCCTCACAGGGACATGGGCTGCCGCATGACCCGCTAAACGCCATTGTCGGGCCGCGCCCAATCGGCTGGATATCCTCGCAGGATGCGCAGGGAAAACGTAATCTCGCGCCCTACAGCTTTTTCAACTGCTTTAACTATCGTCCGCCCGTTATCGGCTTTGCCAGTAGTGGCTGGAAAGATAGCGTGCAGAATATCATGGAAACCAAACAGTTCGTCTGGAACCTGACCACGCAGGATCTCGCCATCGCGATGAATGAAACCTCCGCGACGTTGCCGCACGGGGAGGATGAATTTGTTCGCGCAGGCTTAACCGCCGCCCCCAGTCGCCTGGTTGATGCCCCACGCGTGGCGGAGAGCCCGGTCAATTTCGAGTGTCGCTTATCGCAATGCATTCAGCTCACCTCAGCCGACGGCACTGCCATTGATACCTGGCTGGTGCTGGGCGAAGTGGTTGGGATTCATATCGATGAGTCTCTGCTCGAGGAGGGCATCTATCAAACTGCCCGGGCAAAACCGGTGCTGCGGGCCGGCGGCCCATCCGCCTACTACACCATCGATGAAGCACATCGTTTCGATCTCATCCGCCCGGACGCTCGCCGATAGCTTTAAAATCAGCCACTTGTATGTGGCTGATTTGTCAGTATTTCGTCAACTTAATTCATTCAAAAAAGCCACCTGTCTTGCGCGATTTTTTGCGGATAACGCCTCTTCACCACCGCCTACACTTACAGAGTTACCCCGTCGTAACTGGAGGATGTACTTATGAAGAAGTGTCTCGCCCTGCTTGTCGCAGGCGCGTTTGCCGTCGTTACCTTCTCTGCCATCGCCGCTCCGCAACCCCTTGATGGTGATAACACCGGGCAACTCCGCCCGGCCGGTACCGTCTCTGCCTCCGGCGCCAGTTCCCTTGACGATCTCCAGGCAAAACTGGCGGAAAAAGCCCAGAAAGAGGGGGCGAAAGGGTTCGTGGTTGAATCCGCAAGCGGCAATAACAAGATGTTTGGTACAGCGACTATTTATAAATAATGGCTTCACACATCCATTTCCCTGCCCGATAGCCCCCGCGTCGGGCAGTTTCATATCATTTCCCAAAACCAAATATGTTTAACGCGTTAATCTTGTCCGAGCGCCATCTTCAATACAATACGTTGATAAAATACGCGTATAATAAAACTAATTGTATTTAGTTTTCACTTCGCCCTGCAGGAATACATTAATATTATTAAATAATCCACCACCGTGACTTCTCAGCGTATACAACTCGTCGCTAAACGACACGACAATTCACAGCTTGTAAATGATAAAAATTTAACACTATGGGATGACGCCCCCCGCAACAGTGTATTTACGTTCAGGGAAGGAATTTATATACTTCCTGCACAAAGGATTTATTCAACGTCATACAAGGCACATAACAATGTTTTCTCAAAAAAAGTTCATCCCTGCATTGCTTCTTATCGCTCCTCTGTTTGCTACCGCCACACATGCCGAAGTACAAACCGGCTGTGCCGCTAAAAAGCAGGAAATTGAAAGACAAATTGATTACGCCAAAACGCACGGCAACCAACACCGTGTAAATGGCCTTGAAAAGGCGTTGAGCGAGGTCAATCGTAATTGTACTGATAGTTCTTTGCGTAAAGATCGCGAGCAAAAAATTAAAGAAAAAGAGCGTAAAGTTGCAGAACGCACCGAGGAATTAAAGGAAGCCCGTGAGACGGGAAATCAGGAAAAAATCGGCAAAAAAAGTAAGAAACTGGAAGAAGCGAAAGCTGAACTTGCCGAAGCACGTGCAGCATTAAATAAATAACGCCCAAAAATAACCCCATCATACTCCGATGGGGTTATTTTATTATCTTCTTCTATAGCGGCTATCGCTGCAAAGCACCGCCACGTGTCGCAATCACTTTCTGATACCAGTAGAAACTTTTCTTACGGCTACGGTTAAGCGTACCGGAACCGTCCTGCGCTAAATCAACGTAAATAAACCCGTAGCGTTTAGTCACTTCTGCTTTCGAGGCACTGATAATATCAATCGGCCCCCATGAGGTGTATCCCATAACCTCAACGCCGTCCTGAATAGCTTCCTGCACCTGCACCAGATGATCGTTCAAATAACTGATTCGGTAATCGTCATTGATTTCACCGTTAGCCTCCGGTTTATCCTGCGCACCCAACCCATTTTCGACGATAAAGAGCGGTTTCTGATAGCGATCCCATAAGACATTTAGCAGTGTTCGCAGACCGATGGGATCAATTTGCCATCCCCATTCCGAGCTTTCCAGATGCGGGTTCGGCACCATATCCAGAATATTTCCTTTGAGCTTTTCAACCAGCTCGCTGTCTGCCGTTACGCAGCCGGTCATGTAATAGCTAAAAGAGATAAAATCGACGGTATGGCTGAGTGCAGCGTTATCTTCTTCGGTGACATTTAGCGCGATATCATTTTCACGGAAATAACGCTGCATATACCCCGGATAACGCCCACGACATTGTACATCGCCGAAGAACTGCCACTGGCGATTATCCTGCAACGTAGCGAAGACATCTTCCGGTTTACAGGTAAGTGGATACATTAAACCGCCCAGCAACATATTACCGATTTTAGCTTCAGGGATAATTTCGTGGCAGGCTTTCACCGCCAGGCCACTGGCAACCAGCTGATGATGGATTGCCTGATAGACTTCCGCTTTACTGCACCCTTTTTGCAGGCCGACACCAGTCAAAGGCGCGTGCAGTGACATATTGATCTCATTAAAAGTCAGCCACAGTTTGACTTTATGCTGGTAACGAGTAAATACCGTCCGGGCATAACGTTCGAAGAACGTAATAACCTTACGATTTCCCCAACCGCCATAATTTTCCACCAGCCCCCACGGCATTTCATAGTGTGACAAGGTGACCAGCGGTTGAATATTGTGTGCCAGTAGCTCATCAAACAGTTTGTCATACCACGCAAGGCCCGCCTCGTTCGGCTCATTTTCATCGCCCATCGGGAATATACGCGTCCAGGCAATCGACACGCGTAAGCAGGTAAAGCCCATTTCCGCGAACAGAGATATATCTTCTGGATAGCGATGATAAAAATCGATGGCGATGTCTTTAATACTGCTGATCCCTTCGCGGCTTTTTACCGGCTCACTGAATATGCCCTGTGGCAGCATGTCAGAGGTGGAAATACCTTTGCCATCTTCCTGCCATGCGCCTTCAACCTGATTAGCGGCTAACGCACCGCCCCATAAAAACTCTTCCGGAAATATTGTGCTCATCTTATCTACCTTAATTTCAGCGTTTGACAGAGAGGAAAGGATCGCCCGCATTGACATAAGGGGTTTCGTTCTTTTGCTCCAGCCCCTGATAGTCATCGCTATTGCTCATAATGACCGGTGTACACAGGTCAAAACCTTTTGCCAGAATGGCATCACGATCGAAGGTAATAAGCAGATCGCCTGGCGCAATCCTGTCCCCTTCTTTTATGTGTGCGGTGAAGTGTTCACCGTTGAGTTTTACCGTATCAATACCAACGTGAATGAGAATTTCAATTCCCGAGTCACTGAGTAAACCAATCGCGTGGCGAGTGGCAAAAAGGCTGGCGACTTCGCCGCTAAAAGGTGCGACGACGCGGCCTTCCGATGGAATAATGGCGGCTCCTGCCCCCATCAAACCGCTGGCGAATGTGGCATCCGGCACCTCATTAAGCGGCAGACTTACGCCGCTAAGCGGAGCCAGCACGGTGTTTTCATCGACAATTGCGCTCACGCTAACCGGTTTGGCACTTTCTGCGGTTTTCTCTGCAGGAAGGCCAACAAAATATGTCATCACGACACTGAAAATAAAGGCGACGGCCACACCCATCATCGCGCCCCAGACGGTAAAGTCGATTCCCGTTGGGGGAATAATTTGCGCCACCGTAAAGATGCTCGCCAGGCCAAAGGAGTAAACCTGGCTCAGGCTGAATCCCACGACCGCGCCGCCAAGGGCACCGCCCACGCAGCCAAAAATAAAGGGACGACGGTATGGGAGTGTCACCCCGTAAACGGCAGGTTCAGTAATACCAAAAACGCCAGCAATCGTTGCCGAACCCGACAATGCCTTCAGGCGCTGTTCGCGAGTTTTCAGGAAGACACCCAGCGCCGCACCGACCTGACCAAACACCGCAGGCAGTAATATCGCCAGCATCGGGTCATGACCGAAGACCGCCATGTTGTTCATCATCAGCGGAATAAGCCCCCAGTGCAGGCCAAAAATCACACATACCTGCCACAGACCGCCAAGGATCCCTCCCGCCAGCCACGGCGCAAATTTGTATATCGCCTGGAAGCCCGTCGCGAGCAGTTCGCCAAGCCCCGACGCGAGCGGCCCAATCGCCAAAAACGTCAGCGGAATGGTAATCGCCAGACACGCCAGCGGAGTTAAGAAGTTTTTAACCGCCGCCGGGAAAAGGGTGTTGCAGCGTTTTTCCAGCCAGCAGGAGAACCACGCGGCACAAATCACCGGAATTACCGACGACGTGTAATTGATAAGCACCACCGGGATGCCCAGGAAATGTAGTGCCGCGTTATCGCCGCTCAGGCTAAACGCTTCGACCATCATCGGATGCACCAGCGCGCCGCCGATGACCATCGTAATAAAGGGATTACCGCCAAACTTTTTCCCGGCGGTATAGCCCAGCACAATAGGCAGGAAATAAAACAGGGTGTCGCTGGCGGCAAACAGAATGCGCCAGGTACCTCCGGTTTCACTGAGCCAACCAAAAGCAACGCTGAGCGCCAGAAAACCTTTCATGATACCGCAGGCAGCCAGTACGCCAAGGAACGGAGTGAAAATACCGGAAACCATGTCGATAAACGCCGCCAGCACTCCGGTCTTTTTATCTGACTTCTCTTTGTCAGCAGGCGCATCGTCTGTGATGCCCCCGGCCTGGCATACGGCCTGCCAGACATCATGAACGTGGTTACCGACCACGACCTGAAACTGCCCGCCGCTTTCCACCACCATAATGACATCCGGGTTCTTCTTCAGCGCGTCGGCATCCGCTTTGCCGTCATCCTTCAGCTTAAAGCGTAGACGGGTGGCGCAATGCACCAGGCTACTCACGTTCTCGCGCCCTCCTACATGGCGGAGAATATCCTGTGCCAGATCTTCATATTTCATTTTCATCGACTTCATCCGTACTCAAATAAAAAAACCTGATCATCAGCGAAGCATCTCCACTGATGTATCAGGTTTTGCCTGCTTAAGCAGTAACAATCCTTTATGTCTCTTCCGGCGCGAGGTAAAACTATTTTTTCAACATCTTTTCATATTGCGCCTGATATTGCGGGGCGTTCCACGCGCCATCAATCAACGTATAGGTGATGTAACCTTTATTTAGCCAGCCCGAATCAGTGTCATCCAGAGTATTATTTAAAGATGCCGGATTAATCGTCTGCTTAGCGGTTCCGTCAGGCAAAATGTCATAGCCAATCTGTGGCGTAGGGAACATTTCATTTTCAACGAAGTGAACACCTCTAATTTGTTCTTTTGGCAGCGGCGGATAGTTAATACTTAACCCGGAGCCTTTCGGCAATAAAGCGCTGTCGGATACCGATTTGTCGTTAAGTTTCCCTACCACCTCAACGACGTAATCAATCGCATCAGGCCAGTATTTATGTGTACTTGGCCATTTGTTTTTCATTTCATCTTCGGTGTAGATGTAGCCAATGCTGGCGGCAATCGCCGGGAAACCATAGCGAATAGCGCGTGCGGCAGCGCTCACGGTACCGGAATTCACCTGCGCCATCCCGGTATTCGGGCCATCATTAACGCCAGAAATAACCAGATCGGGAGGATTATCTTTCAACAGCCCCTGCAGACCAAAATCAACGGAGTCCGCCGGCGTACCCGGGAAGCAGTAACGTTTATCGGCGACTTTTTTAACGTCAAAAACCTTACCGGTTTTGAACGTTATCGCAGAGCCAATACCGCTTTGATTGGTCGCCGGGGCAACCATCCAGGCGTCATAACCTTTTTGAGTAAGCTTTTCCTGAAGCTGGATGCTGCCGGGAGATTCACAGCCGTCATCATTCACAATCAGAATTTTTAGCGGATCGGCAGAAACTGTAAAACTTATCGCGGAAATCAGCGCGGCGGCAATTAACGTTATCTTCATCGTAGCTCCTGTTATCTCTGGGGGATAAATACAATGCAAAAAAAAACCTAAGGCCCCTGCTGCAACGTGTGCAGAAAGTGCCTTAGGTTTTGCCTGAATCAGTAACAATCCCGAGTTGCTAACGAAAATACGTCTTGTCGGTGATTACGTCCAGACGGTGAAATGGTTTTTTGTGATAACGATCACCTTTCTTTGCATATTACGCCATTCCGTGACGTGCTCTCAAAATTAAGAAGTGAGATATTCCTGATATGAGGAGGATCACATTTATATACTTCACCGTTATAAATCTGATGCACGAAATAAATATTAGTGGTAATGTCCGCTGAAACTGGATTGTTACTGTTTCAACAGGCAAAACCTACGTTTTCTTCTCTCCCTCTCTATTGGGAACAAGAAGAGCACGTAGGTTTTTTTTTGGCTAAAAAAGGACGACGCAACAATGAAAAGATGGTTACTCAGTGTATTAATGGTGGTTACCGCCACTGCAAGCCCAACGATCCTGGCGCAGGTTAATGATAAAAACAGCCAGGATGAGGCTATTAATATCTATTTTGCTCGCCATGGTAAAACACTGCTTAATACGTTAGATCGCGTTCAGGGGTGGGCCGATTCACCGCTCACCCCAGAAGGTAAAGAGGTTGCCCGTTATTTAGGCGAAGGATTGAAAGACATTAAATTTGACCGTTTTTATTCCAGCGATGCCGGGCGCCAGCGCGAAACCATGGCGGTTATTCTTCAGCAGGCTGGCGTAACAAATTATCATCTCACCGAGCTGGAAGGTTTACGCGAAGCCTTTTTTGGTAGTTTTGAAGGTGGCTATAACAAAGATATGGCCAATGCTGGCGCGCATGAATTAGGATTGAGCGATGCGAAAGCACTGTTTACCGCGATGAAATCAGGTACGCTGCCGGTAAAAGACAACCAAAATGCGCTGGCGAAGGCAGATCCGCAGCATTTGGCTGAAAACTATGAGCAGGTGAAAACCCGCACCCAGGCAGCGCTGGACACCATTGTTGAAACGGCGAAAAAAGAAGGCGACAAAAATATTCTGGCGATCTCGTCCGGGACATCAATGCAGATAATGATCTCCGATCTGACCGATAATCCGGCCAAAAATCTGCCGCTCACCAATGCCGCAGTCGTCAAAATCACCTATAAAGATGGCAAATATAGCGTACCCGAAATTGGCACGATGAAGTATGTCGAGGCCGGTAAAAAGGCGCTCAGCAACAAATAAACGCTTTCTCTTTTTTATTTTGGCCGTTTGCAGTGTCTCCTCTGTCTCAATTGCTGCGACGGTCCTTTTTTCAGGAACGGATGATGCTTAAGTATATTACTCTCACGTTGTTAACGTGCGGGCTTTCTTCGCCCGTTTGGGCAAGCGAGAACGCTTTCTTGAATGATGCATTTTTCACAGACTCACAGCTCACGCTATCAGCAAAGAACTACTGGAAATACCTGAAAGAAGAAAACGCTAACCCCAAGCATGTACATAACGCATGGGGCCAGGGCTTTGCCGCAGATTTTCAATCTGGCTATTTCGCCGATATCATTGGTTTTGATGTCACTTATTATAGCGCCATCAAATTAGGGGCCAGTGATTATTTTAACTCGCGCGGCGTACTCTATAATAATGGAACGGGTAACAATAAAAACAATGCTGAAGGATATTCAAAGTTCGGACAACGAAACATTAAGCTGAAATATGCTATTGAGGATTTGCAGCTCAATGCGCGTTGGGGATGGCAGATGCTGAAAAACTATGGCGTCATCTCGACGTCAACACGTCTCTCCCCGACGACCTACTCAGGCATTAGTGGAGGTATAAATTATGGACAGCTTACCCTACGCGGTGCGTGGATGGAAAATTCCATGGACCGAAACTCGCCGGATAAAAAACAGTTTCAGACCAACACCGGCAAAGATATTGGCTATCTGACAAGCGGTGAAATTCTCTGGAAAAGTGACGGGTTCGATGCGCAGTATGCCTGGGGAGAAAGCAAAAACTATTTACAACGCCACATCCTGTTCACGCAACTTCGTCCGACCTCTGACTGGACAATCGGCACACAAATTTATGGCACGCATGCGCAGGAAGCGTACCGCGCAATGCCAGCAAATAAGCGAGATTTTGATAATAACGCCTGGCACTTCGCCGTGGATGCCACCTGGAAAGGCGAGCGCTGGAGCAGTAAATCGGGAATCGGTTATACCGACGCTCAAAAAGCCAACGAAGTGGGATTTTATCCACGTCATATGAGTAAGAATTCGCGCGGCACCTTTATCTCGATGGCTTATGCGGGTGACGATTATCTGCGTGACGGCGAACTGATGTTTGCCAACATGACTGAATATCGCTTAACGCCTAATCTGGGCGTGGGTCTGGCTGGGAATATTGGGCAGTTTAATTATAAAGGCAATCACGTACGCAGCGGGGAGCTCAATGCTTTTACCCGTTGGGCACCCACTGATGCGTACTTCAAAAACTTCACCTTTTGGGCGATGTTCGGGCCTGGCTGGTCGTATAAAGCGAGCGGGAAAACACCTGTACTCACTAACGGTCATTATACCCGCACCCATACATTATCGGCAGAAGTCATTATGGAATATCGATTCAGGTTATTCTGATCTCGAAGAGGAACGCGGCGGATCAATCTCACGTTTTTTGCCCTTAGGTTTTTAAAGGGAATCATTCGGTGATAGATTGCGCCGCGGATTGTGACAGCTTTAGCTAACAAAACCTGATTTCCAGCGATTATTATGGATCAGGTTTTTTGATTTTTGAGGATCCGATGATCATCGCAAAAATATTGAATAATAATGTCGTGGTTATTCTGGATGCGCAACAACGAGAACAGGTCGTTATGGGGCGCGGTTTAGCCTTTCAGAAACGCGCAGGAGACACACTGGATACCTCGCGTATCGAAAAGGTTTTTGCCTTACAGAGTGACGAATTGACCCGACGCCTGGGCGAACTGCTAAGCCAAATTCCGCTAGAAGTGATTACGACCTGCGACCGTATTATTGACCTGGCGCGTAGTCGGTTAGGAAAGCTGCAGGAAAGCCTTTATATCACCCTGACCGATCACTGCCACTACGCCATCGAGAGACAAAAGAAAGGTTTAGCGATTAAGAATGCCCTGCTGTGGGAAACGCAACGTCTTTATCCGCGCGAGTTTGAACTGGGTAATGAGGCCAGGGCCATAATAGCCCAGCGGCTTGGCGTCGAGCTACCGGAAGATGAAGCGGGCTTTATTGCATTGCACCTGGTGACCGGGCAGCTTAACAGTGAAATGCCGGAAGTCATGCATATCACCCAGGTGATGCAGGAGATTCTACAGTTAGTGAAATATCAGCTGCGGCTGGAATATGACACCAGCACGTTAAGCTATCAACGGTTTGTCACCCACCTGAAATTTTTTGCCCAACGTATGCTGTCGCGTAACGTTGTGCCTGATGATGATGAAACCCTGCACGACGCCGTAAAAGAGAACTACGCCCTCGCCTGGAAGTGTGCGGAAAAAATCGCGCTGCATATCCGTAATACGTATCAGCGCGAACTCACCACCGAAGAGATTATGTTTTTAACCATTCATATTGAACGGGTTCGCAAAGATACGCTTCGCCACAACGAACACAGTTGTTGAATATTCCACCTTGTGATTTTCATTTCTCATTATCTTCTCTGCTCTTTTGGCAGGGAAGATAATCAAAGTTACCCCTTTCGCAAATGTCCGATTTTCGAATCGGCTATCACACGCAGCGTTCGGCTAAAAGCCCTTACACTCCCTGAGCCTTATGTATAAAAAAAGGAGCAAATGTAAATTTTTGTATTTATTTTTCCATAAATGAGTGTTAGAAAGTTACGCGTTTGATAATGCTTCTCACAATCATTATCAAACGTATTTGTAAAACCTGCCGTGACCGGGGCAAAGAAGTGCTCTGCTGTCATCGTAAAAACAGCTCGTTAAAAATTATAAGACGCTCATTTATATGGATAATAATCGCAATTTACCGTTCAACAGTTTTAGTTCACTCACTTTCTTTACGGGCCTGTGTATCGGTTTAACACCGGTTGGTCAGGCAGCCGCCGCCGACAGTAAAGATCAAAAATCCGCTGATACGCTGGTGGTGGAGGCGCAGGCACCTTCCCTCTACGCGCCGCAGAAATCCGCCGACCCGAAATTCAGCCGCCCGATTGCGGATACTACGCGTACCGTTACCGTGATTTCCGATCAGGTGTTAAAAGATCAGGGCGTGAATAACCTGACCGATGCGCTGAAGAATGTGCCTGGCGTGGGTGCCTTCTTCGCCGGGGAAAACGGCAGTTCGTCAACCGGTGACGCCATTTATATGCGTGGCGCGGATACTTCAAACAGTATCTATGTCGATGGCGTACGCGATATCGGCAGCGTCTCGCGCGATACGTTCAATACCGAGCAGGTGGAAGTGATCAAAGGCCCGTCGGGCAGCGACTATGGGCGCAGTGCACCAACCGGTTCGATCAATATGATCAGCAAGCAGCCGCGCCTGGATTCCGGGATCGACGCCTCCGCCAGCATCGGCAGCGCGTGGTTCCGCCGCGGCACGCTCGATATTAACGAAGCGATCGGCGAAACCTCCGCCGTGCGTCTGAACGTGATGGGCGAGAAAACCCACGATGCGGGCCGTGATAAAGTACAGAATGAACGCTACGGCGTTGCGCCTTCCGTGGCCTTCGGTCTGGGGACAGAAAACCGTCTTTACCTGAACTATCTGCACGTTACCCAGCACAATACCCCGGATGGCGGTATCCCGACTATCGGCCTGCCGGGTTACTCAGCGCCAAACGCGGCAACCTCTGCGCTGAACGGTTCCGGCAAGGTGAACACCAGCAACTTCTATGGTACGGATTCCGATTACGACGACTCCACCACTGATACCGCCACTATGCGCTTCGAGCATGATTTCAATGACACCACGACCATCCGAAACACCACTCGCTGGTCGCGTGTGAAGCAGGACTACCTGATGACGGCGGTGATGGGCGGTGCCAGCAATATCGGCATGCCGGATCCAAACAACGTCGGTAGCTGGACCTGGACGCGCACGCCGAACACCAAGGATGTCAGCAACAAGATCCTCACCAACCAGACCAACCTGACCTCGAAATTTTATACCGGTGCGGTCGGTCACGATATCAGTACTGGCGTTGAGTTCACCCGCGAGACGCAAACCAACTATGGCGTGAACGCGATCACCGCCCCGCCGGTGAATATCTACAGCCCGAACAGCAATATCAACGTCGGCAGCCTGCATCGTAGCGGCGCGAACGCTAATGGCCAAACCGACACATTCGGCATCTACGCCTTTGATACGCTGCAAATTACCCATGATTTCGAGCTGAACGGCGGCATTCGTCTGGATAACTACCACACTGAATACGACAGTTCGACGGCCTGCGGCGGTTCTGGCCGTGGTGCGCTCACCTGCCCGACCGGCACGCCGAAAGGCTCGCCAATTAAAACTGTCGATACGGCGAAATCAGGCAACCTGGTGAACTGGAAAGCCGGTGCGCTCTATCACCTGACTGAACAGGGCAATATCTATGTGAACTACGCGATTTCCCAGCAGCCTCCGGGCGGCAGTAACTTCGCGCTGGCCCAGGGCGGAACCGGAAATAGCGCCAACCGCACCGACTTCAAACCGCAAAAAGCGAAAACCAGCGAAGTGGGCACCAAGTGGCAGCTGTTTGATAAGCGCCTGCTGTTGACCGCCGCGCTGTTCCGCACCGACATCGAAAATGAAGTCGCTCAGAATGACGACGGCACCTATTCGCAGTACGGTAAAAAGCGTGTCGAAGGTTACGAGCTGTCTGTCGCGGGTAACATTACGCCGGAGTGGCAGATTATTGGTGGTTACACGCAGCAAAAAGCATCGATTCGGGAAGGCGCGAACGTGGCGCAGGACGGAAGTTCTGCCCTGCCTTACACCCCAGAGCACGCTTTTACCCTGTGGTCGCAGTATCAGGCAACGGACGATATTTCCGTGGGCGCTGGCGCACGCTATGTGGGCAGCATGCATCGTGGCAGCGATGGTGCCGTCGGCACACCGTCTTATACCGAAGGCTACTGGGTCGCGGATGCCAAAGTGGGTTATCGCATCAACCGCAATCTCGATTTGCAACTGAACGTCTACAACCTGTTTGATACGGATTATGTCGCCTCGATTAATAAGAGCGGCTACCGTTACCATCCCGGCGAGCCGAGAACGTTCCTGTTAACCGCGAACGTGCATTTCTAATCACATTACCGGGGCGCTGCGCTTCTTCGGCCTACTGTAGGCCTGATAAGCGTAGCGCATCAGGCAAGGAGAACCTCATCATGATGTACCACATTCCGGGCGTGCTGAACGGCGATGAACTTCACCTGTTAGTGGAAGATGCCAACCGCGCCCCCTGGATTGACGGGCGCGCCACGGTTGGCACCCAGGGCGCGCAGGTTAAAAACAATCAGCAAATTGACACCCAGAACCCGCTCTACGCCGCGCTTCAGGCACGAGTCCTGGCCGCGCTGAATCAGCATTCGCTCTTTTTTGCCGCCGCGCTACCGAAGACGATCTCCACCCCGCTGTTTAACCGCTATCAGCAGCAGGACACCTACGGCTTTCACGTGGATGGCGCCGTGCGCAGTCACCCGCAAAGCGGCTGGATGCGCACTGACCTTTCCGCCACACTCTTTTTAAGCGACCCGGAAAGCTACGACGGTGGCGAACTGGTAGTGAACGATACCTATGGGCAGCACAGCGTGAAGCTTCCGGCAGGCGACCTGGTTCTTTACCCTTCCAGCAGCCTTCACTGCGTAACGCCGGTGACGCGCGGCGTGCGTATTGCTTCGTTTATGTGGATCCAGTCAATGATTCGTGACGATAAGCGCCGGGCGATGCTGTTTGACCTCGACCGCAATATTCAAACGCTAAAAACCCGACACGGGGAATCCGAAGAAGTGCTGTCTCTGCTTAATCTCTATCATAACCTGCTGCGTGAATGGTCGGAGATTTAGGCCTTGTCTGTACGCGAGACGTCCCCATATTGAGTATAATTAGCTCAATAAATAATCAGGAGGTGGACAATGGCTTCAGGTTGGGCAAACGACGGTGCCGTGCAGGATCAAATCGATAGCACCATTGAAGATGCCGTGGCGCGGGCAAGAAGTGGTCTGCCTAAGGGAGAAAGCCGCAAATTTTGTGAAGAATGCGGGGAACCGATTCCAGAAGCGCGTCGGCAGGCAATCCCAGGTGTGCAGTTATGCGTCACCTGCCAGCAGGAGAAAGATTTACATAACTCTACATTTGCAGGATATAATCGCAGAGGATCGAAAGATAGCCAGCTTCGTTGACAGTTCTCTACCTGAGAATACAGCGCAAACGGTTATCTTTACGACCACCTTTTTCGGCTAAAAAAGTCGCAAAAAGTGCCATAATTCATCGAGCAGGTTATTATCCCCCTCCGAAACCATTAATAGCGAAAATAATTTATTAATAATCAGTAAATTAATAGTTGTTCAAAATTATTGATGAAGGCTATCAATTCTCTTCGATTTATTCTTTCGCAATAAAACGTGATACTCATCACATCGACAGAACATCGTCCCCTAACAAATAACCTGCGAGAGATTGAAAATGAAAACTATCAAATATGCTGTTGCTGCTATTGCCCTGTCTACCCTGTCCTTTGGTGCTTTCGCTGCGGAATCCGTAAGCGCAGCTCAGGCTCAGAACATGAACAAAATCGGTGTGGTTTCTGCGGAAGGTGCATCGACTCTGGATGGTCTGGAAGCAAAACTGGCTGCGAAAGCAGAAGCGGCTGGCGCATCTGCTTACAGCATCACCTCTGCTAACACCAACAACAAAGTTAGCGGTACTGCGGTTATCTATAAATAACCGAAAGATTTAACTGCCAGAAGTTGTACCCCGCCAGCTTAACCCACTGGCGGTTGCTGTAACCCTCATTGAACTTGTTGATACCCTTTTTGACGCCCGGCATGCCACGCCGGGTTTTTTTTGTCTTTTTCGGGCACTTAATAAGACTCCGCCACCTTCGCCAGCCCTGCATCCAGTGAGGCTACCTCCCCTGCCGCCAGCAGGCAGCACGCCATCTGGATTTTCAGCGATTGCGGCACCGGCTCGCTTCCTGCCACGCAGCGTTCAATCCAGCGCGCAGTCACTTCCGGATCTTTACCTTCAGGTAAGACTTCGCTTGCTGTTTCCGTCTGCCGTTCGCTCACAATGCGTGTACCCTGCGCATCGATCAGCGTGATTTGCGGGCAACGCTGCGGGTTAGCATACACTTCGCCTTCTGTGCCGTGCATCAACAGCCCACGACCACCGATATCCGAGAAAAATTTCGCCACCTTCCCAACATATTCCGGATGCGAGACGCTCGACAGGCGCAGCGCGGCATCTTCGGCAAACGGCGTCGCCAGCTTCGCCAGCGTGTGCGCACTGTTACGCACGCCCATTCGCCAGCGCATAGCAAGCTGTTTTTCAAGCGACGGACACAGCACCCCCACCGGGATATACACCGGCTGATGACCATCCAGTTTGGCCTGCGCCTGACCCGCATGGCGGGTAGGTTCAATGCCCAGCAATTCAAAAATCGTTTCGCTGATAACCCGGGTCGGATCTTCGCTCACGCCGTGCACCACCACCGGGAAGCCAATTTTGTGCAGGAGGATTGCTAACAGCGGCGTGAGGTTGGCCTGTTTACGCGCGCCGTTATAACTCGGGATCACAATCGGCATCGGTTTACCCACCGGCGGCGTCAGGCGCAGGGTATGCTGCTGCATCGCCTCGTAGAAGCCCAGCATCTCTGCCTCGCCTTCACCTTTAATGCGCAGCGCAATCAAAATGCCGCCCATTTCGAGATCCGGCACATCGCCATTCAGCATATGGGTATAGAGACTGCGCGCGGTATCCTGATCCAGATCGCGGGCATGGTTCTTACCCCGGCCAATCTCTTTAATCACATTGCGTAAATCCATCAGATGCTCCTTGTCCGGTGTCGCGTGCCGATTAGCGTTTTTTGCGACGGGTCGTTTTAGCTTTGGTTTTTACTTTAACATCGGGCACCGCGGGTTGCTCAATAGGAAATACCGGTAGCGCATTCAACAGGCGCTGGCCGTAGTTTTTGGTCAACAGGCGTTTATCGTAAATCACCACTTCGCCCCAGCAGCCATGGCTACGAATCAGTCGTCCCACCTGTTGAATCAGGTTAAATGATGCGCTGGGCAGGCTTTGCACTTCAAACGGATAACGGTTCAGGCTTTTCAGCCATTCACCTTCGGTAATCACCACCGGGCTGTCGATGGGCGGGAAGGCGATTTTGTGGATATGCACCTGGCTTAGCAGTTCGCCTTTTAAATCGAGCCCTTCTGCAAATGATTGTAGCCCCACCAGCACACTACGCTCGCCGTTTTCAACGCGTTTGCGATGTAATTCCACCAGCCGATAACGCGGTTGGTCGCCCTGCACCAACAGCAAAAGGCGCAAATCAGTCACGTGCTCCAGAAAACGCTGCATCGCGCGGTTGCTGGCAAACAGCACCAGCATACCTTTGTGTTTTTTACTTTCCAGCGCCTCGCGGAAATAGGCCGCCATTTCAGCAATGTGCAACTCTTCGTTTTCCATTAACGGCTCGTAGCGCATTTGTGGAATGACGATTTTACCCTGCTCAACGTGATTAAACGGCGAGTCGAGCGCGACGAAGCGATCGCCCGCTTTTTCTTTCAGGCCGCTCATCTCCTGCAAACGCGAGAAACTATTGAGAGACCGCAGGGTCGCGGAAGTCACTACGATGTGCGGCACGCTGCGCCAAAGTAAACGTTCAAGCTGATCGCTGACGCGGATACCCACGCAGTTAAACCACAGATGCATCTGACCATCACGCGTGTCGCGCGTCGCCCACTTAGAGACCGGCGCGCCGGAGGCTTGCGCCAGCGACGCCAGACGCCAGAGCTTGCTTTGCGCCTCAAACATGCCCAGTGCGCGGTTCATTTGCAGGATAACGCGATGCAAACGCACGATATCGTGCGAACCCGTTTTCTCACTGAGATCGTTTAAAAACAGTTCCGCCAGCCCACGCAGCATTTCGGTGAGCTTTGCCAGCCGCTGGACTATTTCCATGATCTCTTCGGGTAACTCGCCCATCGCAAAACGGTGTTCTGCTTCCTGGGTCGCCGGAAGATATAAATTCAGAATGTTGTTGAGTGAAGCAATCAGCTCATAAAGTTCTTCACAGTGAGTGGTCAAACGCTCCGGGATAGCCAGTGGCGGCGTCGTTTTCGGGCGAAACTGCTCCATACAGGTCGCGACCAGCTTGACGAAAAGATCGAGCTGCAAGCGATACCAGGGCGCAGTAATTTCCGCGCTCATCTCCAGCGCATCACGTGCGACATCTGGCAGATGATGTCCTTCATCCAAAACAAGCAGCAGGTTTTTCGGCTCCGGCAGCACCGCTTCGCTTTCCATTGCGGCCATCACCAGCGCGTGGTTAGCGACCACCACTTCCGCTTCCTGGATCTCGCGCCGCGCGACGAAGAACGGGCACTCGCGATAATAGAGGCAATTGCGGTTCAGGCAGCTTGCTTTATCGGTGCTCAGGCGTCGCCATAAATCATCGTTAATCGCGATATCCGTATGATCGCGCAGGCCATCCCATTTATAGCTATCCAGGTCGGCCTTCAGTTTCGCACAACGTTTCTGCTCCTCCTGATTGTTCGGCGTGAGGTCGTCATCCAGAAACGCGAGCAGATCCTGCTGATTGGGCTCGGTGCTCGCCAGCCCGTTGAGGTTACGCGGGCAAACGTAGCGCCCGCGACCAAAGGCGGCGGTAAACTTAAGATCGGGGATGATTTTGCGCAGTAGCGGGAGATCTTTACTGTAGATCTGATCCTGCAACGCGACGTTGGCGGTACTGACGACCAGTGTTTTTTGCTCTTCCCAGGCAATCGCAATGCCGGGAATGAGATAAGAAAGGGTTTTCCCGACGCCGGTCGGCGCTTCGATAGCCAGATGCCGCCCCTCTTCCCCGGCGAGCGTTTTTGCCACGTCAGCAATCATCTGCCGCTGCGGCGCACGGGGAATAAAGTCCGGGATCTGTTCCTGAAGCGCCTTATACCAGGCGGCGATTTGCGCTTTCAGCGCAGCGGTCAATGCCATGAGAAAACCTGAAATACTGTATAAACAGCCACTATTGTGGCACTTTCCTGCGCGGTCGGCAAAAAATAAAGCCTGGCTTGCGGCCAGGCTTCAGAGATGGCAGATGCGCTTTGCTTATCTGCCCTACAACACATAAACCGTTATTGGGCTGCAGACGGTTTACGCGGACGGCGGCGACGCTGTTGTTCGCCTGCGGGTTTGGCATCGCCAATGCGGCGAGATTGTTTCGGTTTAGCGTCAGACTTCGACGCGCCACCTTCGCTACGGCGCGGCTGTTGCTGACCGCGGCCCTGGCTTTGGCCCTGCCCTTGCGGACGACCACCTTGCCCACGTCCACCGCCGTTACCGCCGCGCTGCTGGCGACCATTCTGAATCGGTTCTGCTTTAATGGATGGATCTGGCTCATAGCCCGGCAGCGCAATACGTGGGATCTCTTTTTTCAGCAGTTTTTCGATATCGCGCAGCAGTTTGTGTTCATCAACACACACCAGCGACAACGCTTCCCCGGTTGCCGCCGCACGGCCGGTACGGCCAATACGGTGAACGTAATCTTCCGGTACGTTTGGCAGTTCATAGTTCACCACGTGCGGCAGTTCTTCGATATCCAGGCCACGGGCCGCGATATCGGTCGCCACCAGCACGCGGATATCGCCGGATTTAAAATCAGCCAGCGCACGCGTACGCGCACCCTGCGATTTGTTACCGTGAATAGCCGCACTGCGGATGCCATCTTTATTCAACTGTTCTGCCAGGTGGTTTGCCCCGTGTTTGGTACGGGTGAACACCAGCACCTGACGCCAGTCGCCCTGACCGATCATCTGGGACAGCAGTTCCCGTTTACGTTTCTTATCCACAAAGTGAACGTGCTGAGTCACCTGCTCGGAGGCGGTATTACGGCGCGCGACTTCGATTTCCAGCGGGTTATGCAGCAGCTTTTCTGCCAGTGCTTTAATGTCGTCAGAGAAGGTCGCAGAGAACAGCAGGTTCTGGCGTTTTGCAGGCAGTTTTGCCAGCACGCGGCGAATATCGTGAATGAAGCCCATGTCGAGCATACGGTCTGCTTCATCCAGCACCAGAATTTCGATGTTATCCAGTTTTACCGCGTTTTGATGTTCCAGGTCGAGCAAACGGCCCGGCGTGGCCACCAGGACATCGACACCACCGCGCAGTTTCATCATCTGCGGATTGATGCTCACGCCGCCAAACACCACCAGCGAACGAATGTTCAGGTACTGGCTGTAGTCGCGCACGTTTTCGCCAATTTGCGCGGCGAGTTCACGGGTTGGCGTGAGGATCAGCGCGCGTACCGGGCGACGCCCTTTCGCATGTGGCTGGGTAGTGATCAGATGTTGTAACAGCGGCAGCGTAAAGCCAGCCGTTTTACCAGTACCGGTCTGGGCACTGGCCATCAGGTCACGGCCCTGTAACACCGCAGGAATCGCCTGCTGCTGAATGGGGGTGGGTTCGCGATAGCCCTGCTCTGCAACGGCACGCAAAATTTCAGGGCTAAGCCCTAATGAATCGAAAGACATATTTACTCCACACCCACCCCGACCGCATGCGGTGTAGTTTTCGAGGGGATAAAAAACCAGATAATGACAAAAACCACAATGTCATGAAGGGCCGGAGTGTAGCAGATTTTGTGACCTGGCGCATAAAATATCTCTCCAGTCAGGCGGCCTGCGAGGCGGTGAAAATTCTGTGTTTTCGCCGTTTATTGCGTATACGACTGGACAAGCTCAAAAAACGGTCATAGTGTTAATCAATCGATTGATTAATTTTATGTGACGCGATGAATACGACTCCCATCACCACCAAAGGCGAACAGGCCAAAAGCCAACTCATCGCTGCCGCCCTCGCGCAGTTTGGCGAGTATGGCCTGCATGCCACCACCCGCGACATCGCCGCGCAGGCCGGGCAAAACATTGCGGCGATAACCTACTATTTCGGCTCAAAGGACGACTTATACCTCGCCTGCGCCCAGTGGATTGCTGATTTTATCGGTGAGAACTTTCGCCCACACGTTCAGGCTGCCGAGGCGCTTTTCGCCCAACCAGAGCCTGATAAAGCCGCCATTCATGAACTGATTTTGCGTGCCTGCAAGAACATGATCTTACTGCTGACCCAGGACGATACGGTCAACCTCAGTAAGTTTATTTCACGCGAACAGTTTTCGCCCACCGCCGCCTACCAACATATCCACGACCGGGTGATTGCGCCGATGCATACGCATCTAACACATCTGATTGCCGCCTACACCGGGCGCGATCCGCACGACACGCAAACCATTCTGCACACGCACGCTCTGCTCGGTGAAATCCTCGCCTTCCGGCTTGGGCGCGAAACCATTTTATTGCGTGCCGGTTGGGCGCGATTTGACGACGACAAAGCGGAACAGATTTTCCAGGTGGTGAGCTGCCACATCGATTTCATTTTGCAGGGACTAACGCAAAGGAGCCTGAAACAATGAAAAAGCCGGTCATTATTGCACTGGTACTGGTGCTGATTGTTGCCGCCATTGGCGGAACCTGGTGGTATCAGAGCCGCCAGGACAATGGGCTGACACTCTACGGTAACGTAGATATTCGCACGGTGAATATGAGCTTCCGCGTCGGGGGCCGTCTACAGTCATTAACCGTGGATGAAGGCGATACGATTAAAGCCGGGCAAACGCTGGGACAGCTCGATAAAGCACCCTATGAAAACGCGCTGATGCAGGCGAAAGCCAACGTCTCTACCGCCCAGGCGCAGTATGACCTGATGATGGCGGGTTACCGGGCAGAAGAGATTGCCCAGGCCGCCGCCGCGGTTAAACAGGCGCAGGCCGCTTATGACTACGCGCAGAACTTTTACGCACGTCAGCAGGGGTTATGGAAAAGCCGTACTATTTCCGCCAACGATCTGGAAAATGCGCGCTCATCGCGTGACCAGGCGCTGGCAACGCTGAAATCGGCACAGGATAAACTGAGCCAGTACCGCGCCGGGAATCGTCCGCAGGAAATTGCCCAGGCGAAAGCCAATCTTGAACAGGCGCAGGCGCAGCTGGCGCAATCGACGCTCGATTTGCACGACACCACGCTGGTGGCTCCGTCGGACGGCACGTTGCTTACTCGCGCGGTAGAACCTGGCAGCATGCTTAATGCGGGCAGCACCGCCCTCACCCTTTCCCTGACGCGCCCGGTGTGGGTTCGCGCTTATGTTGACGAAAAGAATCTGAATCAGGCGCAACCGGGACGAGAAATATTGCTCTATACCGATGGTCGTCCGGATAAGCCTTACCACGGCAAAATCGGCTTCGTGTCCCCCACCGCAGAATTTACGCCGAAAACTGTCGAAACGCCGGATCTGCGTACCGATCTGGTTTACCGCCTGCGTATTATCGTCACTGATGCCGACGATACCCTGCGTCAGGGGATGCCTGTCACCCTGAAGTTCAACGATGAGTCGCGCCATGAGTGAAGAGATCATTCAGCTCGACGGGCTGGTGAAGCGCTTTGCCGGGATGGATAAACCCGCCGTCGCGCCGCTGAACTGTACCATTCACTCTGGTTATGTTACTGGGCTGGTGGGGCCGGACGGCGCGGGGAAAACCACCCTGATGCGCATGCTGGCGGGCTTGCTGAAACCCGACGAAGGAACGGCTTCTGTTCTGGGGCTCGATCCTATTGAAAACGACAGCGAGCTACACAGCATGCTGGGCTACATGCCGCAGAAATTTGGCCTGTACGAAGATTTAACGGTGATGGAGAACCTCAATCTTTATGCCGACCTGCGCAGCGTCACCGGCGACGCGCGACAAAAAACCTTTGCGCGTCTGCTGGAGTTCACCGCGCTGGGCCCATTTACCGGGCGACTGGCAGGGAAACTTTCCGGCGGGATGAAACAAAAACTGGGGCTTGCCTGTACGCTGGTGGGCGAACCGAAAGTATTGCTGCTCGATGAACCGGGCGTGGGCGTAGACCCCATCTCACGCCGCGAACTGTGGCAGATGGTGCATGAACTGGCGGGCGACGGGATGCTGATTTTGTGGAGCACCTCCTACCTCGACGAAGCCGAGCAGTGTCGCGACGTGCTGCTGATGAACGAAGGCGAATTGCTCTATCAGGGCGAACCGACGGCGCTCACCAAAACCATGGCCGGGCGCAGTTTCCTGATGAGTAGTCCTGCTGAAAACAACCGCCGCCTGTTACAACGCACGCTGAAATTACCGCAGGTCAGCGACGGGATGATTCAGGGGCGTTCTGTGCGTGTCATCGTCAAAAAAGAGGCCACCGCCGACGATATTCGCCACGCGCCGGACATGCCCGAAATTGAGATTAACGAAACCACGCCGCGCTTTGAAGACGCCTTTATTGACCTGCTGGGCGGGGCGGGAACCTCTGAATCACCGCTGGGGGCTATTCTGCATACGGTTGAAGGCTCGCCGGACGAAACGGTGATTGAGGCCAAACAGCTCACCAAAAAATTCGGGGATTTCGCCGCCACCGACCACGTGGATTTCGCCGTTAAACGCGGGGAAATTTTTGGCCTGCTCGGCCCTAACGGTGCCGGGAAATCGACCACCTTTAAAATGATGTGCGGCCTGCTGGTGCCGACATCCGGCAAAGCGCTGGTGCTGAATATGGATCTGAAAGTGAGTTCAGGAAAAGCGCGCCAGCATTTAGGTTATATGGCGCAAAAATTCTCGCTCTACGGCAACCTGACCGTGGAACAGAACCTGCGCTTTTTCTCTGGCGTCTATGGCCTGCGCGGGCGAGCGCAGAATGACAAAATCGCCCGCATGAGCGAGGCCTTCGGCCTGAAAAGCATCGCCAGCCACGCCACGGATTCGCTGCCGCTCGGCTTTAAGCAGCGTCTGGCGCTCGCCTGCTCGCTAATGCACGAGCCGGATATTCTGTTCCTCGATGAACCCACCTCCGGCGTTGACCCCATCACCCGACGCGAATTCTGGCTGCATATCAACAGCATGGTGGAGAAAGGTGTGACCGTGATGGTCACCACCCACTTTATGGATGAAGCCGAGTATTGCGACCGGATCGGCCTGGTCTATCGCGGTAAACTGATTGCCAGCGGCACGCCGGATGACCTGAAAGCGCAGGCCGCTGACGAGGAACACACCGACCCCACCATGGAGCAGGCTTTTATCACCTTGATCCACAACTGGGATAAGGAGCACGCCGATGCGCACTAGCCCCCTTTCCTGGCGCCGCGTACGCGCGCTGTGCGTGAAAGAGACGCGGCAGATTATCCGCGACCCCAGTAGCTGGCTGATTGCAGTGGTGATCCCCCTGCTGCTGCTGTTTATCTTTGGCTACGGTATCAACCTCGACTCCAGCAAACTGCGGGTGGGCATTTTGCTGGAACAGCAAAGTGAAGAGGCGCTTGATTTTACCCACGCCATGACCGGCTCGCCCTATATCGATGCCACCATCAGCGATAACCGCCAGCAACTGGTTGAGATGATGCAGGCCGGGCGTATTCGCGGGTTAGTGGTCATCCCGGTGAATTTCGACAGCCAGATGGCACGCGACAATGAAACCGCGCCAATTCAGGTGATCACCGATGGCAGCGAGCCGAACACCGCCAACTTTGTGCAGGGCTATACGCAAGGTATCTGGCAGCTATGGCAGGCACAACGTGCGGAAGACAAAGGGCAGGAATTCACACCGCTCATTGATGTTCAAACGCGCTATTGGTTTAACCCGGCCGCCATCAGCCAGCACTTTATCATTCCCGGCGCAGTGACCATCATCATGACGGTGATTGGGGCGATCCTCACGTCGCTGGTGGTGGCGCGCGAATGGGAGCGCGGCACGATGGAAGCGCTGCTGTCAACCGAAGTGACCCGCGTCGAACTGCTGTTGTGTAAGCTGATCCCCTACTACTTCCTTGGCATGCTGGCAATGCTGCTTTGTATGCTGGTGTCGGTGTTTATCCTTGGTGTGCCCTATCGCGGCTCACTGCTGGTGCTGTTTTTCATCACCAGCCTGTTTTTACTTAGCACGCTGGGGATGGGGCTGTTGATTTCAACCATCACCCGTAACCAGTTTAACGCCGCACAGGTAGCGCTGAATGCCGCGTTTCTGCCGTCGATTATGCTGTCCGGGTTTATTTTTCAGATAGACAGTATGCCTGCGGCGATTCGTATCGTGACCTATATCATCCCGGCCCGTTACTTCGTGAGCACGCTGCAAAGTCTGTTCCTGGCGGGCAATATCCCGGTGGTGCTGGTGATTAATACCCTGTTTCTGATTGCCTCGGCGGTGATGTTTATCGGCCTGACGTGGCTCAAAACGAAACGTCGACTGGATTGATTTTTGCCGGATGCGCTGAGGAATAAACTATGTTTTATCGTTTATGGACATTAATCCGCAAAGAGCTGCAATCGCTGCTGCGCGAGCCGCAGACTCGCGCCATTTTGATTCTGCCGGTGCTGATTCAGGTGATTCTTTTCCCTTTTGCCGCGACGCTTGAGGTGACCAACGCCACCATCGCTATCTATAACGAAGATAACGGCAAACACGCGGTTGAGTTAACGCAACGCTTCGCCCGCGCCAAAGCGTTCACTCATGTTCTGCTGCTAAAAAGCCCGCAGGAGATCCAACCCACTATCGACACCCAGAAAGCGTTGCTGCTGGTGCGTTTCCCGGCGGATTTTTCGCGTAATCTGGATACCTTCCAGCAGGCACCTATGCAGTTGATTCTTGACGGGCGAAACTCGAACAGCGCGCAAATCGCGGCCAACTACCTGCAGCAGATCGTCAAAGATTATCAGCAGGAGTTAACCGACGGCCAGGCGAAACCCAACAACAGCGAGCTGGTGGTGCGTAACTGGTATAACCCGAACCTGGACTATAAATGGTTTGTCGTACCGTCGCTGATCGCCATGATCACCACCATTGGCGTGATGATCGTAACGTCGCTCTCCGTCGCCCGCGAACGTGAACAAGGCACGCTGGATCAGCTTCTGGTTTCACCGCTGGCGACCTGGCAGATCTTTATCGGCAAAGCCGTTCCGGCGCTGATTGTCGCGACCTTCCAGGCCACCATCGTGCTGGGTATCGGCATTTGGGCGTATCAGATTCCCTTCGCCGGCTCGCTGGCGCTGTTCTACTTCACCATGATTATCTACGGGTTATCGCTGGTAGGGTTTGGTCTGCTGATTTCATCCCTGTGCGAAACGCAGCAGCAGGCGTTTATCGGTGTGTTCGTCTTTATGATGCCGGCGATTCTGCTGTCGGGATACGTGTCGCCCGTGGAGAACATGCCGGTATGGTTGCAGAATCTGACGTGGATTAACCCGATTCGTCACTTTACGGATATCACCAAGCAAATTTATCTGAAGGATGCGAGCTTAACGATTGTGTGGGGAAGTTTGTGGCCGCTACTGGTGATAGCGGCCACGACAGGCTCAGTGGCGTACGCGATGTTTCGCCGGAAGATCGCCTGAGTTGCGTTTTTTCTCTTTGACTAACAAAGAGACCAACGCTGGCCCGGCGAGGATCGCCAGCCCCGCAAGGGCCAGCAGGAAGTTATTGTGTAACACTCGCGACAGCAGCCATAAGGCGATAATTGCCGCACCAAAATACCAGGTGGTGGTGAGTTCTTCGAGTACATCGCCCACATCACGCCAGCGCTGTTCACGGTGGCGCTGGAATGCCAGCATCAGTATCACCGTTACGCTGTAGAGCACACACAGGCCCAGGCCGACGCGGACTAATGCACCGCCCATCCAGCCCATAACCAGCACCGCCACCACCAGCAAATGCAACATAATCTGCCAGCAACTTAACCCTGTTGCGACACGAACGCGTTGTTGCCACTTCATGGCTTCTTCTCCTGAAGGATTTTATTTGCCTATTCAGAGTACGCCACTTTACGGAAAATTCCGTATCACCGCATCTTTTTGTGACGCCGACTACACTATTTAATCAGGAAGAAAAAGATAACGGGAGCCAAATGACCGCGAACAGCACGCCTTTTTCGGTAAAAATACTGACAATTAACACCCATAAGGGCTTTACGGCTTTTAACCGACGTTTTATTTTGCCAGAGCTTCGCGACGCCGTTCGCACCGTCGGCGCGGATATTGTTTGCCTGCAGGAAGTGCTGGGCGCGCATGAAGTGCATCCGCTGCACGTCGAAAACTGGCCCGATACCAGTCACTACGAATTTCTCGCTGACACGATGTGGAGCGATTATGCTTACGGGCGAAATGCGGTTTATCCGGAAGGGCATCACGGTAACGCGGTGCTCTCACGCTATCCTATTGAACATTTTGAAAATCACGATGTTTCCATCGGTAATAGCGAAAAACGTGGGCTGCTCTATTGTCGAATTACGCCCCCGCATCTTAATACGCCGATTCACGTGATTTGCGTACACCTTGGGCTCGGCGAAAAGCAGCGTCAGGCGCAGATTGTGATGCTGGCCGATTTTGTCAATGCGCTGCCGCAGGGCGAACCGGTTCTGGTGGCCGGCGATTTCAATGACTGGCGACAGAAAGCTAACCATCCATTAAAGGCGAAGGCCGGGCTGGAAGAGATTTTTACCCGCGCCAGGGGTAGACCAGCGCGCACCTTTCCGGTGAGTTTGCCGCTATTGCGACTGGATCGTATCTACGTGAAAAATGCAAATGCCAGTAAACCGACCAAACTTGCTTTACGTGGCTGGCGACACCTTTCAGACCATGCGCCCCTTAGCGCGGAGATCCATCTATGAAATGCGCCTGGCGAGAAGGCAACCAGATTACCCTGCTGGAGAATGGCGATCAGTACTATCCCGCTGTCTTTAAAGCCATTGATCAGGCACAGAGTAAAGTGATCCTCGAAACCTTTATCTGGTTTGAGGACGACGTGGGTAAGCAGTTACATGCCGTGCTGCTGCGTGCCGCGAAACGCGGAGTGCAGATAGAAGCGCTGCTGGACGGCTATGGTTCCCCCGATTTGAGCGACGAGTTTGTTAACGCTCTGACCGAAGCTGGCGTCATTTTCCGCTATTACGATCCCGGCCCGCGTCTTTTTGGAATGCGCACCAACCTCTTTCGCCGTATGCACCGCAAAATCGTTGTGGTGGATGCGCGTATCGCCTTTATTGGCGGCATAAACTACTCCGCCGAACATATGTCGGACTACGGGCCTGAAGCCAAACAAGATTACGCGGTACGTGTGGAAGGCCCGGTAGTCGATGACATCGTTCAGTTTGAACTGGAAAACCTGCCCGAAAATGCCCCGGTACGCCGCTGGTGGCGCCGTCATCATCGCGCAGAAGAGAACCGCAAACCCGGTGAAGCGCAGGCACTGCTGGTGTGGCGCGACAATGGCGAGCACCGTACCGATATCGAACGTCACTATCTGCGGATGCTGGCGACCGCCAAACGCGAAGTGATCATTGCCAATGCCTACTTCTTCCCTGGCTATCGCCTGCTGCACGCCATGCGCCGTGCCGCGCGCCGTGGCGTGCGGGTGAAACTGGTGGTTCAGGGCAATCCGGATATGGCCATCGTCAAAGTGGGCGCGGTGCTGCTCTATCGATACCTGGTCAACAGCGGCGTGCATATCTACGAATACCAACGCCGGCCGTTGCACGGCAAAGTGGCGTTGATGGACGATCATTGGGCGACGGTAGGTTCCAGCAATCTCGATCCGTTAAGTTTGTCGCTGAATCTTGAAGCCAATCTGATGATTCATGACCGTCAGTTTAACCAAACGCTGCGTGACAATCTCAATACCTTAATTAGCCGCGATTCACAGCGCGTGGACGAAAGTATGGTGCCTAAGCGCAGCTGGATAAACCTCGGCATTGGCGTAGTGGTGTTCCACTTCCTGCGCCATTTCCCGGCAATGGCCGGTTGGCTACCCGCACATACGCCAAAACTGGCGGAAGTGCCTCCCCCTGCACAGCCCACGATGGAAACGCAGGATCGCGTCGAACCGGAGAACTCGGGAGCCCGGCAATGAAATGGATGAGTAAAAAACAGTGGAAGTGGACTAAACGTGCCCTGACCTGGCTATTTCTGATTGCCGTCGCGGTACTGCTGGTGCTTTACGCGCGCAAAATTGACTGGCACGAAGTGTGGAACGTCATCCGCGATTATAACCGTCTGGCGCTTCTGGGCGCGGTAGGCCTGGTGATATTCAATTATCTGCTGTATGGCTGCTACGACCTGCTGGCGCGCGTCTGGTGCGGGCATAAGCTGGCTAAACGCCAGGTTATGCTGGTGTCGTTTATCTGCTATGCCTTCAACCTGACGCTCAGCACCTGGGTCGGCGGTATTGGCATGCGCTACCGCCTCTACTCGCGGCTTGGCCTGAAGCCCGGCACCATCACCCGCATCTTTTCCCTGAGTATTTCGACCAATTGGCTGGGGTATTTATTACTGGCGGGCGTGATGTTTACCGGTGGCGCCATCGACCTGCCCCCACACTGGTACATTAACGACACGACTCTTCGACTGCTCGGCGCGGTGCTATTGGCAACGGTACTGATTTATCTGGGATTTTGCGCGTTTGCCAAAAAGCGCCACTATTCCATCAAAGGGCAAAAGCTGGTGCTTCCCACCTGGAAATTCGCCCTCGCCCAGATGGCCATTTCCAGTCTGAACTGGATGGCAATGGGGGCAACCATCTGGCTGCTAATGGGCCAGGCCGTTGATTATTTCTTTGTGCTCGGCGTACTGCTGGTGAGCAGCGTAGTGGCGGTGATTGTGCATATTCCGGCAGGTATCGGGGTGCTGGAAGCGGTATTTGTCGCGCTGCTGGCCAGCGAAGAAGTCTCTTCCGGCACCATTATCGCGGCGCTACTGGTGTGGCGTGTGCTGTATTACTTTATTCCGCTGATGCTGGCGCTGGTGTGTTATCTGGGGCTTGAGAGTCAGGCGAAAAGGATTCGGGAGAGGAATGAAAACGCAGGCAAAAGTTATTAGCAAAAATCCCGGCACTCGTCCGGGATTTTTCGGTGATTAACCGTTAACGGCGGTTGCCAAATATCCGCAGTAGCATCAGGAACAGGTTGATGAAATCGAGATACAGCGTTAACGCGCCAAGAATGGCGGTTTTACGCAGGCTGGATGTATCACGCACATCGATTTGTTCACCGATATTTTTTAGTTTTTGCGTGTCATACGCAGTCAGGCCAACAAATACCACAACGCCAATATAAGTCACCGCCCACATCAGCGCGGTGCTTTTCAGCCAGAAGTTAACCAGCGAGGCCAGAATGATACCAATCAGCGCCATAAAGAGCATATTTCCCAGGCCGCTGAGATCGCGTTTGGTGGTGTAGCCATAGAGGCTCATGATGCCGAACATCCCGCCGCTCACCACAAAGGTACTGGCGATGGAGGAGTAGGTGTAAACGATGAAAATACTGGAAAGCGTCAACCCGGTAAGCGCCGAATAGAGCATAAACAGCGTGGTGGCGACGCCCGCGCTCAAGCGTTGCACCATCCCTGAAAGCACAAAAACCAGCGCCAGTTGCGCGATGATCAGGCCAAAGAAAGTGATTTTGCTGGAGAAGACAAACATCATCACCGCAGGAGTGTTCGCCGCATACCAGGCGATAAACGCCGTCAGCAGCAATCCGCAGGTCATCCAGCCATACACTTGTGCCATATACGTTTGCAGCCCGGAACGGGACTGTACGATTGAATCAGAACGAGGGAATCGATCCATGAGAAGCTCCTGATGATATAAGGAATACCTCAAGGATATCGCAAATATTGCTGGTGTGCATCGACGGAGAGTAAACGTATAGGTATACCCTCCTACAGGGTGTGGGTGAAACCGCCGGATGCGGCTACGCCTTATCCGGCCTAAGGGTCAGGTGTCGTTATGCCAGCGCCCTGCCGCTTGCTTGTCGCTGTCGCGAGCTTCCACCCAGCGGTCGCCTTCCGGCGTGGCTTCGCGCTTCCAGAACGGCGCACGCGTTTTCAAATAGTCCATGATGAACTCGGTGGCTTCAAAACCGCTGCTGCGGTGCGCGCTGGTAACCCCCACAAAGACTATCTCATCGCCCGGCCAGAGTTCGCCGATGCGGTGAATGACCGTGACACGCCCCAGCGGCCAGCGGCCGCGCGCTTCTTCAACGATCTCCGCCAGCGCTTTTTCGGTCATGCCGGGATAATGCTCCAGCGTCAGCGCTTTCACGCTGTCGCCAAGGTTGTGATTACGCACCTTGCCGGTAAACGTCACCACCGCGCCATCTTCATCACGTTCGGCAAGCCAGACATACTCATCGCCCACATTAAACGTTTCGTGGCCGACGCGAATACGCGTTTCGCTCATCATCAACCTCCGGTTACCGGCGGGAAAAATGCCACTTCATCGCCATCAGCAACGATTGTCTCAAAACTGACCAGCGTCTGATTGACCGCCGCCAAGAGTTTCCCCTCTTCCAGCGCCAGCGCCCAGCGACCTTCCTGTGCCGCCAGATGCTGACGGATGTCCTCAACCGTGGCAAACTCCGCCGGAAGCTGCAACGCGTCCGTGCCGACCAATTCGCGAACCTGAGCAAAAAACAGAACCTTAATCATCGCTATCCACCCTGAAATCACCCGATTTGCCGCCGCTTTTCGCCAGCAGGCGCACCGGGCCAATGACCATATCTTTTTGTACCGCTTTGCACATATCGTAAATCGTCAGCGCGGCCACCGATGCGGCCGTTAACGCCTCCATCTCTACGCCGGTTTTACCGGTCAGACGGCAGAGCGTTTCAATACGCACACGGTTTTGCTCCGGCTCGGCCTGAAGATTCACTTCCACTTTGCTGAGCATCAGCGGATGACAAAGCGGGATAAGATCCCAGGTGCGCTTGGCAGCCTGAATCCCTGCAATACGGGCGGTGGCGAACACATCGCCTTTGTGATGGCTACCGTCGATGATCATCGATAAGGTTTCCGGCAGCATGGTGACGAACGCTTCAGCGCGGGCTTCGCGTACGGTTTCGGCCTTGGCAGACACATCCACCATATGGGCTTCGCCCGCCGCGTTGATATGGGTCAGTTGCGACATCGTTTATTTCTTCAGATGAGGGTAGAAGTTACACGGACGGGTGCGGGAATCGAGTTGCGCCGCAATAATATTTTCCCACGCGGTGCGGCACGCTTTGGTCGAACCCGGCATGGCGAAAATCAGCGTCCGGTTGGCCATCCCGGCAATGGCGCGGGATTGCAGCGTGGCGGTGCCAATCTCTTCAAAAGAGAGCATGCGAAATACTTCGCCGAAGCCTTCGATTTCACGATCGAACAGTGGAAGCAGTGCTTCCGGTGCCTGGTCGCCGTCGGTCAGGCCGGTGCCACCGGTAATAAGCACCACCTGCACGTCATCGCGCGCAATCCATTCAGAAACTTTCGCGCGAATCGCGTAGCGGTTCTCTTTAACCATCGCTTTGTCGACGACTGTGTGGCCCGCCTCCTGCGCGGAATCACGCAGATAATGGCCAGAGGTGTCATCCTCTTCACCACGACGGCTGGAAATAGTAAGAATAGCGATACGGGTGGGGAAAAATTCAGTGCTCGCCTGACTCATTTAACACTCCTTGAAAACGAATTAGCCACCAATCCAGGACAGGTTCTGGGTGATCCCGGTGTTGCCCTGGTGCAGGAAGTGGGTCTGCTTCTTATGGGTTAACGCTTCTGCGATGCGCGCCTCAAGTTCCTGCTGCTGGGCGTCGGCCACTAACAGGTCACGAAGGTCTACGCCGCCCTCGCCGAAAAGGCATAAATGCAGTTTGCCCACGGAAGAGACGCGCAGACGGTTACAGGTAGCGCAAAAGTCTTTTTCATACGGCATGATTAAGCCGATTTCCCCTTCATAGTCGGGATGACAAAAGACCTGCGCCGGGCCGTCGCTGCGCTGTCGGATCTGATGTATCCAGCCGCGTTTGAGCAGTTGGTCACGCAGCACCATCCCGGAGATATGGTGTTTACGGAACAGGTCGCCGCCGTCGCCGGTTTCCATCAGTTCGATAAATCGGAGTTGAATGCGGCGCGGTTTGATCCACGCCAGAAAGGTGTCGAGCTGGTGATGGTTTACATCGCGCATCAGCACGGTGTTGACCTTCACCTTTTCAAAGCCGGCAGTGAAGGCGGCGTCGATACCGTCCATCACCTGGCGGAATTTGTCCTGACCGGTAATCGCGTGAAACTGACGCGCATCAAGGCTGTCGACGCTGACGTTCAGCGCCGTCAGGCCCGCTTCGCGCCAGGCGGCAACATCGCGCGCCATACGGTAACCATTGGTGGTCACGGCAATCTGTTTGATGGCCGCGTTTTCTCTTACTGCTGCGATGATGTCGACAAAGTCGCGACGCAGGCTCGGCTCGCCGCCGGTGAGACGCACTTTTTCGGTACCCAGCGCGGAGAACGCACGGGTAACCCGCCGCACTTCATCCAGCGACAAAAAGCCATTGTTAGTGACTTCGCCCGGCTTGTAGCCGTTGGGCAGACAGTAGGTACAACGGAAGTTGCACACATCGGTTATCGACAGACGCAGATAAAAGAACCTGCGCGCGAACGCATCAGTAAGTTGTGAAGCCATAGACACCTTTCCAAATACGGGAGGCGAGGTCATTTCTTCCTTCGCCCTGGTGATGTTCAGTAAAGCCTGGAGCATCACGGCCAAAACGCCTTATCTTTCGACTTAGGCACAGAGGCTAGAGTGTTTTTCAGCAATGTTGCTGAAAGGGATTATGCCGATAGTAGCGCGAGATGGACAACTTCGCCATTTTCGCTTTCGCTATATAAAGTGGTACATAGCGACATGATCGTGCACTTTCCCTACAGAATACGCATAAATCAGGCTTTTGCATTGATATACGTCATTTTGCCCGGCGTGCGGCATCGTCTTTTGGGAGTAGTTACGCTAATGTAAGCAGATGTTCCAACATAAGGAAGTTGTATGCGCAATCGCACTCTGGCCGATCTCGATCGCGTCGTCGCCCTTGGGGGTGGACATGGATTAGGGCGGGTGATGTCTTCACTCTCCTCTCTCGGCTCTCGTTTAACCGGTATCGTTACTACCACTGATAATGGTGGCTCGACCGGCCGTATTCGTCGCTCTGAAGGCGGCATCGCCTGGGGCGACATGCGTAACTGCATTAACCAGTTGATCACCGAACCCAGCGTAGCGTCCGCCATGTTTGAGTACCGTTTTGGCGGCAATGGCGAACTTTCCGGTCATAACCTCGGAAATTTAATGTTAAAGGCGCTGGACCACCTGAGCGTTCGGCCTTTAGAGGCGATCAATTTAATAAGAAATCTGCTTAAAGTTGAAGCGTCGTTAATTCCCATGTCGGAACAACCTGTCGATCTGATGGCGATTGATCAGGAGGGTCATGAAGTCTACGGGGAAGTGAATATCGATCAACTGCCGTTGCCACCGCAGCAACTGATGCTTACACCTTCGGTTAGTGCGACGCGTGAAGCGGTGCAGGCGATTGGCGAAGCGGATCTTATCTTAATCGGCCCCGGCAGTTTTTATACCAGCCTGCTGCCCGCCTTATTGTTGAGCGATGTGGCTCAGGCGCTGCGCCGTACGCCTGCGCCAATGGTCTATATCGGTAATTTAGGCCGCGAGCTCAGCCCGGCGGCAGCCAGCCTGACCCTTGCGAAAAAACTCGACATTCTTGAGCATTATGTTGGGAAACCGGTGATTGATGCGGTAGTCGTTGGGCCGAAAGTCGATACCACTGGCATTGGCAGTCGTGTCGTCATTCAGGAGCCGCTGGAAGCCAGCGATATCCGCTATCGTCACGATCGTCAGCTATTGCACGACGCTCTGGAAAAGGCGCTTCAGGCGTTAGGCTAGCGTTCCTTAAAATCTTAAGGTTGTCTTAAAAAATACCCGGCACCATAGCGAGCATCATTTATCCAGGAAGATCGCTATGTTGCGCTATTTACGCTATCGCCCCGCCGTTAGCCGCTTAACTTATATTCTGCTTTTTGCGCTTTATATTGCGCTGGCACTGAACGTTGCGTTTTATCGCCAGGCCTGGACCCTACTCCCCGTAAATAGCGTCCATAACGCGCTGGTGTTCTTTACCATGCCACTGGTCGCCTTTTCGGTGATGGTGATTTGTCTGGCGCTGGCCTCCTTCCTGCGGCTGGAAAAAGTACTGGCGACGCTGTTTATTTTACTCAGCGCATCGGCGCAATATTTTATATTGACCTTCGGCGTGATTATCGACCGGTCGATGATTACCAATATTCTCGATACCACTCCGGCGGAAAGTTATGCTCTGATGTCGGGCAAGATGATTCTTACGCTGCTTTTTACCGCTGCACTTTTCGTCGCGCTTGCGTGGTGGATAAAAATAAAACCGGCAACACGAAAATGGCGCGAGGCCGGGCTGCGAGGCGCGTCGGTGCTGGTTTCTGTAGTACTTATTGTGATGGTAGCGGCTCTCTTTTATAAAGACTACGCCTCACTGTTCCGCAACAATAAGGAGCTGGTGAAGTCACTTAATCCTTCTAACAGCATCACCGCGATCAACTCCTGGTATACCCACAATAAAATGGATAACCTACCGCTGGTACGCATCGGCGAAGACGCAAAACAAAAAACGTCGATGCAAAACGGGCCGCGTAAGAACCTGACCATTTTGATTGTCGGCGAAACTTCACGCGCAGACGATTTCTCCCTCGGCGGCTATTCACGCGAAACCAATCCACGACTCGCGCAGGATAACGTCGTCTATTTTCCCAGAACCACGTCCTGCGGTACCGCCACCGCCGTTTCAGTTCCGTGCATGTTTTCTAATATGCCGCGGGCCCATTATAACGAGCAACTGGCTCATCATCAGGAAGGCCTGTTGGATATCGCGCAACGCGCAGGTATTCAGGTACAGTGGAATGAGAATGATGGCGGATGCAAAGGCGCATGCGATCGTGTACCGCATCAGAATATGAACGCACTAAACTTACCTGGTCAGTGTATTGACGGTGAATGTTATGATGAAGTGCTATTCCACGATCTTGCTAACGATATTGATAAATTAAACGGTGATGGGCTAATTGTGTTACACACTATTGGCAGCCATGGCCCAACCTATTACAACCGTTATCCAAAGGAATTTCGTAAATTCACGCCAACCTGCGATACCAATGAAATTCAGTCCTGCACTCAGGAACAACTGGTTAACACGTACGATAACACCGTGCTGTACGTGGATTATATCGTCGATAAAGCGATTAAATTATTGCAATCTAAACAGGATAAATTCACCACCAGCCTGGTTTATCTCTCAGATCACGGGGAATCACTGGGTGAAAATGGCATTTACCTGCACGGACTGCCCTATTCCATTGCGCCGGATACGCAAAAACATGTGCCAATGCTGGTGTGGCTGTCAGATGATTATCAGAAACGTTATGGCGTGAATTACGACTGTCTGAAAAAAGAATCGACACAAAATGAATATTCTCAGGACAATCTCTTCTCTACGATGTTGGGTATACTGGGCGTAGAGACCACTGAATATCGCGCGGCTGATGACATACTTAAGACGTGCAGAGGATAACGAAATGAAAATTTTAGTCGTGGAAGATGACGCGCTGTTATTACAGGGTTTAATTCTGGCGATGCAAAGTGAAGGTTACGCCTGTGATGGCGTAACCACCGCACGTCAGGCGGAGCTTAGCCTGCAATCCGGGCTCTACAGTTTGATTGTGCTGGATTTAGGCCTGCCAGACGAAGACGGGCTGCATTTCCTCTCGCGTATTCGCCAGCAAAAATGCAGCCTGCCGGTATTGATTCTTACCGCTCGCGATACCCTCGACGATCGTATCAGCGGCCTCGATACCGGCGCGGACGATTATCTGGTGAAACCCTTTGCGCTTGAAGAGCTCAACGCCCGCATTCGCGCCCTGTTACGTCGTCATTATAATCAGGGCGAAAACGAAATCACGGTGGCGAACATACGTCTTAACACCACGCGCCGTCAGGTCTGGCTGGACGAACAACTGCTGGAACTGACCCCAAAAGAGTTTGCCCTGCTCTCGCGCCTGATGCAGAAAGCCGGTAGCCCGGTACATCGCGAAATTCTCTACAACGATATTTATAACTGGGATAACGAGCCATCGACCAATACGCTGGAAGTCCATATTCACAATCTGCGCGATAAAGTCGGCAAGTCACGAATTCGCACGGTCAGGGGTTTCGGTTATCTTTTGGAAAACAGCGAGGTGACAGATTAACGTATGCCTCTTTTCGCAATCCGAAAATGGCCGATGCGCCATCAGCTTTTACTGACCGTCGGTATCATTCTGCTGGTTTTTCAGGTTATCAGCGTTTTCTGGCTCTGGCATGAAAGCAAGGAGCAGATTGACCTGGAGGTTGCCAGCATCCTGAAAGGCCACAACAACGCCAAACATATTCAGCATGAAGTTCGCGAAGCGGTTGCCAGCTTGCTGGTACCGAGCCTGGTGATTATTGGCCTGGCGCTGTTTGTCTGTTTGAAAGCGGTAAAACGCATTACCCGCCCGCTGTCTGACCTGCAAAAAGAGCTCGATGCGCGTACTCCGGATAATTTACAACCTATCCATCTGGAAAAAAACGTTCTGGAGGTGGATGCGGTAACATCCGCCATCAACCAACTGGTGGCGCGACTGACGCAAACACTCGATCGCGAACGATTGTTCACCGCTGATGTGGCCCATGAACTGCGCACTCCGCTGGCTGGGTTACGCCTGCATCTTGAACTCATCGAAAAAGCACATGCCATAAACATTGGGCCACTGATTCAACGTCTGGATCAAATGACTAACAGCGTCACGCAGTTACTGCAACTTGCGCGCGTCGGCCAGTCATTTTCTGCCGGGAGCTATCAGCGCGTTGAGTTAATGGCGGATGTCATTTTGCCGCTGAAGGATGAGCTTGAATCGATGCTGAAAGGACGCGAACAGACGCTGGTAATAACCGAAAACGTCCCCCCCACTGTGGTTGCAGGCGACGCCACATTGATAAAGGTGATGGTGCGTAACCTCGTCGAAAACGCGTATCGCTACAGCCCCACCCATTCAACCATTACCCTGTCGGCTGCCGCATCACCGACGCCAATGTTAGTTGTCGAAGATGAAGGTCCAGGCATTGATGAATCGAAAGTGGGCGAACTAAGCCAGGCGTTTGTACGCATGGACAGCCGCTATGGCGGAATTGGGCTGGGGTTAAGTATTGTCACGCGTATTGCACAACTGCACGAAGCAGCATTTTATTTGCAAAATCGCGAAGAGAGAAGCGGCACGCGGGCGTGGATTGCCTTCACACCCGCGAACCTGAAACCGAAGTTAAAAAGTCAGAACCCAGTGGCAGAGAAAACCAACGACAATCAGGCCGGAAAGTAACACAGTTAGAGATTGCTGAACGTTTAGATTTGACATGGAACTCTCCTCTTATTGATGAGGAAATTATCCATGTTGCATATTAAGCAAACATTAAGGCTGGCATTGCTCCATGTGATGCCAGCCTCAGTTTTTGAGGTTATGACGCAGCGATAAACAATTCACGTAGCTGATGAAGTTTATCGCGGATCTCGGCGGCTTCTTCAAATTCCAGATTCTGCGCGTGCTGCAACATTTGCGCCTCCAGAGACTGAATTTGCTGCTGTAATGCTTTCGGCGTCAGCACCTGATCCGCTTCAACAATTTGCGCACTGCCGCGAGACTTGCCACGACCTTTGGTTTTGGTTTTCGCCAGCCCCTCACCCAGCGCCAGAATATCGACCACTTTCTTGTTCAGACCCTGCGGAACAATACCGTGCTCGTCGTTGTAACGCTGCTGCTTCTCACGACGACGTTCTGTTTCACCGATAGCCTTCGCCATCGATGGTGTGATTTTATCGCCATACAGAATGGCTTTACCGTTGATGTTACGCGCGGCGCGCCCAATGGTCTGGATAAGCGAGCGTTCGGAACGCAGGAAGCCCTCTTTATCGGCATCCAGAATCGCCACCAGCGACACCTCTGGCATATCGAGACCTTCTCGCAACAGGTTGATGCCCACCAGCACATCGAACTCGCCAAGCCGCAAATCACGAATAATTTCCATACGCTCGACGGTGTCGATATCTGAGTGCAGGTAGCGCACACGTTCACCGTGTTCTTCAAGATATTCGGTGAGATCTTCCGCCATCCGCTTGGTCAACGTCGTGACCAGCACGCGCTCGTTAATCGCCGTGCGCAGGCGAATTTCCGATAGCAGGTCATCGACCTGCGTCGCCACCGGACGCACTTCAATCACGGGATCCAATAGGCCAGTAGGACGCACCACCTGATCGATAACGTCGCCGCCGGATTTCTCCAGCTCATAGTTCCCCGGTGTCGCAGACACGTAAATCGTTTGCGGCGCGAGGGCTTCAAACTCTTCAAACTTCAGCGGGCGGTTATCGAGTGCTGACGGCAGACGAAAACCATACTCTACCAGCGTCTCTTTACGCGCCCGGTCGCCGCGATACATGCCGCCAATTTGCGGAATGGTCACGTGGGATTCATCAATGACCAGAAGGCCGTCCGCCGGAAGGTAGTCAAACAGCGTCGGCGGCGGTTCACCCGGCCCGCGTCCCGAGAGATAACGCGAGTAGTTTTCAATGCCCGAGCAGTAGCCCAGTTCATTCATCATTTCGAGGTCAAACTGCGTGCGCTGGCTGAGCCGCTGCTCTTCAAGCAGTTTGTTGTTTTCCAATAACACTTTACGGCGATCCACCAGTTCGTCTTTGATCTCTTCCATCGCCTGTACGATGCGCTCACGCGGGGTGACGTAGTGCGTTTTGGGATAGACCGTAAAACGTTGAATGGTGCCCTCTACGTGGCCCGTCAGTGGGTCAAACAGCGACAGGCGCTCGACTTCTTCATCAAACAGTTCAACGCGCAGCGCCAGGTCTTCTGATTCCGCCGGGAAAATATCGATAACCTCGCCGCGTACGCGGAAGGTACCACGCTGGAAGGCCTGGTCGTTGCGCGCGTATTGAAGCTCGGCCAGCCGCCGCAGAATAGCGCGCTGGTCGATAATCATGCCGACCGTCAGGTGCAGCATCATTTTCAGGTAGAGATCCGGATCGCCCAACCCGTAAATAGCCGATACGGAAGCCACCACAATGACATCACGACGTTCAAGCAAAGCTTTGGTGGCCGACAAACGCATCTGTTCAATGTGTTCGTTCACCGACGCATCTTTCTCGATGAAGGTGTCTGAACTGGGAACGTAGGCTTCCGGCTGGTAGTAATCGTAGTAGGAGACGAAAAACTCAACGGCGTTTTCAGGGAAAAACTCTTTCATCTCGCCATAAAGCTGCGCCGCCAGCGTTTTGTTTGGCGCCAGCACCATCGTTGGGCGCTGGAGATCGGCAATAACGTTAGCCACGGTGAACGTTTTCCCCGAGCCGGTTACCCCCAACAGCGTTTGATGTGCGAGACCATCTTCCAGCCCCTCTTTCAGGCGCGCGATGGCATCAGGCTGGTCGCCAGAGGGTTGAAAGGCCGAATGCAATTTGAACGGTTTACTCATTAACAAGGCTACCTGGTGGCGGGTTGATCGGGCAGGTGATTAATTTTACTCCTCAGCGCAAAATTTGCCAACAAAAAACACTGGATATAAAAACAGTAACACATTATGGTATTGCTGTTACGCCGTCCTGAACCCACGTTTAGCGGCTGAAATTTGCGCTCTGGCAGGATAAAAAAACTCCCTGCCGAGGTTATCCCCAGAACTTTTTCTGTTTTAACATTTGTCAATATGTGTCATGAAACTTTTATGTCAGTGAGCCACGCTTTCAACCGGGCCATTGCTTTTATTCATCTTACTGATAATAAAAGAGAAGATTGAAAAGCCGCGTTTCGCATCAATTTACTGGCAAGCCGCGTATTCTCTCGTCTGCCGAAGGTTTTCTAACTCTAATACACAAGGTTATCCACAGGAATAGTGGATAAGTGTCTGGAGCCCCTATCCCCTGTCACTCGGGCGTTTTCGTCGATCGCCGCAAAAGCGAGGGGTAAAAATTTTTTATCGTTAAATTTTGATTTTTATCAGCGAAAATCATCATGTGCTTTCTGCGTGACGGCCTTCACATTTTCGTATAAATTTTGCACAGCATTTGCGGGTTATTGCGCCAGTGCTATGCAGTTCCCTCTCTCCAACTCATTCCTCTTTCTTAAGTTAATTCTTAAAAATCAGCCGTTATGCTGAGGAATATCCGTTCTGGCAAGAGAATTGCAATCTTCTTTCGTGACCCCGTCTTTTGGCTTGAGGAGAACACGATGTTGAGTTTGCATGCAGTCAATCATTTCTACGGAAACCAGCACACACTCTGGAACATCGATCTCGAATTGGCTTCCGGCGAGTGCACCTGCTTAATCGGCCTTCCCGGCACGGGGAAAACCACACTGGTGAACTGTATTACCGGTCATCAGCCCATTGAAAGCGGCAGCATGATTTGGCAGCAAACCGGTTCGCCCCCCTGCGATTTAATGCCCCTATCGCCCGTGCGGCGCACAACGCTTGGGATCGGGTACGTGCCTCAGGATAAACGCATTTTTTCGCAGCTTAGCGTGGAAGAGAATTTGCTGATTGCTCTCAAAGCGGCGGGGGAAAACAGCGGAACAGTGAGTCCGGAAATTTACGCACTCTTCCCCTCTCTGTATGCGCTCAGGCAACTTAAGGGCTCTGCTCTCACGGAGGATGACCGTTATCAATTAGCCCTGGCCTGCGCGATGGTCACACGGCCACGGCTGCTGATCCTGGATGAGCCGACGCGCGGCGTGGGCCACGCGTTTATCCATCGGCTGGGGGATTTGCTGCTGCGCCTGAATCGGGAGATTGGGCTGACGATATTGCTCGCAGAACAGCAGCTTCCGTTTATTCAGCGCGTGGCAGACCGTTTCTGCCTGTTACATCGCGGCAGAAACGTGGCCCAGGGCGGCGTGGCGCAGCTTGATGAGCAGTTGATTAAAACGTGGATGACGCCCGGGACAGGGCACTGAGGTCAAGATACTGACCCAGGTCGTGCTCTGCCAGCGTCGCGCCCAGCCAGGGGATTTCGCCCAGCATCGGCGCATCAATCATCCGTTGCAGCGTCGCCAGATAGGGCTGGTGACGCTTCCCTGGCTGCTCGACATCATTGGCTATCCAGCCCGCCAGCTTCAGGCCAGCCTGCTTGACGGCCTGCACGGTCAGGAGCGCATGGTTGATACAGCCCAGCTTCATGCCGACCACCAGAATCACCGGCAATTGCTCGCGCTGCACCCAATCCGCAAACGTCAGATGGGGCGAAAGCGGCGTATACCAGCCACCCGCGCCTTCCACTAATACCCAATCCGCCTGCGCTTCCAGCGTGCGCAGACCCGCCGACAGAACATCCGCTTCGATCGGGCGCTGTTCCACCTCGCTGATAATGTGCGGCGACGTGGGTTCAGCGAAGGTGTAGGGATTCACCACGTCATAGGCCAACGGCAGCACGCTATTGCGCTGCAATGCCAGCGCATCACTGTTACGCAGTCCGTCAGGCGTTTCATCGCTGCCAGAAGCGACAGGTTTGTAGCCTGCTGTCCGGTATCCGAGTGCCCGCGCGGCCTGTAGCAGTGCTGTGCTGGCCACCGTTTTCCCCACTTCCGTGTCAGTGCCGCTAACAAAATAACGTTTAATCACGCGTAATCACTCCAGAAAAAAGATGGTAGGTCAGCGGGCATTGCCCCTCAACTTTTGGCCACGCCAGCTGCAGCTGCTGAAGTTTGCTGCGGGTTAACGGCTCGCGCGCCCGGCCTTCATGCAGATGCGTCGCGCCAATGCCTTTCAAAGAGCGCATCGCGCTCAGCGCATCAGGGAAGAGCAGCGTTATTGAGCGGGCACTACTGTGCTGCTGCCAGCCCGCCTGCGCCTGTCGAAGTGTCTCCTCCGGCAGAAAACGGTTCGCATGGGGGTGCGCATCCACCGCCTGCCAGGCCTGATTCAGCTCGGGCAACGATCCAGCGGTCAGCGTGGTGAAGGCCAGTACGCCACCGGGACGCAACTGGCGATAAAGCTCGGCCAGCGCAATGCGGATATCGCTGCACCACTGCACAGCAAGATTGCTCCACACCAGGTCAAACCCGGCGTCGGGCAACGGAATGGCTTCAATATCCGCCTGCAAGTAGTGCTGTGCCGCCTGCTGCTGGCGCGCCTGCACAAGCATTTCAGCGCAGAGATCCAGCGCGGTGACTTCACAGCCCTGTTCACGCCAGTAGCGGCTATAGCTACCGGGGCCGCAGCCGGCGTCCAGTACACGGGCAAACGTGCGCACCGGGAGTTGTTCAAGCAGATGTGACGCGCTCTGGCGCTGAAGTTCGTTAAACTGGTGATAGTGCGTCGCCGCGCGGCCAAAGGCCGCCGCCACCGCCTGTTTATTCACGGACGCCATGCAGCACCTCCAGCAATGTGTCGATATCTTCTCGTGTATGTGCCGCCGTGAGGGTTAAACGCAAACGCGCGGTTCCGGCGGGTACGGTCGGTGGGCGGATTGCCGTCACCCAACAGCCTTTTTCGCGCAGCGTTTTCGCCAGGGCAAGCGTACGCGCGTTCTCGCCGACAATCAGCGGCTGAATAGCGCTATCCGATGGCGTGAGTTGATAGTCCAGCCCCTGCGCGCCCGCGCGAAAATGTGCGATATGCTGCGCCAGGACTTCCCGCCGCTCGTCGCCCTCACTGCTGCGAATCACGTCAAGAGACGCACGCAGCGCCACCGCTTGTGCCGGGGGCATCGAGGTGCTGTAAATCAGATGACGGGCAAACTGCAGCAGATAATCAGCCAGCGATTCATTACACAGCACCGCCGCACCGCTCAGGCCAAAGGCTTTACCGAAGGTCACCACCAGCAACTCAGGACGCACGCCCTGTTGCCAGCAACTTCCCCGCCCCTGCGGGCCCTTCACGCCGATACCGTGCGCGTCATCCACCATCAGCCATGCGCCTGCCTGCGTGGTCTCCTCAGCGACGTTCGCCAACGGCGCGCTATCGCCGTCCATGCTGAAGACACCTTCGGTCACCACTAGTTGCTGCCCCTCGACAGCACTGCTCAGCAAACGCGCCAGATGCTGGCTATCGTTGTGCTGAAAACGGCGTAGCGCCGCCGGGTTTAGCGCCGCAGCTTCCAGCAGCGAGGCATGGCTTAAACGATCGGCGACGATCCGGTCTTTTTCACTCATCAGCGCGGCGATCACCGCCTGATTGGCGGCGAAACCAGAGATAAACAGCAACGCGCGCGGATAGCCCAGCCACTGGGCGAGTTCATTTTCCAGATCGCGATGGGCGTGACTGAACCCGGTGACGTGACCAGAACCGCCGCTGCCTGTGCCGTACTGTTCCGCGCCCTGTTGCCAGGCGCGGATCACCTTAGGGTGCTGGCTCATCCCCAGATAGTCATTACTGGAGAAATTGCGGTAGCGCTGACCTTCACACTCCAGCCAGCGCCCGGCGCCCTGAGCCAGCGGCACACGACGACGCAAGGCATCTGCCTCTCGCCGTTGCGCTAAGGCGCTATCGATGCGTTGCTGCCAGCTCATACCGCCGCCGCGTTGTAATACGTTTCGGTATCCGGCGTCATCAACGCCTGCTCCAGGCGCTGCTGCTGTTCGTTATCGCCCGCGGTAACGGTGGTTTGTTCCGGGTTCAGGCCCAGCTTGCGGAACAGTTGCAGGTCTTTATCTTCTTCCGGGTTCGGCGTCGTCAGCAGTTTGCAGCCGTAGAAAATCGAGTTCGCCCCGGCCATAAAGCACATCGCCTGCGTTTGCTCGTTCATCTGCTCACGTCCGGCAGAAAGGCGCACGTGCGAGGTCGGCATCATGATGCGCGCCACGGCGATAGTGCGAATAAAATCAAAAGCATCAACATCTTCGTTATCCGCAAGCGGCGTGCCCTTCACCTTCACCAGCATGTTGATAGGCACGCTTTCCGGCGGCGTCGGCAGATTCGCCAGTTGCAGCAGCAGGCCCGCGCGATCGGTAACCGTTTCGCCAAGACCCACAATCCCGCCGGAACAGACTTTGATACCGGCATCGCGCACTTTATCCAGCGTATCGAGGCGCTCCTGATAGCTGCGGGTAGTGATGATATTGCCGTAGAATTCCGGCGAGGTGTCCAGGTTGTGGTTGTAGTAGTCGAGCCCCGCCGATGCCAGGCGCTGCGCCTGCGAATCGGACAACGTTCCGAGCGTCATACAGGCTTCCAGGCCCATCTCTTTCACGCCCTGCACCATTTGTTCAAGGTAAGGCATATCGCGCTCGTGCGGGTTTTTCCACGCCGCGCCCATGCAGAAACGGGTGGAACCGGCGAGCTTCGCCTTGCGGGCCGAATCCAGCACCTGCTCCACTTCCATCAGGCGCTCGCTCTCCAGCCCGGTTTTATAGCGCGAGCTTTGCGGGCAATATTTGCAATCTTCCGGGCATGCGCCGGTTTTAATCGACAACAGGGTGCTGACCTGCACCTGGCGCGGGTCAAAATGCTGACGATGGATCTGCTGCGCTTCAAACAGCAAATCAAGCAACGGTTTCTCAAAAAGTTCGGTGACCTGCGACATTGTCCAGCGTAAAGGGTTAGCCATTGGCTTCTCCGGGGGTTTTGTTAATTTTCGGATCGGTTTATACTCGTAAACCTAAAACTTTTCAAAATGGTTTACAAGTCGATTATGACAACGGACGATCTCGCCTTCGATCAACAGCATATCTGGCACCCCTACACCTCGATGAGCGCCCCGCTTCCCGTATACCCGGTGGTTTCCGCACACGGCTGCGAGCTACAACTGGCGAGCGGCGAACAACTGGTTGACGGCATGTCATCGTGGTGGGCCGCAATTCACGGCTACAATCACCCGCGTCTGAATGCGGCGATGAAAGCGCAGATTGACCAGATGTCGCATGTGATGTTTGGTGGCATTACCCATCCCAGCGCGGTGGCGTTGTGCCGCAAGCTGGTGGCGATGACGCCAGAATCGCTGGAATGCGTTTTCCTGGCGGATTCCGGATCCGTGGCGGTGGAAGTGGCGATGAAAATGGCATTGCAGTTCTGGCAGGCCAAAGGCGAACCACGCCAGCGTTTCCTGACCTTTCGCAACGGTTATCACGGCGATACCTTTGGCGCGATGTCGGTCTGCGACCCGGACAACTCCATGCACAGCCTGTGGAAAGGCTACCTGCCGGAAAACCTGTTCGCGCCAGCCCCCGCCAGCCGCTTTGACGGTGAATGGGATGAACGCGATATGGTGGCATTTGCCCGCCTGATGGCCGCGCATCGTCATGAAATTGCGGCGGTGATCCTCGAACCCATTGTGCAGGGCGCGGGCGGGATGCGTATGTATCATCCTGAGTGGCTCAAACGTATTCGTAAGATGTGCGACCGGGAAGGCATTCTCCTGATTGCCGATGAAATCGCGACCGGATTTGGCCGCACCGGAAAACTGTTTGCCTGTGAACATGCGGGTATCACGCCTGATATTCTCTGCCTGGGGAAAGCGATCACTGGCGGCACCATGACCCTTTCCGCCGCGCTCACCACCCGGCTGGTGGCTGAAACCATCAGCAACGGCGAAGCGGGCTGCTTTATGCATGGCCCAACCTTTATGGGTAATCCGCTGGCTTGCGCGGTAGCGACGGAAAGCCTGGCAATTCTGGAGAGCGGGGAATGGCAGCAGCAGGTTGCAGCGATTGAAGAACAGTTATGTCGTGAACTTGCCCCGGCGAAAAGCCTGGCGCAGGTGGCGGATGTTCGCGTGCTGGGGGCGATTGGCGTCGTGGAAACTCGCAAACCGGTGAACATGGCCGCCTTGCAACGCTTCTTTGTCGAACAGGGCGTGTGGATCCGCCCGTTTGGTAAGCTTATCTACCTGATGCCGCCGTATATCATTTCCACAGACCAATTAAGTCGCCTCACCCGCGCGATGTGTGAAGCGCTGGATACTGACACATTTTTTATCGATTAATGCCCGGTAAATGTGCCTCTCTAAGGCTACACTGCTTTATTAATCAGTAGATTAAGGAGGCAATGATGATTTTAGTCAGTCATGACCTGCGTGAGGGCGAAAAACTGCCGCAACGTCAGGTGTTTAATGGCATGGGCTATGAAGGTGACAATCTCTCTCCGCATCTGGCGTGGGATGAAGTTCCGCCAGGCACCAAAAGCTTTGTGGTGACCTGTTTCGACCCTGATGCGCCGACCGGTTCCGGCTGGTGGCACTGGGTCGTGGCAAACCTGCCTGCCGATACGCGCGTGCTGCCGCAGGGCGCGGGTTCCGGCATTGCCGCTCTGCCGGAAGGTGCCGTTCAGACGCGCACCGACTTCGGTAAAGCGGGCTACGGCGGTGCCGCGCCGCCGAAAGGGGAAACGCACCGCTATATCTTTACCGTCCACGCGCTGGATGTGGAACGCATCGACGTTGACGAAAACGCCAGCGGCGCGATGGTTGGCTTTAACGTCCATTTCCATACGCTCGGCAGCGCTTCAATTACGGCCCTGTTCAGCTAATCGGATTGCCGGAATGTATTGCTACATTCCGGCCCTAATCCTGTCTAAAAAACCTTTTACATCAGTCACTGCGCTTTTTTGTGCAGCACATCTTCCCGTTTCGCTCAACTTAGTATAAAAAGGCTGGTTTAAATGGAACCCTTTTACTCAACTAGCCTGGAGCAACATGAACACTTTATCGGTTTCCCGTCTGGCGCTGGCATTGGCTTTCGGCGTGACACTGACTGCTTGCAGCTCAACCCCTGCGGATCAACGCCCGTCTGAACAGGCCGCACCGGGGACGTCATCCCGTCCGGTTTTATCCGCAGATGAAGCGCAAAACTTCGTTGCCGCACGTTACTTCACTGCCCTCGATCCTAATGGCGCGGCCTGGTCGCCGTCTTCTATTAGCACCCCGGCTCAACCTGATTTCGTTGTCGGCGCAGCGGGCCAGCAGGGCGTAACGCACACCTCCATCCAGGCCGCCGTCGATGCCGCCATTGCGCGTCACAGCAGCAAGCGCCAGTACATTGCGATTATGCCGGGCGAGTATCAGGGTACCGTCTATGTTCCAGCGGCTCCGGGCAGCATCACGCTGTACGGTACGGGCGAAAAACCGCTCGACGTGAAAATTGGCCTGGCAATCGACTCCGAAATGGCGCCTGCCGCCTGGCGTCATCTGGTCAACCCGGCCGGAAAATACATGCCGGGCAAACCGTCCTGGTATATGTATGACAACTGCCAGAGCAAACGTAGCGCAACCATCGGCGTGATGTGTTCAGCGGTCTTCTGGTCACAGAACAACGGCCTGCAACTGCAGAATCTGACCATTGAAAATAACCTTGGCGACAGCGTCGATGCCGGTACGCATCAGGCAGTGGCTCTGCGCACCGATGGTGATAAGGTACAAATCAATAAGGTGAACATTCTGGGCCGCCAGAATACCTTCTTTGTGACCAACAGCAGCGTCAACAACCGCCTGCAAAACGACCGTCAGACCCGCACACTGGTGAGCAACAGCTACCTCGAAGGGGATGTGGACATCGTTTCTGGCCGTGGCGCCGTGGTATTCGATAACACCGACTTCCGCGTGGTGAACTCGCGCACTCAGCAGGAAGGCTACGTCTTCGCACCGGCGACTCAGTCAAATATCTATTACGGTTTCCTGGCTATCAACAGTCGCTTTACCGCGTCCGGCGATAACGTTGCACAACTGGGCCGCTCTCTGGACGTTGATGGCAACACCAACGGTCAGGTCGTTATTCGCGACAGCGTAATCAACGAAGGCTTTAACATGGCCAAACCGTGGGCCGACGCGGCAATCTCCAAACGTCCATTCGCAGGTAACACCGGCGCGAAAGACGATAAAGGGAATGTGCAGCGTGACCTGAACGACCGTAACTTCAACCGCATGTGGGAATTCAACAACCGCGGCGTGGGAAGCACGCTCCTGGCAGAGCCGAAGCAGTAAGCTTTACGGTTAGCAAAATTGCCTGATGCGCTACGCTTATCAGGCCTACTATCGGTGTATTTGTAGGCCGGATAAGGCGAAGCCGCATCCGGCATGAACAAAGCGCACTTTGTTAACGAAAAAACCTCGCCGCGGCGAGGTTTTTTATTATCAGCATAAGCTCAACGCTTAATACGCGTTAACCACCACCCACATTGGCCCCTGCCCGACAGCATAACGGCCCTTCTCTTCCAGTAAACCTTGTTCACCTTTGATTTCATACACCGCGATATGATGCGATTTCTGCCCGGCGGCAATCACATATTTACCACTGTGGTCGATGTTGAAACCGCGCGGCTGGGTTTCCGTCGGCTGGAAACCTTCTACTGCCAGCACGCTGCCATCTTCAGAGACGCTGAAAACAGTAATCAGACTGGAAGTACGGTCGCAGGCGTAGAGATGACGACCGTCCGGCGTAATGTGGATATCTGCCGCCCAGCGGGTATCGGAGAAATCAGGCGGCATCATATCCAGCGTCTGTACGCACTCGATTTTGCCGTAGGGATCTTTCAGCTCCCACACATCAACCGAGCTGTTAAGCTCGTTCACGCAATACGCGTACTGCTGATTCGGATGGAACACCAGATGACGCGGGCCCGCCCCTTCAACGGTGGTGACTTCAGCAGGCTCCTGCGCAACCAGATGCCCGTCGTCGCTCAGGGTAAACAGGCAGATGCGATCCTGCTTCAGCGCCGGAACCCACAGGGTACGGTTATCCGGGGAGATGTTCGCCGAGTGACAGCCTTCCAGCCCTTCAACAACATCTACTGTTTCGCGCGGAATACCGTCTTCCAGACGCGTCACGCTGACGCACCCGGCATTATAAGAACCACTGAAGACGAAGTTACCCTGGCGATCGGTTGAAATATGCGTCGGGCTGCCCGGTAGCGGCGCTTCGGCGGCAAATGTCAGTGCACCATCGTCCGGGGCAATACGATAGGCCAGCACGCGAAATTCCGGGCGTACGCCCACATACAGATAACGTTTATCAGGACTTACCACCATCGGCTGCACCTGACCCGGTACATCCACCACCTGAACCAACGTCAGGTTGCCATCATGGCCCAGCGACCAGACGTGGATCTGCTGGCTTTCGGGGCTGGCGGTATAAACGGTTTGTTTCATGACTACACCTCAGAAAATGGAAATCCATTCTACTCCAATAGGTTAACGAATATTGAAGCATAACGTTCAAACGACAATCAGCGATACAACACACCATAACGCGACAAGGAAATCAATAATTTAGCACATCATTTCTTCTGCTTTATGCAAGATTAAAAGTATAGACCCTGCATCTCCACAAGCGTGGACAGGCCCGGTCACAGGCGCTGAAGCGTCGTAAGGAACTTTTTTAGCACTTCCGAGCGAACAATCCGGTGGCACACCAACGTCAGCTCGCTCTCGTTGAGCCTATCAATAATGTCAATATAGGCCACATTTTCCAGGCGTACGGCGGTTGCAGAGATCGGTAGCAGCGCAATACCCAATCCTGCTGAAACCAGGCTGATGACCATAGAGACTTCAGTCGCGTATTGTACGACTCTCGGATGAAAACCCGCCTGACGACACGCATCATGAAAATATTGCTCCAGACCGATACCCTCAGGATCGCGCAGCGTTATCCACTCATCGTCCTTGAGAGAAGCGAGCGTTAGCGCCGCCGAACCGGCAAGAGGATGCTGACAAGGCAGCGCGAGGACGGTTTTCTCTGAGGCGAAGGTTTTACATTGCAACTCTTCAGGTAATAAAGGTAATGGCGCACGAATAATAGCCGCATCCAGTTGGTTTCTTTGTAGCGAGGCGTACAGCGTTTGTACATTCCCCGTGGTCAGCGAAAGCGTAATATTCGGCCACTGCGCATGTAACGTGCGTAAAACTGCAGGCAGTTTTTCATCGAGCATCGCGCTTGAGACACAGCCCAGATTCAATACCCCTTGCTCGCCACGTGCGGTTTGGCGGGCATCAAGGATGGCCTCGTCAACCATATGCAGCGCGACTTTCGATTTCTGCAGAAAGGCTTCACCCGCCGGAGTCAGCGTTAAACGGCGGTGCGCGCGATGAAAGAGCGTAACCCCGAGACGTTCTTCCAGCGTTTTGATCTGCTGGCTCAGCGCAGGCTGCGCCATATTCAGGCGCTCAGCAGCCCGGTGCATGTGCAGCTCTTCGGCAACGGTAATAAAGTGGCGCATGAGTCGAAATTGCATCAGCCACTACCTCATAAAATTGATATGAATTTTATTATCAATTTAGCATTAATGATGCAATTGATGACATTCCTCTTTCGCATAAAAATAGGGTTATTCATTTTAAGGAGGATGTATGGAACAGCAGATTAACGATTTGAGAAGCGCCATTGCCGTGTTACAACAGCATGAAGGCCAATACAGAGAAACAGACCATCCGGTTGATCCTAAAGCAGAACTCGCCGGCGTTTATCGCTACATCGGCGCGGGCGGTACGGTAAAACGCCCTACCCGAACTGGCCCGGCGATGATGTTTAATAGCATTAAAGGCTACCCTGATTCGCGTATTCTGGTCGGGATGCACGCCAGCCGTGAACGCGCAGCGCTGCTTCTCGGCTGCAAGCCTTCCGAACTGGCACAGCATGTGGGTCAGGCGGTAAAAAATCCCATCGCGCCGGTCGTGGTTCCTGCCGAACACGCACCATGCCAGGAGCAAGTCTGGTACGCTGATGACCCTGACTTTGACCTGCGCAAACTGCTTCCCGCCCCCACCAACACGCCCATTGATGCCGGGCCTTTTTTCTGCCTGGGCCTGGTTTTAGCCAGCGATCCGCAGGACGCGTCGCTGACGGATGTCACTATCCATCGCCTGTGTGTACAGGAACGGGATGAACTGTCGATGTTCCTGGCCGCAGGACGGCATATCGAAGTCTTCAGAAAAAAAGCAGAAGAGGCCGGTAAGCCTTTACCGGTGACCATTAATATGGGGCTCGATCCAGCAATTTATATCGGTGCCTGCTTTGAAGCGCCGACCACGCCGTTTGGTTATAACGAATTGGGCGTTGCGGGTTCGCTTCGTCAATCTCCGGTCGAACTGGTGCAGGGCGTGGCGGTAAATGAAAAAGCGATCGCCCGCGCGGAAATTATTATTGAAGGGGAATTACTGCCAGGCGTTCGCGTTCGTGAAGATCAGCACACGGATTCCGGACACGCGATGCCGGAGTTTCCCGGTTATTGTGGTGAAGCTAACCCTTCCCTGCCGGTCATCAAAGTGAAAGCGGTCACCATGCGTCGTCAGGCTATCCTGCAAACACTGGTCGGGCCCGGAGAAGAGCATACAACGCTTGCCGGTCTGCCCACGGAAGCCAGCATCCGAAATGCCGTGGAAGAGGCCATTCCTGGTTTCCTGCAAAATGTCTATGCGCATACGGCAGGCGGCGGTAAATTCCTGGGGATTTTGCAGGTCAAAAAACGTCAGGCTTCCGATGAAGGACGCCAGGGGCAAGCCGCGCTCATTGCACTTGCCACCTATTCCGAGCTCAAAAATATTATTCTCGTCGACGAAGATGTCGATATCTTTGATAGCGATGACATCCTTTGGGCGATGACGACACGCATGCAGGGCGATGTCAGCATTACGAACTTACCGGGGCTCAGGGGTCATCAGTTGGATCCTTCCCAGTCACCTGAATACAGTCACTCTATTCGCGGTAACGGCATTACCTGCAAAACCGTGTTTGACTGCACGGTACCCTGGGCGCTGAAATCAAAATTTGAACGCGCACCCTTTATGGAACTGGATCCCACCCCCTGGGCACCGGACTTATTTGAGAAATAATGGACGGGTCGTCATTTTAGCGGGCAATGCGGAATTTGCCCGCGCCATTTTGCTGCACAGGCGAGTCGGTGTACCATCCTGGGCAGTGATTTTAATCTGACTTGAGACCCTACTATGACTGCACGTGTGATTGCCCTGGATCTGGACGGTACCCTACTCACTCCGAAAAAAACGCTCCTGCCTTCCTCGCTGGAAGCGCTGAAGCGCGCGCAAGAGGCGGGATACCAATTGCTCATCGTCACCGGGCGCCATCACGTTGCCATTCACCCGTTTTATCAGGCGCTGGCGTTAGAAACACCGGCAATTTGCTGTAACGGCACCTATTTGTATGATTATCATGCGAAAAAAGTGTTAGAAGCCGATCCTATGCCGGTCGACAAAGCACAGCAGCTTATCGCGATGCTGGATGAATATCACATCCATGGCCTGATGTATGTGGATGACACCATGATGTATCAGTATCCCACCGGGCATGTCGTACGTACCAGCAACTGGGCGCAGTCTTTGCCGGAAGCACAGCGTCCGTCCTTCACCCAGGTCGATTCTCTGGCACGGGCCGCGAGCGAGGTGAAAAACGTCTGGAAATTTGCCCTGACCGATGAAGACCTGCCGAAACTGAGAAAATTCGGCGAGCAGGTTGAAGAGACGTTACAGCTTGAGTGCGAATGGTCATGGCACGATCAAGTGGACATCGCTCGCCAGGGAAACAGCAAAGGCAAGCGTCTAACCCAGTGGGTGGAATCACAAGGGTTGTCGATGAAAGACGTCATCGCGTTTGGCGATAACTTCAACGATATCAGCATGCTGGAGGCGGCTGGAATGGGGGTAGCGATGGGAAATGCCGACGACGCGGTGAAAGCGCGCGCCAACGTGGTGATTGGCGATAACACCACCGATACCATCGCCGAATTTATCTATACCCGCTTGCTGTGATCAGGCAGTAATCGACACGCTCTTGATTTGCGCATAGAGCCATTGGCCTGGCTTCACCGCCAGGTCATCCCTCGCCCACGGGCTAATCCGCGCCCACAGCGTTCTGCCGCTGACGTCTAACTGCACTTCCACTTGGCCATTATTATCGTAACATTGCATCACTTTGGCGTGCAGCACGTTGCGGATACTGGTATGCGGTGAGGGTTGCAGTACCAGCGAAACATCCGTTGCCTGAATACGTACGCGCACGGCAGAGTGAAGCGGGCGCTCAAGTTTATTCACCCACACATGCTGATCGCCCAGCGCCAGAGCGGTCATCGCGTAATGCGGATGATGCTCCAGCACCGTGACGCGTAAAATCGAACTTTGCTGATCCTGCGGCAGCCAGGGATGCATCACGCTGCTGCCCCAGACTTCCTCCAGATTACCGAAGGCTTTAACCTGACCGGCTTCCAGTACCAGCACTTTGTCCGCCAGATGAAGAATTTCATCCAGCGAGTGGCTGACATAAAGCATCGGAATATTAATCTCACGCGCCAGGCGTTGCAGATACGGCAGCAGCTCGCGTTTACGCGGAATATCCAGCGAGGCGAGCGGTTCATCGAGTAGCAGAAGTTCTGGCGCGGTGAGCAGCGCCCGACCAATCGCCACGCGCTGTTTCTCGCCACCGGACAGGCTTCCGGGCAGACGCTCGAGCAGTGCTTCAATCCCCAGCAGCGCCACCAGTTTATCAAACTGGCTCTCCATGCTTTTAGCCATGCCATACCGCAGATTGCCGCGCACTTTATAGTGAGGAAAAAGACGCGCATCCTGGAAGACATAGCCCACGCGGCGTTTTTCCGGGGCCAGGCAGATGCCTTTTTCGGCATCATTCAGCACACGATCGTTAAGCACTATGCGCCCTTTCTCGGGGCGAGTCAGACCGCTGATGGCATTAATTAGCGACGTTTTCCCCGCGCCGGATACGCCAAATACGGCGGTGATCCCACTGGCAGGCAGCGATTCATGAATAGTCAGGCAGTGCGAGCCCAGCGTTTGGCTAAAGTTCAGTTCGAGCATGCGTTACGCCCCAATCCGTTGACGGCTCACGCGCGCCAGCCATTCTGAAATCATCAGAGAAATCAGCGCCAGCGCAATCGAGATAAGACACAGCCTTGCCGCCGCGCTTTCACCACCAGGCGTTTGAATCAGGGTGTACATGGCGGAAGGAATGGTGCGGGTTTCGCCAGGGATATTGGAGACAAAGGTAATGGTTGCCCCGAACTCGCCCAGCGAGCGGGCAAACGCCAGTACGGTGCCGACGATGATTCCGGGTAGCATCAGCGGCAACGTAATGGTGCAAAACACCCGCCAGCGCCCCGCGCCCAGCGTTCTTGCTGCCTGTTCCAGTTTGATGTCCACCCCTTCCAGCGCCAGACGAATCGCGCGTACCATTAGCGGAAAAGACATCACCGCTGCGGCCATCACGGCCCCGCGCCAACTGAAAGCAAAGGTCAGGCCGAACCAGTCATAAAGCCAGGCACCGATAAAACCGCGTCGCCCCATCGCCACCAGCAATAAATAACCCACCACCACCGGCGGCAACACCAGCGGAAGATGGATGAATCCATCGAGTAAGGCTTTACCGGGGAAATTACGCCTCACCAGCAGCCAGGCAAAGAAGATACCAAAGGGCAAACTGAATAACACCGCGAGAGTTGATACTTTCAGGCTCAGCAACACCGCCTGCCATTCGGGATCCGTCAATATCATTGTTGTGTGGTAAATCCGTAACGTTTAAAGATGGCTGAAGCCTGCGGCCCTTGCAGATAGTCGTAGAACGCGGTCACGGTAGCCTTTTTATGACCGTCGATAATCGCCAGCGGGTATTCCACTCTCTTATGGGAATCTTCCGGGAACGTACCGACCACTTTCACGCCTTTGCTGGCCACAGCGTCAGAGCCGTAGACGATACCCAGCGGTGCTTCGCTGCGCTCTACCAGCGCCAGTGCGCCACGCACATCTTCCGCCGGGGCCAGTTTTGGTGACAGGGTATCCCAGGCACCCAGTTTTTGCAGCGCTTCTTTCGCATAAATGCCCGCCGGCACGTGATCCGGATCGCCTACCGCCAGACGTCCGTCCTTCAACAGGTTCGTCCAATCGGTTTTGGCATTAATGGTTATATCGCCCTGCGCGCTGGCCTTAGGCGCGACCACCACCAGACTATTGCCGAGCAGCGTTTTGCGCGTCGCCGTGTCGATAGACTTTTTATCTACCGCGTAATCCATCCATTTCTGGTCGGCAGAAATAAAGAGATCCGCAGGTGCCCCCGCTTCAATCTGACGCGCAAGCGTAGAAGAAGAGGCAAACGAAGAGACGACATCCACGTTCTTCTCTTTCTTATACGCTTTGGCAATATCCTGCATTGCATTCGTCAGCGATGCTGCAGCGAAAACGGTGATTTTGCCGTCATCCGCCAGGGCGTGGCCCGCCACTGAGAGCGCAAGCGTAGTCCCTGCAACCAAACGTAACCATGAACCTGCCATTTGAAACTCCTGTGAATATCGTTGTATATCGACAAATATAGCGACAAGCCAGACCGTTTCCTAGCGTTAATTCATTACTTTTAAGGGGTATTATCGGCAAAAATGCGGGGAGCTTGAAAGCAAAACGCCCGGTATAGACCGGGCGTTGGGGGAAATCAGTGGTTCTGCGGGCGATTATCTTTGTGACCAACGCCAGAAAAGACGTTGAACACTTCACCGAGTCCGTAAATCGCCCCCATAATGATTGCCATTACGATAGGTACCATGATTACGGCAAAAACCAGACTTTTCAGCAGTTCTAACATGGTTTACTCCAGACATTACGTTTACCTTATTGTAACCATCTTCAGGAGAAAAACACTCCCTTTTGTGCGATGCGCTTTGCCCTTGCCATCATTTCAGTCACAATAACCCCTTTTTCAGGACGCTCTTTATGCAGGCAGAAATTCTCCTCACCCTCAAGCTTCAGCAACGTCTGTTTGCCGACCCGCGTCGCATCTCGCTGTTGAAACAAATTGCGCAAACCGGCTCCATCAGCCAGGGCGCGAAGAACGCCGGCATCAGCTATAAAAGCGCCTGGGATGCCATCAATGAAATGAATACGTTGAGCGAACAGTCTCTGGTGGATCGCGCAACGGGCGGGAAAGGCGGCGGCGGCGCGGTGCTGACGCGTTATGGCCAGCGTCTTATTCAGCTTTACGACCTGCTGGCACAAATTCAGCAAAAAGCGTTCGACGTGCTGAGCGATGATGACGCCCTGCCCCTCGATAGTCTGCTGGCCGCCATTTCCCGTTTTTCCCTGCAAACCAGCGCCCGCAACCAGTGGTTTGGTACCGTCACCCGTCGCGACCACCAGCAGGTGCAGCAGCATGTGGATATTTTATTGGCCGACGGTGAAACCCGTCTGAAAGTTGCCATCACCGCGCAAAGCGGCGAACGCCTTGGTCTGGATGAAGGCCAGGAAGTACTGGTGCTGTTGAAGGCGCCTTGGGTCAGCGTTACGCGCGATCCGTCGCAAGCCCGCGATGCGGACAACCAGCTTGCCTGTCGTATCAGCCATATCCAGCGCGGCACCGAACAGTGCGAGGTACTAATGACGCTGCCGGACGGGCAGACTCTGTGTGCGACATTGCCGCTAAAGAAAGCCGAAGAACTGGAAGAAGGTGCCGAGGTCACAGCATATTTTAATGCTGACCGCATCATTCTCGCCACGTTGTGCTGATGCCATTGACATCATGATGTGAAAGACGTATCCCTGATAAAAATCGCTGCAAAAAATGGGATACACAATGTCATCATTGCAAATTTCGCAAGGCACGTTTCGTCTTAGCGACACCAAAACGCTAAAAATTGAGCAACTGACCCTGCGCGCCGGTGAAAGCTGGGCGTTTGTCGGGAGCAACGGTAGCGGCAAATCAGCACTCGCCCGTGCGCTGGCGGGAGAACTGCCGCTCCTTTCCGGAACCCGCACGTGTCAGTTTACACGTATCACCCGCCTCTCCTTCGAGCAATTGCAGAAACTAGTGAGCGAGGAATGGCAGCGCAACAACACGGATTTGCTCAGCCCCGGCGAGGATGACACTGGCCGCACTACCGCAGAAATCATTCAGGATGAGGTCAAAAACGCGACACGTTGCGCAGCGCTCGCCGACCGTTTTGGCATCAGCCATTTACTGGAAAGGCGCTTTAAATATCTCTCTACCGGCGAAACGCGCAAAACCCTGCTGTGTCAGGCGCTGATGGCGGAACCCGATTTATTGATCCTCGATGAGCCGTTTGACGGGCTCGACGTTGCCTCCCGCCAGCAACTGGCAGAGCATCTCGCCAGCCTCAGTGAGGCCGGTTATACGCTGGTGCTGGTTCTCAACCGCTTTGATGATATCCCCGATTTTGTGCCCTTTGCCGGGGTGCTGGCCGAATGTTCACTCATCGAAACTGGCGAAAAAAATGCGCTGCTGGCGCAAACGCTCGTCGCCCAACTGGCACACAGTGAAAAACTGAGCGGCATGACTTTGCCCGAGCCTGACGCCCCTTCTGCACGTTTGCTGCTTGCCGACGATGAAGCACGCATTGTGCTGCGTGACGGCGTCGTCTCCTATAACGATCGGCCCATTATCAATCACCTGAGCTGGACAGTTGGGCCCAACGAGCACTGGCAGATTGTCGGCCCTAACGGTGCGGGGAAATCGACGCTGTTAAGCCTGGTGACAGGCGACCATCCGCAGGGTTACAGCAACGACCTGACGCTGTTTGGCCGCCGTCGCGGCAGCGGCGAAACCATCTGGGATATCAAGAAACATATCGGCTACGTCAGCAGTAGTCTGCATCTGGATTACCGCGTTAGCACCACGGTACGTAACGTCATTCTTTCCGGTTATTTTGACTCCATCGGCATTTACCAGGCGGTGTCGGATAAACAACGTAAGCTGGTCGATCGGTGGCTCGCGATTCTCGGTATGAATGCGCGTACCGCCGATGCGCCGTTTCACAGTCTGTCATGGGGACAGCAGCGGCTGGCGCTTATCGTTCGTGCGCTGGTCAAACACCCGACGTTGCTGATTCTTGATGAACCACTGCAAGGGCTGGATCCGCTCAACCGCCAGCTGGTGCGCCGCTTTATTGATGTGTTGATCAGCGAGGGGAAAACGCAGTTACTGTTTGTCTCACACCATGCGGAAGATGCGCCAGACTGTATTACCCATCGATTGGAATTTATTGCCGAGGGTGAGGGATATCGCTACCAGGTAGGTAAAATATAAATATCAGGGTTCCCTTTGAGGAGCCCTGATTATATATAAAGGCAACCTTAATCCTGTATTAACAAAATCTAAAAAGTGAAAACAGAGCGTCAGGAATAGAATCCCAACGCTCTTTTAATTTTAGCGCTGACAATGACGTCGGCTGTGTTATTTACAGGAAAATACATGAATCTGTCGTTTAGGTTTCCCCACGCACATTGCATTTTTTTCAGTTTCCTTTTTGCATTATCTTTTCAGGTTTTTGCGGCGAATCAACCAGAACCGCAGCAAGCCGAAGACCCCGCCGAGATTGCCTTTGCCGCCATGCAGCGTGTAGCGGTTCCCGGCCCGGCGACCATCCCATTGGGCAAAAAAGCCTCCATTCAATTACCCAAAGATTATGTCTATTTCCCGCCGAAAGAATCGTCCGTATTTATGACGGAGCTGGGAAATTACGTCGACGATGAGAATTTTTATGGTTTGGTGTTCCATAAAAATATCGATGGCTTTATTTCTATTGATTATGACAATTCCGGTTATATCAAAGATGATGATGCAAAAGACTGGGATGCCGATGAATTACTCAAAAGCCTGCGTGAAGGAACAAAAGAGGGCAATAAAGATCGCGTGAAAAAAGGAATTCCGGCAATAGAGGTCATTGGCTGGGTCGAAAAACCCACCTATGATGCTACAACTCACCGTTTAATCTGGTCTGCCGCGCTGCAAGACATTGGCAGCAATGTGCCCGTGAACGAACAAGGCGTTAACTACAATACTTATTTGCTGGGTCGTGAGGGTTACTTCGAGCTGAATCTGATTACCGATCGCGGCAGCGTGGAAGCCGCCAAACCGTTGACGAAAACGCTGCTTAATACGGTCAGCTTTAACCAGGGTCAGCGTTACAGCGACTACAACGCTAAAACCGATAAACTGGCTGAATATGGTTTGGCCGCACTCATTGGAGGTATTGCCGCGAAAAAAGTTGGCCTGTTGGCGATGATTGGCATCACGCTGCTTAAATTCTGGAAAATTGCTATGTTTGGCCTGATTGCCGCAGGGGCAGGGCTGAAACACTTGCTGTTCCGTAAAAAATCTGACGACTAATCACCCCCTCCCCGGTTGCGCCAGTGCGGCTTGACTGCGCGGGCGCAACGTCAGACGTTACACAAAAAATCAGTGCCCATTTTTAAGATTTATACGATAAGACGTAACCAACTGATAAATAAAAAATATTAACTAACATCGCGTTGATTTATTCAGTGTAAACGATTCCACTAATTTATCCCATGTCACACTTTTTCCTTCTCTGGTATGCTATCTTCATTACATACCATATGCCTAATGGAGCGAAAAATGAGAGTACTGGTTACGGGTGGTAGCGGTTACATTGGAAGTCATACCTGCGTGCAACTGCTGCAACAGGGCCATGATGTCATCATTCTTGACAACCTGTGTAACAGCAAACGCAGCGTCCTACCGGTGATCGAACGTCTGGGCGGCAAAAAAGCCACGTTCGTGGAAGGCGATATTCGCGATGAAGCATTGATGACCACGATCTTAACCGATCATGCCATCGAGGCGGTGATCCACTTCGCGGGTCTGAAGGCTGTTGGCGAGTCGGTACAAAAACCGTTGGAGTATTATGACAATAACGTCAACGGAACACTACGACTGGTTTCTGCCATGCGTACCGCGAATGTCAAAAACTTCATTTTCAGCTCCTCTGCGACCGTTTACGGCGACCAGCCTAAAATCCCTTACGTTGAAAGCTTCCCTACCGGCACGCCGCAAAGCCCGTATGGCAAAAGCAAACTGATGGTTGAACAAATTCTGACCGACCTGCAAAAAGCGCAGCCGGACTGGAGCATTTCGTTGCTGCGCTACTTTAACCCGGTGGGCGCACATGCGTCTGGCGATATGGGTGAAGATCCGCAGGGCATCCCGAATAATCTGATGCCGTATATCGCGCAGGTTGCCGTTGGCCGCCGCGAATCGCTGGCCATTTTCGGTAACGACTACCCCACGCCTGACGGCACGGGTGTACGCGACTACATCCACGTGATGGACCTCGCCGATGGCCACGTCGCCGCGATGGAAAAACTGGCGAACAAAGCCGGTGTGCATATCTATAACCTCGGTGCCGGCGTAGGCAGCAGCGTGCTTGACGTGGTGAACGCCTTTAGCAAAGCCTGCGGCAAACCGATTAACTACCATTTCGCTCCGCGTCGCGATGGCGACCTCCCGGCCTACTGGGCCGATGCCTCCAAAGCTGACAAGGATCTGAACTGGCGCGTAACCCGTAATCTCGATGAAATGGCGCAGGACACCTGGCACTGGCAGTCCCGTCATCCTCAGGGATATCCAGACTAAGGATTTGTGATGACGCAATTTAACCCCGTCGATCATCCCCACCGCCGTTATAACCCTTTAACGGGGCAGTGGATTTTAGTTTCACCGCATCGCGCAAAACGCCCCTGGCAAGGGGCGCAAGAGACACCGTCAAAACAGACGCTGCCCGCGCACGATCCGGACTGTTTTTTATGCCCGGGCAACACCCGGGTGACGGGTGACAAAAACCCCGACTACACCAGCACTTACGTCTTTACTAATGATTTCGCCGCGCTGATGACCGACACGCCGGATGCGCCGGAAAGCGACGATCCGCTGATGCGCTGCATGAGCGCGCGCGGCACCAGCCGCGTAATCTGCTTCTCGCCAGATCACAGCAAAACGCTGCCGGAATTAACGCTACCCGCATTGCAAGAGGTGGTGAAAACCTGGCAGGAACAAACCGCCGAGCTGGGGCAGATGTACCCATGGGTACAAGTCTTTGAAAACAAAGGCGCGGCGATGGGCTGCTCAAACCCACATCCGCACGGTCAGGTCTGGGCCAATAGTTTCCTGCCAAACGAAATCGAACGCGAAGATCGCCTGCAACGTACCTATTTTGCCGAGCAGGGTTCTCCGATGTTGGTCGATTACGTTCAGCGTGAACTGGCAGACGGCAGCCGTACCGTGGTGGAAACCGAACACTGGCTGGCTGTAGTGCCTTACTGGGCGGCCTGGCCGTTTGAAACGCTGCTGCTGCCGAAGACACATATTCTGCGCATCACCGACTTAACGGCTGCCCAGCGTGACGATCTGGCGCTGGCGCTGAAAAAACTCACCAGTCGTTACGACAACCTGTTCCAGTGCTCCTTCCCCTACTCCATGGGCTGGCACGGTGCGCCGTTTAATGGCGAAGAAAATCCGCACTGGCAGCTGCACGCGCACTTCTACCCACCGCTGCTGCGCTCCGCCACCGTGCGTAAATTTATGGTTGGCTATGAAATGCTGGCAGAAACTCAGCGCGACCTGACGGCAGAACAAGCCGCCGAGCGCCTGCGCGCGGTCAGTGATATCCATTTTCGCGAGTCCGGAGAATAACAATGAGTCTGAAAGAAAGAACACAATCCCTGTTTGCTGAAAAATTTGGCTACCCTGCTACTCACGTCATCCAGGCTCCAGGCCGCGTTAACCTGATTGGCGAACACACTGACTATAACGACGGTTTTGTGCTGCCTTGCGCTATTGATTACCAGACGGTGATCAGCTGCGCACCACGTCAGGATCGCACCGTTCGCGTGATTGCTGCCGATTACGATGACCAGACCGACGAGTTTTCTCTCGATGCGCCTATCGTCACGCATGACAGCCAACAGTGGTCTAACTATGTGCGCGGCGTGGTGAAACATCTGCAAAAACGCAACGCGGGCTTCGGTGGTGCGGATTTAGTGATTAGCGGCAACGTGCCGCAGGGTGCGGGCCTCAGCTCTTCCGCCTCGCTGGAAGTGGCGGTCGGCACCGTGTTCCAGCAGCTGTATCATCTGCCGCTGGATGGCGCGCAGATTGCGCTAAATGGTCAGGAAGCCGAGAACCAGTTCGTGGGTTGTAACTGCGGCATCATGGACCAGCTGATTTCTGCCCTGGGTAAAAAAGATCATGCGTTGCTGATCGATTGCCGCACATTAGGCACCAAAGCGGTGTCTATGCCTAAGGGCGTAGCAGTGGTTATCATCAACAGTAACTTCAAACGCACGCTGGTCGGTAGCGAGTACAATACGCGCCGCGAACAGTGTGAAACGGGTGCACGTTTCTTCCAGCAGCCCGCCCTGCGTGACGTGACGCTGGATCAGTTCAACGCGGTCGCCAGCCAGCTTGATCCGATCGTTGCAAAACGCGTGCGTCACGTGCTGACGGAAAATGCCCGCACAGTCGAAGCCGCCGAGGCGCTGGAAAAAGGCGACCTGAAGCGTATGGGTAAACTGATGGCAGAATCTCACGCCTCTATGCGTGACGACTTTGAAATCACCGTACCGCAAATTGATACTCTGGTTGAGATTGTAAAAAACACAATTGGCGATCAGGGCGGCGTACGTATGACTGGCGGCGGTTTCGGCGGCTGCATCGTGGCGCTGGTGCCAGAAGAGATGGTGGATGCCGTACAGCAGGCGGTGGCCGATCAGTATGAAGCCAAAACCGGTATCAAAGAGACGTTCTACGTCTGCAAACCTTCACAAGGAGCTGGACAGTGCTAAGCGAAACACCAACCCTGGCCCCCGACGGCCTTCCCTACCGCCTCGTCACTCTGCGCAATGCGCAGGGTGTTGTGGTGACACTCATGGACTGGGGCGCGACGCTGCTCTCGGCCCGTATTCCGCTGGCGGATGGTTCAATCCGCGAGGCGCTGCTTGGCTGCGCCTCTCCGGAACAGTATAGCCAGCAGGCCGCCTACTTCGGCGCATCCATTGGCCGTTACGCCAACCGTATCGCTAAAAGCCGCTTTACGCTGGAGGGCAAAACCTATGCGTTGACCCCAAGCCAGGGCGAAAACCAGCTGCACGGCGGCACCGAAGGGTTTGATAAACGTCGCTGGGCGATCAGTAACCAGAATGATAACGAGGTGCTGTTCACGCTGACGTCCGACGATGGCGACCAGGGTTTCCCCGGCACACTTAACGCCTCAGCGCTTTATCGCCTGACAGAAGATAACCGTATCGCTATCGAGTATCGTGCAACGGTCGATAAAGCCTGCCCGGTGAACATGACCAACCACGTCTACTTCAACCTGAATGGCGAACAGAGCGATGTTCGCAGCCACAAGCTACAGCTACTGGCGGATGCTTACCTGCCGGTGGATGAAATGGGTATTCCCCACGACGGCCTGAAGGATGTGACGGGCACCAGCTTCGATTTCCGCCAGCCAAAGGCAATATCCACCGATTTTCTGGCCGATGGGGATCAGCAGAAAGTAAAAGGTTACGATCACGCCTTCCTGTTACAGGCGAAGGGGGATGCTTCTCAGGTTGTCGCCCGCCTGTGGTCGCAGGATGAGAAATTGCAGATGAAGGTCTATACCTCAGCGCCTGCGCTGCAATTTTACTCTGGCAACTTCCTCGACGGCACCCCATCACGCGGCAGTGAACCTTATACCGCCTGGCAAGGTCTGGCGCTGGAAAGCGAGTTCCTGCCCGATAGCCCGAATCACCCGGAATGGCCGCAACCCGATTGCGTGCTGCGCCCTGGTGAAGAGTATGTGAGTTTGACGGAATATCAATTTATTGCCGGATAACGTCCTGGCCGAGTGTTGTTCTGACAGTCGGCCATGATTTTTTTTCGCATATTGCTGAATTTAACAGCAGATACAGACAAATTCACAACCCTGCATTCACAACCACCTTACACTCAGCCGCTATTTTCGCTATGGTTATGCATAAGCGTTGCCGTCGAGCCGATCGCGGCAATATAATGAGAATTGTTATCATTCAAATAAAGCTTGAGGAGTGAGAGTATGGCTGTAACTAAGCTGGTACTGGTTCGTCACGGTGAAAGTCAGTGGAACAACGAAAACCGTTTTACCGGTTGGTATGACGTTGACCTGTCAGAGAAAGGCGTTGGCGAAGCGAAAGCGGCCGGTAAACTGCTGAAAGCTGAAGGCTACACCTTCGATTTTGCTTATACCTCTGTGCTGAAACGTGCCATTCATACGCTGTGGAACGTACTGGACGAGCTGGATCAAGCGTGGCTGCCGGTAGAGAAATCCTGGAAACTGAACGAACGTCATTACGGCGCGCTTCAGGGTCTGAACAAAGCGGAAACCGCAGCAAAATATGGTGACGATCAGGTGAAACAGTGGCGTCGTGGCTTTGCCATCACTCCGCCAGAGCTGACCAAAGATGACGAGCGTTATCCGGGCCACGACCCGCGTTATGCCAAACTGACCGATAAAGAGCTGCCGGTTACCGAAAGCCTGGCGCTGACCATCGATCGCGTTGTGCCATACTGGAACGAAACCATTCTGCCACGCATTAAAAGCGGTGAGCGCGTGATCATCGCCGCTCACGGTAACTCCCTGCGTGCGCTGGTGAAATACCTGGATAACATGGGTGAAGAAGAGATCATCGACCTGAACATCCCAACCGGCGTACCGCTGGTATATGAGTTCGACGAAAACTTCAAGCCGATCAAACACTACTATCTGGGCAATGCTGACGAAATCGCGGCGAAAGCGGCGGCCGTGGCAAACCAGGGTAAAGCGAAGTAATTCGCCACAATCGGGCAGCTACGGCTGCCTGATTACTTTTCTATCACCCCATCCAGAATCACCTGCGCTTTTCCCTGCGAACAATGCTCAATTCGCCCGCGTACGCCGTATACTTCGGCCAGACTTGCTGGGGTAATGACCTTTTCGGGTGCACCGCTGGCAATCAATTTCCCCTGTTTAAGCATCAGCACTTGCGCCGCATGGTGTAAGGCAATGTTAATATCATGAACGACAACCAGTGTGACCATCTTACGCGTCTGCGTCTGGCGTTGAATCACATCCATCACGTGAAGCTGATAGTTGAGATCGAGGGCACTGAGCGGCTCATCGAGCAATAAAAGCGAGGGGCGACGAATCAGCGACTGGGCAAGTCCGACCAACTGCTTTTGCCCTCCGGAGAGTTGGTCGAGATAGTGCAGCGCCAGATGCGAAATTCCTAACGCTTCCAGTAGGCCGATAGCCTGCGTTCGCTCTGGTTCACCCCCCGATGCACGTTGGGCGACAATCACTGACTCCAGCACCTGTAAATGCACGCCCTGAGGTAAAGATTGCGGCATAAACACCACGTTATCCGCCCGGCGGGCAAAGGGTAGTGTCAGCAAATTCACGCCATCTAACCGTGCCTCACCGCTGGCGCGGTTAAGTCCGGCCAATGCACGCAGAAGCGTCGATTTTCCACAACCGTTCGGGCCCAGTAAAATCGTCACCTCCCCACGCCTTAGGGTTTCAACATTCAGATTCTCAATAATTTGTCGTTTTGCGTAGCCTGCATTCAGCCCGTTTATCGTTAGCCCACTCATGACATATTTCCTCTGTGGCGCATCACGATACTTAAAAAGAAAGGCACACCTACCAACGAAGTCACGATACCGACGGGCAGGATCACACCTGGAATAATATTCTTCGACGCTATTGATGCCAGCGACAGCACCAGCCCCCCCACCAGCACACTGCCCGGTAAATAAAAACGGTGATCTTCTCCCAGTAACAGACGCGCAATATGCGGCGCAACCAACCCGATAAAGCCAATCGGCCCGACAAACGCCACCGCGAGTGCCGCCAGCAGACTGATGCGCAGCAACGAGCCCAGCCGCAACCGGCGAACGTCTATCCCAAAACTCATCGCTCTCTCTTCACCCAGTCGTAACGCCGTGAGTTGCCAGGCGCGACACATCGACCACGGCAAGATAATCGCCATCGCCGCACCCAGTACCGCCAGTTTTTCCCAGGAGGCGCGGGCCAGGCTGCCCATTGTCCAGAACACTAGCCCCTGTAACGTATCTTCATCGGCAACAAACTGAATGATGGAAACCAGCGCATTGAAGGTGAAAACCAGTGCGATACCAAACAGAACCACCCCGGAGCTCGGCACGCGTGTCCAGCGGGTCAGGCCGTCAAGTAACAGCGCCGAAAGCAATGCAAAGAGAAATGCATTGGCAGGGATAAACCAACTCTCCGCCACCCCGGGAATGCCGATGCCCAGCACAATCGCCAGCGCGGCACCAAAGGCAGCCGCGGACGATACGCCCAGCGTGAACGGACTTGCCAGCGGATTGTTGAGGATAGTTTGCATCTCTGCGCCCGCCAGCCCCAACCCCATTCCCACCAACAGGGCCATCAGCGCATACGGCAAACGAATATCCCAGACGATAACGCGTATACCGGTTGGTGCGTCAGCAGGGTGAATCAGCGTTTGCAACAGGGAATGAACAGAGAGCCCGGACGGGCCGAGCGTAAAATCGAGCAGCAGCGAGGCAATAATAGCGATAAAAATAGCCACCAGAATCGCCAGACGCTGACGGAGCACCTGCCGGTAGCGGGTCTCCACCGGCAGGGTATTTTCCATCACAGACATCATTTTCCTTACCGCACATTAGCGTGACGGATTGAGCACATCATCCACCTGCGCATCACTCAGCGTCAGGCCAAAGAATTGCTGATAAAAATCATGCGTTTCTTTATGCATATCCACATCACTAAAGCGTTCCGGATAGAGTGTTTTCGCCAGCCACAGGAACTGTAACGCCTCTTCGCTGGTTTCCCGACACCACCAGAACATCCCTTTTGGGTTCACGTAAACGCGGTGATGGATCACGGCGTCTATGCCCGCCCACTGAGGCGACGTGAGGATAGACTCGGCGTCGCGTTTATTCATGGCCACAATCACCGCTGGATTGGCGGTGACGATGTTTTCCATCGCCACTTCACCAGAGCGATTCTGCTTCGTGCCACCGAACCAGTTTTCAGCAATATTTTTGCCGCCTGCCAGATCTATCCAGTCCTGATTCAGCGATGGCCTGCCCGTGGTGGTTAGCGGATTTCCCATACTGTGGTAGAGCGATACGCGTTTAGCCGCAGGAAGATCTTTCAGACGCCCGGCAACCAGCGCCACATTGCGGTCAAAGTAGCGTTGATAGGCCTGCGCTTTTTGTTGTGCATCCGGCCCCAGCACGGCTGCCGTTTGCTGCACGCGATGGGTCAGTGCCTGCATGGAATTAGCCTCGAACGCCAGCACCTGCACGCCCGCCTGTTCCAGCAAATCCTGTTGCGGCACCACCATGTTATGCGGCACAAACAGCGTATCTACGCCCAGCGAAATAATTTGTTCCGGGTTAATTTCGTGACCGCTGTTGACGCTCACTATCGGTACCTTTTCAATGCCGGGCAGGCTCTGGCGAAACAGGGGGATTTTTTTGGCAATTATCGATGTGCCAACAATGTTATCGCCATAACCCAGCATGGCGATAATGGTGTTTTGCGCAGGCCACGGCGACGCAATACGCACCTCCTTGTGCGTATTTTCTGCCTGCAGGGTGGCCGCCAGAAACAGCGCCAGCGCGGGGAGTAAACGAGAAAATTTCATTACCTGTCCGTTAGAAATCAAAGGTCACGGAAGCACGAACTTCACGGCCGCTGCCGATAAACGCGCTCGGAGAGCCGTTATCGCCATCGGTGCCTGACGGGAAGATAGACGCCCAATAATGTTTATCAAACACGTTGTTTACCACCACACGGAAGGTTGTCGGCACGTTACTCACTTTGGTGGCGTAACGCGTGCCCAGATCCCAGGTGGTGTAGCTGCTGGCATAAGACGTGTTGGTATCGTTCGCCGCACGTTTTCCCGTGTAGTGAACATTGGCGCTGTAAACCCACTGCGGGATTGACGGCAAGCTGTATTCTGCCAGCAGGTTAGCCTGTACTTTCGGCACGCCGACAACTTGTTTGTCCTGGGTGGCAGAACTGGCGGTATCTTTCAGTTTCGGATCGAGGAAGGTGACGCCACTATAGATGTTCAGCCCCTGCCATACGTTCCCGGACGCGGTCAGTTCCAGGCCGTTGTTAACCTGATTGCCCTGTTCTTTATAGACGTTATCCGTGTCGAGATAGGCAAACGGACGTTCCAGGCGGAACAACGCCGCGCCCAGATTCATCCCGGCAACGTCAGATTTCAGGCCCACTTCATACTGTTTACTGCGATACGGGTCGAGCGTCTGACCTGCATTTTTCACGCTATCGTCTGTGGGTGCAGTCCCGCCCTGCTCCAGCGAATCGGCATAGCTAACGTAAGCCATGGTGTTGGGTGTGATTTTGTACATCAGCGCCACGTTCGGGCTTAAACCGTCTTCATCGACCTGGCTGGTTTCATTACCGTGATTATCGTAGTTTTTGGTCTGTAACCAGCTCTGGCTCAGGTAGAACATCGCTGACCATTGTGGCGTAAAGGTCACGGTGTCACCGAGCGTGATGCTCTGCTGGGTGTTCACGCTGGAACGATAACGCGGGCCACCGGTTCTGATTTTGCCATCGCCCTGTTCTTCCATACCGTCCGGGTTATACATATTGGTGGTCGCCCAGCTGTAGCTGGAACCCGTGCCTTTCGCACTGTACAGCGACCAGACATAACCGGTAGTAGAAAGAGAAAGGTCGTGACCGATAGATCCGGTATCGATATGGCCGTTCAGCCCGGCGGTGTTGCTCAGCACACGGAAACGCCCGGCGGCGGTAGAATCCTTCATTGAGCGTGAGATATCGCCCTGGCTGTTGAGGATTTTACTGGAGACGCTGCGCATTGCGCGGTCGGCTTGCTGCCAGCCCACACCTGCATTCATTGACCAGTCATCGTTAAAGTAGTGAATCAAACGTGTGCTGATGGTATCGGTCGTCAGGTCGTTACCTGCCGTACTCAGTGCCAGATTTTTATCTTTTGGATTTGGCGCGGAAGGCAGCTTGACGTTCGGGCCGTAGCTAAAGCTGCCAGCATAGCCTTTCTGAATAAACTCATAGTGGCTGGCATCCAGTTGTAACTGTGTACCCGGCTGAATATTCCAGTCGAGTGCCACGGAAACCAGCTTGCGGCGCAGCGTGCTGTCATCAACATTGCCCTCGCCTTCCTGATCCAGCAGGTTGACGCGGTAACCAAAGCGTTTTTCATCATCAAAATGACCGCCCAGATCGGCATGACCCGTAAATGCGCTGCGGCTTTGGTAACCGAGCGTGACCTTACGCAGCGTCTCTTCGGTTGGACGTTTCGCCACAAAGTTAAACTGCCCTGCAGGGCTTGCCGGGCCGTACAGCGCACCGGTCAAACTATTGAGCACATCCATACGTTCCAGCATTTCAACCGGAAACGCCGTTGTCGATACCACGTTCAATCCGTCAAGACGGCTGTTGGCAACCACGCTCCCCTGCATACCGCGGCTTTGCGGGCGGCCGACATCCATCCCGCCACGCGCCTGCATCTGCGTACTCGGAGAATATTTCAGCATCTCACTGACGCTCTGCGCCTGCTGATTTTCAATCATCTCTTTGGTGACGGTGGTGGAAGAATACGGTGTATCAACCCAGGATTTTGTACCCAGCGGGCCAACATCAATATCATTCGTTTTGAACCCCGCTCCGGCAGCAGAATCAGTTGTATCAGCCGCAGTGTTACCGGTGACAACCATTTCATCTTCAGGAGTGGAACTGGACGCGGCATGCGCGTGAAGCGGTGCCAAAGACGCTAATGCTGGCAGAAGCGCAGCGAGTGTTATTTGAGTTTTCATGTATCACTAGTCGTTATATAAAACTCTATATTACGATCGAGGGAAACAAATATTTATGATCAAGATCACGCTGAAATAGCACAATTAGCTCACTAACCATTCATGGTTATAATATTTCGAGCATAAAAAAACCGGCTCAAGGCCGGTTTCGAGGAGATTTTATCCGTTAACCGCGACGCGCTTTTACCGCTTCTGCTAGCTGACGCAAAATGGTTTCAGTATCTTCCCAGCCAATGCAGGCATCGGTAATACTTTTACCGTAAACCAGTGGCTCGCCGTTGTCCGGGTTCTGATTGCCTTCCACTAAATGGCTTTCAATCATCACGCCAATAATGGTTTTCTCGCCGCCTGCGATCTGCTGGCAGACGTCCGCGCCCACTTCCATCTGTTTTTTGAACTGCTTGCTGGAGTTGGCATGGCTGAAGTCGATCATCACTTGCGCAGGGAGATCGGCTTTTTTCAGCGATTCTTTAACGCTCGCCACGTGAGCGGCACTGTAGTTCGGCTCTTTGCCGCCGCGCAGGATGATGTGACAGTCGCCGTTACCGCTGGTGTTAACGATAGCGGAATGCCCCCATTTGGTGACAGAGAGGAAGCAGTGCGGCGCCCCCGCGGCATTGATGGCGTCAATGGCCACTTTCATGGTGCCATCGGTACCGTTTTTGAAACCGACCGGGCAGGAAAGGCCAGAGGCCAGTTCACGGTGCACCTGAGATTCTGTGGTACGCGCGCCAATTGCGCCCCAGCTCATTAAATCGGCCAGGTACTGTGGGGTAATCATATCAAGAAACTCACCCGCTGCCGGCAGACCCGTATCGTTGATATCAAGCAGCAACTTACGCGCGATGCGCAGGCCGTCGTTGATTTGATAACTGTGATCCATATGCGGATCGTTAATCAGCCCCTTCCAGCCCACCGTGGTGCGCGGTTTTTCAAAATAGACACGCATAACGATTTCGAGCGAATCATTCAGCTCTTCACGCAGCGCCAGCAGGCGTGACGCGTACTCTTTCGCTGCGGACGGATCGTGGATAGAACACGGGCCAATCACCACCAGAAGACGATCGTCGTTGCCTTTCAGGATTTTATGAATCGCTTTGCGCGCACGGGAAACCGTATTAGCAGCGTTTTCTGTGGCGGGGAATTTCTCAAGGAGTGCGACCGGAGGCAATAACTCGTTGATCTCTTTAATACGTAAATCGTCGTTCTGATAATTCATGTTCGTTCCAGTGTTGCCATACTTATATGATTGAATGCAATCCCCTCAATCTATAACTTTCACCAGAAAGTGTAAACGGGGTTTTACACTTTGCGCAGAATAATCCTGGAATTACCCTAAAAAACGCCAGAAAGTAGCGAATAACGAGATCTAACCTACAATTTTTAACTGTAAAGACTCTGTTTTATTATTTTTTCGAGATTCTCTACTGGCTTAATCCGCCTGTGACGACATCTTTAACCATGCCTGCCACCCTCGCTGGCATAAGTACGTCGGAAGATGCTATCCGGTACTGAATACATAACAGGAGCACCTTATGAAAACGACTAAACTGGCCACACTTCTTCTTACCGCTACCCTGAGTCTCGCCAGTGGCGCGGCTCTGGCTGCCGATGCGGGCGCGCAAAGTAATAATGGTCAGGCGAATGCCGCCGCTGACGCCGGGCAGGTCGCCCCTGATGCAAAAGAAAACGTTGCACCAAATGGTGTTGATAATAGCCAGATTAACACCGGCTCTGGCGGCACTATGCTCCACCAGAATGGGTCGGCCAGCGGCCATGACGGTATGACCAAAGATGAAGTGCACAAAAATTCCATGTGCAAAGACGGTCGATGCCCGGATATCAACAAGAAAGTTGAAACCGGTAATGGCGTCAATAACGATGCTGAAACCAAAACGGACGGTACCACTCAGTAACGTACTGATACGCGTCGCTAACAGGAGAGCTTATGCTCTCCTTTTTTATTTTGTTGGCGCAAAAAAGGTATGATGTCATACAGTTAACAAAAGCATAAAAACGGATGACATTATGGCGCACTCACACTCGCACACTTCCCCTCACCTGCCCGAAGACAAAAACGCCCGCCGATTGCTGCTGGCATTTGTTATCACCGCTGGTTTTATGGTGGTGGAAACTATTGGTGGGGTCATTTCTGGTTCGCTGGCGCTACTGGCTGATGCCGGGCATATGCTGACCGACTCCGCCGCGCTGCTGTTTGCGCTGCTGGCCGTCCACTTTGCACGCCGTCCGCCCAATGCCCGCCATACGTTTGGCTGGCTGCGCCTGACAACCCTCGCAGCCTTCGTGAACGCTATCGCACTGGTGGTCATTACCATCCTGATCGTCTGGGAAGCGATTCAACGCTTCTATCATCCGCAGCCCATCGCCGGGGCGACCATGATGATCATTGCCGTCGCGGGCTTGATTGCCAATATTCTTTCGTTCTGGATCCTGCATCGTGGTAGCGAAGAGAAAAACCTCAATGTTCGCGCAGCGGCACTACACGTGATGGGCGATCTGCTGGGATCGGTGGGCGCGATTGCGGCCGCGGTGGTGATTATGATGACGGGATGGACGCCTATCGATCCGATTCTGTCCGTGCTGGTCTCGTGCCTGGTGCTGCGTAGCGCGTGGTCGCTGCTGAAAGAGAGCGTTAATGAACTGCTGGAAGGCGCGCCGCGGACGATGGACGTTCAGGCGCTGAAACGCGATCTGCGCCGGGCCATTCCCGAAGTTCGCGACGTGCACCATGTTCATGTCTGGCTGGTAGGAGAAAAGCCGCTTATGACACTGCATGTTCAGGTGGTACCGCCACACGATCATGATGCGCTTCTGGATCGCATCCAGCACTTTCTTGAACATCACTACCAGATTGAGCACGCGACCATCCAGATGGAGTATCAGCCCTGTAGCGGCCCGGAATGCCATCTCAACGAGACGACAGCCGGACACGGGCATCATCACCATCATTAATGAGAAAACGCGCGAGAGCCTCGCTCACGCGCGCTGTTCATCCACAGTCGACTACCGTTAAGCGCGATAAAGGTCAAAATCAGGTATTCCAGCGACATGGCGTACACGCCCTGCAAGGCAAAAATCACCACGCTGATCACGTTGATGATCACCCACAGCAGCCAGTTCTCCACGTATTTGCGTGTCATCAGCACCATCGCCACAATCGACAACACCATCATGCAGGAATCCCAGAACGGGAAGGCGTCAGGCTGCAGCGTGGGCTGGGTGACGTTCAGGCCAAAGAACTGCATCACGTTCACCGCCACGCGCGTCAGGAAAGCAAACACCGGGTCGATATAAACCGTCATCAGGCCAATCGCCACCACACAGGCTGCCAGCCAACCGATGGCTTTCGGCTTTGGTAGCCAGCGAATTTGCAGTTCCGCTTCATGCTGAGTCGTTTGCCGCGACCAGGCATACCAGCCATAAATATTTGCCGCAAAGAAGAAGAGTTGCAGCAGCAGGCTGGCATAGAGCTGAATCTGGAAGAAAATAATCGCGAACAGAGTGACGTTCACCAGCCCGAAAAAGTAGTTCACGATTCTTTCCAGGCTTGCCAGCCAGATACACAGTAGCCCCGCTACGGTGCCGACGGCTTCAATCCATGAGAGATCATAACCGCCCGCGCCAATAGGGATGTGCACCAGAATGTTTTGCGTACTAAAGAAATCCATTTTATCTCCAGAGGGTTATCACGCTATCCCCGAAGTGTAGCTGCAAAATCAAGCATGCGGTTAAGCGGCACCAGTGCGCCCTGACGAAGCGTCTCATCCACATGGATTTCATGTGCGGCCCCGCCCTGCTCCAGCCCTTCAGCAATGGCTTTCAGACCATTCATCGCCATCCACGGGCAGTGTGCGCAAGTGCGGCACGTGGCACCTTCCCCCGCCGTCGGGGCCTCCAGCAGTTCTTTTTCCGGTACGGCCTGCTGCATCTTGTAAAAAATCCCACGGTCGGTAGCGACTATCAGCTGTGGGTGCGGCAGCGTTTTCGCGGCGTTGATGAGCTGGCTGGTTGAACCTACGGCATCAGCCATGTCGACAATTGCCTGGGGTGACTCCGGGTGTACCAGAATGGCCGCCTGGGGATACAACGCTTTCATGCGCGCCAGCGCCTGGGTTTTGAATTCATCATGGACGATACACGCGCCCTTCCAGCACAGTACGTCTGCACCGGTCTGTTTCTGCACATAACTGCCAAGGTGGCGATCCGGCGCCCAGATGATTTTTTCCCCTAAACTATCGAGATGCTCAATGAGTTCGACTGCGATGCTGGAGGTTACCACCCAGTCCGCACGCGCTTTCACCGCGGCAGAAGTATTGGCATAGACCACGACAGTGCGATCCGGGTGCGCATCACAGAAGGCGTTAAATTCTTCGATGGGGCAGCCAAGATCGAGCGAACACTCCGCGTGCAGTGTGGGCATGAGAATGGTTTTCTCAGGGCTGAGGATTTTCGCCGTTTCGCCCATAAAACGCACCCCTGCGACCAGTAACGTAGTTGCGGGATGCTTTGCGCCAAAACGCGCCATCTCCAGAGAGTCAGAGATGCATCCCCCCGTCTCTTCCGCCAGTTGTTGAATTTCCGGGTCGGTGTAGTAATGCGCCACCATCACCGCGTTGCGTTCTTTCAGCAGGCGTTTGATTTTTTCGCGGTAGAACTGCTTTTCATCCACGCTGAGGGCCACCGGCTTCGGCGGGAAGGGGTAAATTGCGGCTTCTGGGTCAAACATCACGCTCATCATGCTGTCTCGTTTTACTGACTTAACGAAATTGCCGATAACAGGCGTATAAAACGCATCAATCGGGCACCGGTGTTTTACATGCTAAACAAGATAGCTGAAATAAGGGGAAAAGTCGTGAGGATTTTATTGCTTGCGGTGTCGGGTGCGCTGCGCTTACCCGACCTACAAGGCCGGCGCGGGCAGCGAGGTGTAGGCCTGATAAGCGAAGCGCCATCAGGCATTTTCCAAACCGCAGATAGCAAAAAAGCGCCTTTAGGGCGCTTTTTTACATTGGTGGGTCGTGCAGGATGACTCGCTTCGCTCGCCCTTCGGGCCGTCGCCGCAGGCGGCTCCGTTGTTTCGCTTCGCTCAACACCGAACCTGCTGCAGGTTCGAATCGTATAAACCGCAGATAGCAAAAAAGCGCCTTTAGGGCGCTTTTTTACATTGGTGGGTCGTGCAGGATTCGAACCTGCGACCAATTGATTAAAAGTCAACTGCTCTACCAACTGAGCTAACGACCCCTTGCGGGATTTTACTCTTTAATCATTCAGGATGGTGGGTCGTGCAGGATTCGAACCTGCGACCAATTGATTAAAAGTCAACTGCTCTACCAACTGAGCTAACGACCCATTCGGGTGTTGCCTGAAAGATTTTTACTCGGTTACCAATTTAAAATTGGTGGGTCGTGCAGGATTCGAACCTGCGACCAATTGATTAAAAGTCAACTGCTCTACCAACTGAGCTAACGACCCGAGTGGTGGGTGATGACGGGATCGAACCGCCGACCCCCTCCTTGTAAGGGAGGTGCTCTCCCAGCTGAGCTAATCACCCGATACTGCGCTGGATACTACAAACTACTTCCACCAACCCCACCTGAAATGATGGTGGGTCGTGCAGGATGTCGGCTTCGCCTCGCCCTACGGGCCGTTGCTACGCAACGTTATCCTTCACGGTTAACATCATCATTCGATGTTAAAGTGGTGGGTCGTGCAGGATTCGAACCTGCGACCAATTGATTAAAAGTCAACTGCTCTACCAACTGAGCTAACGACCCGGTGGTGGGTGATGACGGGATCGAACCGCCGACCCCCTCCTTGTAAGGGAGGTGCTCTCCCAGCTGAGCTAATCACCCGATACTACGCTGGATACTGCTTTAAGTGGTGGGTCGTGCAGGATGACTCGGCTTCGCCTCGCCCTACGGGCCGTTGCTGACGCAACGTTATCCTTCACGTTTTACTACCGCTTCCACCAGAACGATTGGTGGGTCGTGCAGGATTCGAACCTGCGACCAATTGATTAAAAGTCAACTGCTCTACCAACTGAGCTAACGACCCACTTTTACGTTGTTTTCGAGATGTTTAATATCCCGTTGCAACGGCGGCATATATTACTGATTTCAGAATTGAGCGCAACAAATATTTCGACGAAGATCACTTAAGTGCTTATGTTTCATGCGGCATGACCAGAAATAACGCGATTCCTGGTCATGCTTCAGGCATTACATCCCACTAAGGCGTTTCTGAGCCTGTTTGGCCCCATCGGTGCCTGGGTACTTCGCAACCACCTGCTGGTACACTGCTTTCGCTTTCGCAGTATCCCCTTTGTCCTGCATGATCACCCCGACCTTAAACATCGCGTCAGCCGCTTTCGGTGATTTCGGGTAGTTTTTCACCACGGAGGCGAAATAGTACGCCGCGTCGTCTTTTTTACCCTTGTTGTAATTCAACTGACCGAGCCAGTAATTGGCATTCGGCTGATACGTTGAATCAGGATATTTTTTGACGAAGTTCTGAAACGCCGCCATTGCGTCGTCCTGGCGAGAGGAATCCTTCACCAGTGCAATCGCTGCGTTGTAGTCCGTATTCGCGTCACCCGTTTGTACTGGCACACCCGAGGCCGCAGCGCTGGCAGCTGGTGCCGCCGTCGCCGTAGAACTACCGCTCTGGTCACCGGACGCCTGCTGCGTCTGTGTGCCAGCGCCGCCGCTCGTCAGACTGTCAATCTGCAGCAGGATCTGCTTCTGGCGCTCAACAATCTGGTTCATCTGGTACTGACTTTCCTGGATTTGACCACGCAGGGAGTCGATATCAGATTGGTTGTCAGAGAGTTGTTGCTGGAGTTGAGTCAAAAGTTGACTGTGAGCATTAGAAATACGCTCAAGGGAAGTGACGCGGTCTTCGACCGAGCCTGAGCCGACACTACTGATTGGCGCCTGAGCATTAGCGGCCCAGGGGGCCGCTATGCCAACCAGTAACGACAGACTCAACATGTGATGTCTGAAGTTACTGCTCATGCAATTCTCTTAGTAAACCAGTACGGCACGACGGTTTTTGGAGTAAGCCGCTTCGTCATGACCCAGTACTGCAGGTTTTTCTTTACCGTAAGAAACGATGGAGATCTGGTCAGCAGAAACGCCTTTACCCTGCAGGTACATTTTAACAGCGTTAGCACGACGTTCGCCCAGGGAGATGTTGTACTCAGGCGTACCACGTTCGTCCGCATGACCTTCTACGGTGACTTTGTAAGACGGGTTGCTACGCAGGAAGTTAGCGTGTGCATCCAGCATTGCAGCGAAGTCAGAACGGATATCGTATTTGTCCAGATCGAAGTATACGATGTTGTTCTGCTGCAGCTGTTGCATCTGCAGACGAGCCTGCTCTTCGGAGGACATATTGCCGCTGCCGTTTGCGTCCATACCTGTGCCAGCGCCGTTCAGCATGCCGCCTTCGCTGCCATCGTTGCTTGCATTCTTGTTAGAAGAACACGCCGCGATCGCCATTACCGGCAGAGCCAGCATCAGTCCTTTCAGCACTTTGTTCAGTTGCATTTCTTTGATTCCTTTAATAATTCAATTATTTATTATTACAGATACGGCGACCAGGCAGGGAATTTTACCTGTCCATCAGTTGCCGGAAGACGCGCTTTGAAACGCCCATCTGTAGAAACCAGATTCAGCACGGATCCCATCCCCTGAGAAGAGCTGTAGATTACCATAGTGCCGTTAGGTGCCAGACTTGGCGTTTCGTCCAGGAACGTTGACGACAATACTTGTACGCCACCCGCTACCAGATCTTGTTTGGCAATGTGCTGCTGACCACTATTGGAGCTGACCATTACCATAAACTTACCGTCGCTGCTCACATCCGCGTCCTGGTTCTGAGAACCTTCCCAGGTAATACGCTGCGGCGCACCGCCGTTAACATTCACTTTATACACCTGCGGACGACCGGCCTGGTCAGAGGTAAAGGCCAGATTCTGGCTGTCCGGGAACCAGGTTGGTTCGGTGTTATTACTGCGACCGTCGGTTACCTGACGGATCTGGCCAGAGCCGATATCCATCACGTACAGGTTCAGGCTACCGGTTTTAGACAGGGCAAACGCCAGTTTGCTGCCATCCGGTGAGAACGCTGGCGCACCGTTGTGACGCGGGAACGACGCAACCTGACGTACCGCACCGTTAGACAGCGTCTGAATAACCAGCGCTGAACGGCCGCTTTCGAAGGTAACGTAAGCCAGTTTAGAACCGTCCGGAGACCACGCCGGTGACATCAGCGGCTGCGAAGAACGGTGAACCACGAACTGGTTGTAGCCATCGTAGTCAGATACGCGCAGTTCATACGGGAACTGACCGCCGTTAGTCTGCACGACATAAGCGATACGAGTACGGAACGCACCTTTAATACCGGTCAGCTTCTCAAACACTTCGTCACTGGCAGTATGGCCCGCATAACGCAGCCATTGCTTGTTCACTTTGTAGGAGTTCTGCGCCAGAACGGTACCCGGCGCACCGCCGGTATCAACTAACTGATAGGCAACAGTATAGCTGCCATCAGCGTTAGGTGAGACCTGGCCGACGACAACCGCGTCAATACCCAGCGCAGACCATGCCGCAGGTTGAACGTCCTGCGCGGTGCCAGGCTGCTGTGGCAGTTTGGCTCGGTCTAACGGGTTAAATTTACCGCTGTTACGCAGGTCAGCGCCGACGATACCGCCGACATCTTCAGGCGCGGCGCCAGGGCCTGCCCACTGGAACGGAACCACGCCAATAGGACGCGCCGAGTCCACCCCTTGGGTGATCTCGATACGTACTTCTGCGTGCAGCACTGCTGCCCACAGCATTAAGAAACCAAATGCTACTCGTAATGCCTGCTTCATCATATCTCCCTTATCTGGACGAAAAGCCCACGATAATTTAGCAGAATGTTAACAAACTCAAATACACAAAACTACCAAAACCCTGCGACTGCGCTGCCTTTATTTTCCCCATTTACATGGGGAAAATATAACTTAAGGTTTGAAGTCCAGTGGTGCATTTTTGAACGTTTCCCATACCGCTTGTGAAGGCGGTTTGGGGAATTTGGTCATCCGACTGGTTGCTGCCAGCATCTGCTGACAAAACGCCGGATCGCCGCCTTCCTGTTTAACGGTCAATACAGTTCCATCCTGCGCCAGGTTTACACGTAGCGTACAGGTTTTACCTTTGTAGGTATCCCAGTCATAGAGATGCCCACGGATCGCGGCCTGAACCTGTGCGATATAGGACGCGATTTCTGCCTGAGACGCACCACCCTGCCCCGGCTTATTACCTTTAGCAGGAGATGAGCCTCCAGCGGTACCACTGGTGTTACCTTTCGGCGCATTCTTACCTGAGCTGAGATCGCCCAACAGGTCGTCAACGCCGGAAGCGGCAGCGGCTTTATCTGCTGCTGCTTTCTTAGCTGCAGCCGCTTTGTCGGCAGCTGCTTTATCCGCTGCTGCTTTCTTCGCTGCAGCGGCTTTATCGGCAGCCGCTTTTTCTGCTGCTGCTTTCTTATCAGCAGCCGCTTTCTCAGCCGCAGCTTTCTTGTCTGCTGCCGCTTTCTCGGCGGCGGCAGCTTTTTCCGCTGCGGCTTTTTCAGCGGCAGCGGCTTTCTTCTCAGCCTCTGCTTGCGCTTTTTTGGCAGCCTCGGCTTCGGCCTTTTTCGCCGCTTCTGCTTCGGCTACTTTTTTCGCGGCAGCAGCCGCTTTGGCCGCTTCCGCTTCTGCTGCTTTCTTCGCATCAGCAGCCGCTTTTTTCGCAGCTTCTGCTTCGGCTTGTTTCTGCGCGTCAGCCGCCGCTTTGGCCGCATCGGCTTGCGCTTTCTTCGCAGCATCTGCTGCCGCTTTCGCGGCTTCTTCAGCCTGTTTCTGCGCGTCAGCTTCAGCTTTCTTCGCCGCTTCGGCTGCTTCTTTTGCTGCCTCTTTCGCCTGAGCGTCTGCTTTTTCTTTCGCTTCAGCCGCTGCTTTTTCGGCAGCTTCTTTGGCTTCTTTTTCTTTTTGCTGCTGCGCTTTTTTCGCGGCGTTATCGGCCTGCTGTTTAGCGCTGGACTTCTGCTGCTTCTGGTAATTCTCAACCACCGCACCAGGATCGACCATCACGGCGTCGATAGCCGAACCACCGCCGCCACCGGCCGCAGCATCCATGTGCTCATCGAACGAACTCCAGATGAGTGCTGCAAACAGAATGACGTGCAGCACTGCTGAAATAATTATCGCTCGTTTAAGCTTGTCGTTTTGTTCGGTTGCCTTTGACACTCTCGGTTCCCAAAAACTGCTCGCCCGTTAGCCTGTAAGCGTTGCCGATGTGCATGCAACGCTTACAAACCACACGCAGAGAGTTAGATCGGTTGGGTCATTAATCCAACAGATTTCACACCTGCGCTGTGTAACAGGTTTAGCGCTTTAATTATTTCATCGTAAGGCACGTCTTTCGCGCCCCCAATTAAGAAGACCGTTTTCGGATTGGCCTGCAGGCGGCTTTTCGCTTCCGCGATAACCTGCTCTGGCGGCAGTTGATCGGAGCGATCCTTTTCAACCACTACGCTGTACTGCCCCACTCCCGAAACTTCGATGATCACCGGTGGATCATCGTTGCTGCTAACGGCCTGCGATTCGGTTGCATCCGGCAGATCAACCTCCACGCTCTGCGTGATGATCGGCGCTGTCGCCATAAAGATCAGCAACAGCACTAACAACACATCCAGCAGCGGAACGATGTTAATTTCGGACTTCAGTTCGCGACGTCCGCGTCCACGTGCTCTGGCCATGGCTTACCCCTTGTTGCTCTCGCTAACGGTAAACGCCTGACGGTGCAGAATGGCGGTGAACTCTTCCATAAAGTTGTCGTAGTTCAGCTCCAGTTTGTTAACGCGCTGGTTCAGACGGTTGTAAGCCATAACCGCAGGGATTGCGGCAAACAGGCCAATCGCCGTGGCGATCAACGCTTCTGCGATACCCGGCGCAACCATTTGCAGCGTTGCCTGTTTCACCGCGCCCAGCGCGATAAAGGCGTGCATGATCCCCCAAACGGTACCGAACAGACCGATGTACGGGCTGATGGAGCCGACGGTGCCAAGGAACGGAATATGCGTTTCCAGCGTTTCCAGTTCACGGTTCATGGAGATACGCATCGCACGCGACGCGCCTTCAACCACGGCTTCCGGCGCATGACTGTTTGCACGGTGCAGACGGGCAAACTCTTTGAACCCGCTGTAGAAGATTTGTTCTGAACCGGCCAGACTATCGCGGCGTCCCTGGCTCTCCTGATAGAGGCGAGAGAGTTCGATTCCGGACCAGAATTTATCCTCAAACGTTTCAGCTTCACGCGCCGCCGCGTTAAGAATACGGGTCCGCTGGATGATGATGGCCCAGGATGCGATTGAAAAACCAATCAAAATCAACATGATAAGTTTAACCAGAAGGCTCGCCTTCAGGAACAAATCAAGGATATTCATGTCAGTCACTGCTTAAACTCCGCGACAATAGACTTGGGAAGCGCACGAGGCTTCATGATGAGTGGATCAACACAGACAATCAGTACTTCAGCTTCGTTCAGCACTTTATTCTCAGCGTTGACAATCCGCTGCGTGAACACGAGTGACGTGCCGCGCATTGATGTAATTTCCGTCTGGACTTCGAGCATATCGTCGAGCCTTGCCGGCGCAAAATACTCCAGCGTCATTTTACGCACCACAAACGCGACGCGCTCTTCCAGCAACACTTGCTGGCTGAAATGATGATGACGCAGCATCTCTGTGCGTGCTCTCTCATAGAAAGCGACATAGCTGGCGTGGTAAACCACACCACCGGCGTCGGTGTCTTCATAATAGACCCGAACCGGCCATCGAAATATATACTTATTCATTCGTACTGCCTCTTCGTTGGCTGCATCCCTCACCCCGCTCACTTACAGACGTAAGCTCCCGGGGATTCGCGAATTTGCCGCCATGATGCAGCACGAATGACGTTGTATATAGCGTTGTATTCACTTTACATCCCGGTAATGCAAAAAATTTTGAGCTTTTGAACTTCGCTACTATACGCGCGGTAATCGTGGTTTGGAATGGGGTGAGGTAAACGGAGAGTAAATTTTTATGGGCTATTGCAAGCCCATAAATATTTGCGGATGTTTCCTGGTTACAGGAAGAAAAAAATCAGACCTGCAAGAAGGACTAAATCGGCGATAAGCGGGCAGAAAATCCCTTGCCAGTGGAGTGCGCGAGGACGAAAACCCACGCCATGAATGACGCCTGCACAAACGGCCCACATCAGCAGAAAACCGTGCCAGATTTCAAGCTCGCTGGTCTTCGCCGCGAAACGCGTCGGGTCCCAGAAGATGCAACCTGCCAGCAGCAGGGCCATAACAAGGGAAAGCGCCCTCAGGGGGCGCTTATCCATTATCGCGTACAGCGTTGCGATAATTTTCATCACTATTTTTCTTCACCTGCTTTGGTCGCTTCGACGTGTTCCAGCGCCAGCGCAGTGATTATCCCAAAGGCACAGGCAAGAAGCGTTCCTAAAATCCATGCGAAATACCACATTTTAAGCTCCTTACTTAGTACAGAGAGTGGGTGTTGCGTTCAATGTCTTCTTTGGTGATACGACCAAACATTTTCCAGTAGCACCAGGTGGTGTACAGCAGAATGATTGGAACGAACACCGCAGCGACATAGGTCATCACGCTCAGCGTCAGCTGGCTGGACGTTGCATCCCACATGGTCAGGCTCGCGTTAAACATCGTGCTGGACGGCATGATGAACGGGAACATGGCAATACCGGCGGTCAGGATGATGCACGCCAGCGTCAGTGAGGAGAACAGGAACGCCCATGCCCCTTTATCCAGACGCGTCATCAGGATAGTCAGCAGCGGAAGCACCACACCCAGAACCGGAATCGCCCACAGCGCCGGCATGTTGTTGAAGTTGGTCATCCATGCGCCCGCTTCATGTGCAACTTCTTTAGTCAGCGGGTTGGAGGCGGCAGTGTGATCCATAACCGATTTCACCACGTAGCCATCGATGCCGTAGTAGACCCAAACGCCTGCCAACGCGAAGCACACCAGTGTGACCAGTGCCGCCACCTGAGAGGTGGTGCGGGTACGCAGATGCAGTTCGCCAACCGTACGCATTTGCAGGTAGGTTGCGCCCTGCGTCAGGATCATCCCCACGCTCACCACACCTGCCAGCAGGCCAAACGGGTTCAGCAACTGGAAGAAGTTACCGGTGTAGTAAAGACGCAGATACTCATCAATGTGGAACGGTACGCCCTGCAGCAGATTACCGAAGGCCACGCCAATCACCAGCGGTGGAACGAAGCTCCCCACGAAGATGCCCCAGTCCCACATGTTGCGCCAGCGGGTGTCTTCAATTTTCGAACGGTAGTCAAAGCCCACCGGACGGAAGAATAAAGACGCCAGCACCAGAATCATCGCGACATAGAAGCCGGAGAACGCCGCAGCGTACACCATCGGCCAGGCAGCAAACAGCGCGCCGCCGGCAGTGATGAGCCATACCTGGTTTCCGTCCCAGTGTGGCGCGATGGAGTTGATCATGATTCGACGCTCGGTGTCATTACGACCGAGGAAACGGGTGAGCATGCCCACCCCCATGTCGAAGCCGTCAGCGACTGCGAAACCAATCAGCAAGATGCCGATTAGCAGCCACCAGATAAAACGCAATACTTCATAATCGATCATTTGACGACTCCTGTCTTAGCGTGCCGGCTGAGTAGTCGCGGTGGACTGCTCAAAGTGATAGCGACCGGTTTTCAGGCTGCTTGGCCCTTTGCGTGCGAACTTGAACATCAGGAACAGTTCGGCCACGAGGAACAGCGTGTAAAGACCGCAAATCAGCACCATTGAGAAGATAAGATCGCCTGCTGTCAGCGAAGAGTTCGCCACAGCGGTTGGCAATACTTCACCAATTGCCCACGGTTGACGGCCATACTCGGCGACAAACCAGCCCGCTTCAACAGCAATCCATGGCAGCGGTAAACCGTAGAACGCCGCACGCAGCAGCCATTTTTTCTCACCGATGCGGTTACGAATCACGGTCCAGAAGGAGGCACCGATAATCAGCAGCATCAGCACACCGCACGCCACCATGATACGGAAGGCAAAGTACAGAGGCGCGACACGTGGGATAGAGTCTTTGGTCGCTTTGGCGATCTGCTCTTCTGTCGCATCCGCCACGTTCGGCGTATAGCGTTTCAGCAGCAGGCCATAGCCCAGATCTTTCTTCACATCGTTAAACTGTTCACGCACAGCCGGATCGGTTGCGCCGGAACGCAGCTGTTCGAGCAGCGAGTAGGCTTTCATCCCGTTACGGATACGCTCTTCGTGCTGCACCATCAGTTCTTTAAGACCGGTAACCTGTTTATCAACAGAACGGGTCGCGATGATGCCCAGCGCGTAAGGAATTTGAATCGAAAGATGGTTTTCCTGCTTATCCTGGTCAGGAATCCCAAACAGCGTGAACGACGCCGGCGCAGGCTGGGTTTCCCATTCTGCTTCGATGGCCGCCAGTTTGGTTTTCTGCACGTCGCCCATTTCGTAGCCGGATTCATCACCCAGAACGATAACGGAAAGAATTGCCGCCATACCAAAGCTTGCTGCGATAGCAAAAGAGCGCTTAGCAAACGCGAAGTCACGACCTTTGAGCATGTACCAGGAACTGATTGCGAGCACGAACATCGCGCCGGTGACGTAACCTGATGCCACGGTGTGAACGAATTTCACCTGGGCTACCGGGTTCAGTACCAGCTCGGAGAAGCTCACCATCTCCATACGCATGGTTTCAAAGTTGAAGTCCGACGCGATTGGGTTTTGCATCCAACCGTTTGCCACCAGGATCCACAGCGCGGACAGGTTTGAACCCAACGCCACCAGCCAGGTTACCGCCATGTGTTGCACTTTACCCAGGCGATCCCAACCGAAGAAGAACAGACCTACAAAGGTGGATTCGAGGAAGAAGGCCATCAGACCTTCAATGGCCAGCGGTGCACCGAAGATATCGCCCACGTAGTGGGAGTAGTAAGACCAGTTAGTCCCGAACTGGAACTCCATGGTCAGGCCGGTGGCCACGCCCAGTGCGAAGTTGATACCAAACAACTTGCCCCAGAACTTGGTCATATCTTTATAAATCTGTTTGCCGGAAAGGACGTAGACCGTTTCCATGATGGCCAGCAGGAACGCCATACCGAGCGTCAGTGGCACAAAAAGGAAGTGGTACATCGCGGTCAAGGCAAACTGTAAGCGCGACAGTTCGACTATATCTAACATCATGACTCCTTGCTCATCGCATGAAGACTCCGAGAATGAACCTGCGGACAGGGTTCATACACATGCCCCAATACAAATTTATTTGCGCCCTCCCCCACTGCTGACCGTTCGCGTTAGCCGATATCAGTCGTGAGCAAAGGTTACAAATACGTTAAAAAACAACTCAATTGATCCCTAAAATATATTACTCTGTAATATCCTTACAATAAACAGGTTTTTATTGTATTAGATTTACGATTTTCGACGGTGATCAATTTATAGCTAATCAGGCGGGTTGCAGCCACTTTGATCCAGGACAATTTAACCACTTTTATGGTGCATATCCAGTTTTTACGCATTGATATAAATCAATTTTATTTATATTTGTTAATTATGTTTTTATTAGATGTGATCAGTGAAACGAATGTTACAGATATGTTTAAAAAATATCTCGGGAAATTTTCATCGTGGGGTAATGCGAAAAAAGAGGCGAGAGTTTTTAACGGCGGAATAGTTTTAAAAAATGAAGTGATACAGAATAGTTAATGTTAGCCGACTCACAGTATTTTGCCAGGAAACCTGAACCTTTTTTGAATAATCACATTTTATTCACTTGAAATACAGACTAAATTAACACCACAACTTTATTATTCAAAAAAGAGGCAAATTCGGTCAGGCCGATGTTTGCCTCTCTTCAAACTTATTTTATAAGCGACACGCTAAAGGTACGCGACTGGCAAGGAAGAAACCGCACGCTTGCCTGACTAACATCTCCCCGGTTTGCGCCTGCCAGCGCCTGTTCATCCATCCCCGTTTCAACGCTCGCCACCTGATGGTGATTGAAGGCAACCTGCGCATCGGTGGACTCTGTCGCTGACGGATTATAGAGCCGAATAATCAGTTCTGGCCTGTCTTCCGCTTTCTTCAACGCGCTGAGTGCACAGCCTACGGACGAGAGCGTGAGAAGGCTATAGTGCTCCGGCACAGTCATGGCCGCGCGATTAAGTTTCATCGCATCCCACGGTATTTTGTTATAGCACTGCACGGGCGTAAGCCAGCTACGCGCCTGCTGCGCCACCCCCGCATTCAGCGGTGTCCCGCTATATGGCCACAGGCTGAAGCGGCATTGCAACGTGCCGCGCAATTGCGAATCTGGCACTGCCATTTTTATGCCCGATGGTCGGCCAGGACGCAAAAGCAGATCCTCTTTACCCAGCAGCCCTACGCCACGCATTAGCGTTAACGCGAAAGCGCTGTTCTCTTCGCCGATAATTTCCACCTCCCGCAGCCCTTCACTGAACAGTGCGATACCGTTAACCCCGTGCTGTAACGCCGCGTAATTAAGGAAATTCCAGACCGGTACCGGGGCTTCTTTCCAGCCTTCCTGTTCCCACTCATGCATGGCTTCATCTTTGACCGGGCGCATCATCGAACCAAACTGGGTGTCGGTGAGCACCGTTTGCGCGCGATACGGCACAGGCAGGCGAACGCGTAAACGATGATCGTCGGCCTGATTAACGACCTGCACGTCAAAATCAATACGCTTACTGTTGTCGCTCAGCGTAATGGAGGTTTCAATTTCAACATGCCCGCTACGCTTGCGGGCGGTACGTTCGGCCAGATTGAGTGGAACGGCCAGCGTACTGCGTAGAATCATTTTGCTGCGCCAGCCTTCCTGCACGATCTTTACCTCATGTGGATACGCAGCAGACGTTAATATCCAATCTTCTCTCGGCGGAGAATAGTCATATTCATCGCCATCATCACCGCTCTCTTCGAACTCCAGCGCCCGGTCGTAGACCAGCCCGCTCTCTTTATCTTCCATTCTGAGCGTACCGTCGGCATTGAGCGAGATACGCCATGCCGCATTTTCCAGCATCGGACTCGCCGCACTAGAGACGTTTTTCACCTCACCCGTCTCGCCTGCAATCACCCGCAGCGAAACGTACCCCATCGCCGGGAGCACCCGCCGCAGTTGGATGTCATACTCCATAAACGGCTCATAATTCCCGTAGTGGACAATCTGCCTGTCAATCAAGCCAGGGTCGATTTCGCGGCTGGCGCGAATAAAGTACGGCACCGCCTCACCCTGCTCATCCACCAGCCGGAACCTGCTTGCGCGCAGACGAATCGTGGTGTCGAAAACTTCGTCGCGCGGCCATGGCATCAGGTTGAACAACCCCAGCCGGTCGTGTTCGCAGGCGGGCATGTTGTCGACAATTTTTCGCAGATAAAAACGAATCAGGTTATCCGCCATATCTTCCGCCAGCCAAAAACGCGCGGCTATCTCCTGATGGACTTTATCGCTACAGCAGCAACCAATACTGTCGTGGGCGTGATTTTTGAGGATCGCTTTCCACATTTTCTCCAGCAGGCCATGGTGATAGTCAAAGCCCAGCGACCAGGCAATCGTGGCAAGGGGTTCGAGGACATTGACGATTTTGTTTTCAATGCGCGCATGCGCAATTTTGATATCCATGCGCGTCGAGCCAATGGTGCGATGCACGCGCATATATTTACCGTCGTTGAACTCACCTTTCAGCGTCGCCAGCTTCTCGCGTTGCGCTTCGATACGTTCAAAAACCTTTTCAAAACGGCTCATCACAAATTCACGTTGCGGGTAGATTTCCCGCAGTTTGTCCATCACCGCAAAGATATTTTGCTGTAGTGGCATCTGGTCGTGGCCGTTAGGCAGCAGAATCTCTTTGGTGATTGAGGCGTTTTCCAGCACCGAAAAGTAGCTATCCAGACGCTTACGCAGCCCAGCCTCATCATCAGGTAAGTACTTACCAATGGCGTAACCCAGCGGCAGCACCTGTGCCACCACTTCGCTGCCATCCTGACTTTGCCAGAGAAACTCGGTTTTATCGGTGCCGTGACGCTCAGAGCAGCCTCGCCAGAACATGGCACGCGTAATTCCAAAACCGTTATAGATATGCGGCAGTTGACCGGACATACCAAACGAATCAGGCAGATAACCAATTTTCATCGGCTCGCCAAACGCCATGCAGTCGCGCATCCCGTACATCAGGTTACGGACGATGGACTCCCCGGCGACAACGGTTGTGTCGGTCTGCGTGTACCAGGGGCCAATAATCAGTTTGCCCGCCTGAACCAGCGCTTTGACACGCTCGCGGTTTTCCGGCACCACAGCGAAGTAATCTTCGAGAATCGCTGTCTGCCCGTCCAGCACGTAATATTTGTATGCGTCATCCTGTTCCAGGCGGTCAAGAATTTCCGCCATATTGTTAACCAGTAAAATCCGCGACTCTTCGGTGGTGAAGTACCACTCTCTGTCCCAATGCATGTGCGGCGTAATGTGAACGCGAGATACAGCTTTCATCTTCGTTTCCTGAATGAATTAATTATTAATCAATGGATTGTGTACTGTAGGCGCCGGCCTGAATTGCCTGACGTCGCCACAGCACCAGAATGCAGGTTGAAATGGCTGTTCCTACCAGCGCCGCGCCAAACCAGCCGCCTGCCGCCAGGACGCGACCCAGTCCGCCATCCTGCAATAAAAAGAGAGAAAAGATGCCTGCGCCAGGCGTTTGCAGGCCAATGTTCATCGCGCCGACGATCGCGCCCGTCGCCATTGAACCGATCACAAATGAGCCGATCACCCGCAGCGGATCTTCAATCGCCATGGGGATCGCCCCTTCGGTGATACCCGCCAGGCCCAAAAGCCATGTCGATTTTCCCGTTTCGATCTCAAACGATTTGAACTGCCGTGGCGCGATCATCGTGGATGCGGTAACGGTAAAGGCGGAGACCATTTTGACCGATGCGAAGATGGCGTACGGGCCATACACACCATTTGCCATCGCCCCGAGACAGAAGGCATAAGCGGCTTTATTTACCGGCCCCCCGAGGTCAAATGAACACATAAAACCAAGGATGGCACCCAGTACCAACGCATTACTGCCAGAGAGACCATTCAACCAGGCTGTAAGGCTGCTGTTGATCCAGGCAACAGGCTCACCGATAACAAATAGCATCAGGCTACCCGCAGCCAGCGTGCCGATGACCGGGTAGAGATAGAACGTCAGAAAGCCGTTAAAACGACTGCTCAGGCGAATATGATTTTTCACCCAACGCATCAGATAACCTGCGATCAACCCTCCGGCAATCGCCCCTAAAAACCCTGAACCAATCATGTTGGCAGCAAGACCTGCGGCAAAACCGGGCGCCAGCGCGGGTTTATCGGCGAGGGAATAGGCGGTATAGGCAGCCAAAACGGGTACCATCAGAATGCCGAGCAGGCCGCCCCCGAGTTTGCGGTAGAGCCATAACCACGAGTTCTCCTGCTCGAAGAGATGCTGTAAATCAAACATTTGTGCGAGCAACACCGCCACGGCCAGAACGGTGCCACCGGCCACAATCAACGGTACGGCAAAAGAGATGCCACTGAGCAGAGCCTGTTTTAATTCCGTTTTAACATCGTGCCGGGTCGTCTCCTGAACGACCGTCGCTCGTTTTTCGTCGACCGGTTCTAACGCCAGCGCCTGATTTATCAGCTTTTCCGCATGCTTAATCGGCTCGGCAACCGGTACGCTTAACGAGGGAATAGCGCGAAATCGCTCAACATCTTTAATCGCAACTTCAGCCGCAAAAATCGCCGCCTGCGCCGTTGACAGTTGCTCGGGCGTCAGTCGCCCTTCAATCCCGTTCGCCCCCTGCTTTTCAACCACCACGCGCACACCCAGTTTATGCCCGGCCTTTTCCAGATACTCCGCCGCCATATAGGTGTGCGCAATGCCCGCCGGGCAGGCTGTCACGCAGACAATCAAAGGCGTGTCGTCTGACAGGGATGACGTCTTCTCAGGCGTGGTCAGGGAAAGTGCTGACAATAACGCCTGCGGCGTCGTCGCATTCATCACCGCCGCCCGCACATCATCATCAACCAACGCACTGGTAAGCTGGGTGAGGATCTCAATATGCGTCGAGCCCGCCTCTGATGGCGGAATCGCCAGTAGAAAAATAAGCTCAACGCTCTCCGGGCCGTCTACGCCTTCCCACTGCAATGGCTCGATTAAGGTCGCTACGGCGAAGGCCGCTTCTTTTACCGCAGCGCTTTTACCATGTGGCACCGCCAGACCTTCACCCAGCGCGGTCGGCCCGATGCTCTCTCGATGAAAGACTTCCTGTAAATACGTTTGGAGATCATCAATTTTACCCAGCTCAGCCAGCCGCTTCGCCAGTTCGCAAATGGCCTCATCCCGGCTGTTAAACCGGGCGTTCAGGCAAATTGCACTGGGGTGTGTCAACGCCATCAGATTCATCACGTTCCATCCTCTGCTATGAAATCTGCGCCTCGTTGCGCAGAAAACATGCATTTTGCCCAGGAATTTAATACCTTTACGTGATCAATTTCACTTTACACGCAAAATTTGTATTTAATTTGTATTGTTTACTATTCCCGCTAACCGCGCATAATGAGCCAGAATCGTATTATTTTTCTGATACATCCTTGGGCTGAATGATCATGAGTAAAAAACCCCTCTACAGGCAGATTGCCGATGCCATACGCCTGCGAATTGAGCACGGCGAGTTAAAAGCGGGAGATGCCCTGCCCACCGAAGCCGCGCTTCAGACAGAATATGGCGTGAGCCGGGTAACGGTGCGTCAGGCGCTTAAACAGCTTACCGAGCAAAAGGTGATTGAAAGTATTCAGGGCAGCGGAAGCTACGTGAAAGAGGAACGGGTAAATTATGATATTTATCAACTCACCGGCTTCGATGAGAAACTGGCCGACCGTCAGGTAACGACCCACAGCGAAGTGCATGTTTTTGAAGTCATTGGTGCGGATGAATCACTGGCTTCGCAATTGCAACTCAAAACAGATGATAAAATCTGGCATGTGAAGCGTGTGCGCTTTATCAAACATAAACCGGTCGCCATGGAAGAAACATGGATGCCATTATCACTCTTTCCAGACCTGACATGGTCTGTGATGGAAGGGTCTAAGTACCATTTTATTGAAGAGATCAAAAAGCAGGTCATCGATCGGAGCGAACAAGAAATTGTGCCGATTATGCCAACAGATGAGATTGCCGGGATCCTGAACATCGACCCAACAAAACCGATTCTGGAAAAAATATCACGTGGTTTTCTACAAGATGGACAAATCTTTGAATATAGCCGGAATGTATTTAATAGCGACGACTACCGCTTTACGTTGGTAGCCAGACGCCGCCATTAAAAAAGGCCATCATAAGATGGCCAACCATGTCGAAATCGAACATATAAGGCTCCCCTGCTTCATATTTCTCGAAGCTTACCGGGGAGCGGAGAGGATTTTTATCCCAGAACTACTTTCAGGGCTTCGCCGATATCGGCCAGGCTGCGAACGGTACGAACGCCAGCCGCTTCCAGTGCAGCAAACTTCTCGTCTGCCGTGCCTTTGCCGCCCGCAATGATGGCGCCAGCGTGGCCCATACGTTTGCCTTTCGGCGCGGTAACGCCCGCGATATAGCCGACAACCGGTTTGGTGACGTGATCTTTAATGTACGCCGCCGCTTCTTCTTCCGCGCTACCGCCGATCTCACCGATCATGACGATCGCTTCAGTCTGCGGATCTTCCTGGAACATTTTCAGGATATCGATGAAGTTAGAACCCGGGATCGGGTCGCCGCCGATGCCCACACAGGTGGACTGGCCGAAGCCGTAGTCAGTAGTCTGTTTAACGGCTTCATAAGTCAGGGTACCAGAGCGGGAAACGATGCCCACTTTGCCCGGCTTATGAATGTGGCCTGGCTGGATGCCGATTTTGCACGCGCCCGGGGTGATAACGCCTGGGCAGTTCGGGCCAATCATGCGCACGCCTGCTTCGTCCAGTTTCACCTTCACGGTCAGCATATCCAGCGTCGGGATACCTTCGGTGATGGTGATGATAAGCTTAATGCCTGCATCGATGGCTTCCAGAATGGAATCTTTGCAGAACGGTGCCGGAACGTAAATAACAGAGGCGGTTGCGCCGGTTGCTTCTACGGCTTCGCGCACGGCGTTAAATACTGGCAGACCCAGATGCGTGGTGCCACCTTTGCCTGGCGTTACGCCGCCAACCATCTGCGTACCGTAAGCGATCGCCTGTTCGGAGTGGAAAGTCCCCTGGCTACCGGTGAAGCCCTGACAGATAACCTTGGTGTTTTTATCAATTAAAATGGACATTATTTCCCCTCCACTGCTGCAACAACTTGCACTGCTGCATCCGTCAGACCTTTCGCTGCAATAATATTCAGGCCACTATCAGCCAGTTTCTTCGCGCCGAGTTCAGCGTTGTTACCTTCCAGACGTACAACAACCGGCACGTTGACGCCCACTTCTTCTACAGCACCGATAATACCGTCAGCGATCAGGTCGCAACGGACGATACCGCCGAAGATGTTAACCAGCACGGCTTTCACTTTGTCATCGGAAAGGATGATTTTGAATGCTTCAGTCACACGCTCTTTGGTTGCGCCGCCGCCAACGTCGAGGAAGTTAGCCGGTTCGCCGCCGTGCAGTTTAACGATGTCCATGGTGCCCATTGCCAGGCCCGCGCCGTTAACCATGCAACCAATGTTACCGTCCAGCGCAACGTAGTTCAGTTCCCACTGTGCAGCCTGGGCTTCACGCGGATCTTCCTGAGACTGGTCACGCATTTCGCGCAGATCAGCCTGGCGGAACAGCGCGTTACCGTCCGCGCCCAGTTTGCCATCGAGGCAGATCAGGTCACCCTGTTTGGTGATAACCAGCGGGTTGATTTCAATCAGCGCCAGGTCGCGCTCAAGGAAGATAGTCGCCAGACCCATGAAAATTTTGGTGAACTGCTGAACCTGCTTACCTTCCAGACCCAGTTTGAACGCCAGTTCACGACCCTGATACGGCATCGGGCCTGCCAGCGGATCCAGTGCCACTTTGTGGATCAGGTGTGGGGTTTCTTCCGCCACTTTCTCGATTTCCACGCCGCCTTCGGTTGAGGCCATAAAGACCACGCGACGAGAGGAACGATCTACAACCGCACCCAGATAGAGTTCTTTATCAATATCCGTCGCAGCTTCAACCAGAATCTGGTTAACCGGCTGACCGTGCGCATCTGTCTGGTAGGTCACCAGACGTTTACCCAGCCAGTGCTCAGCAAAAGCGCGAATTTCTTCTTTGCTCTTCACGACTTTCACACCGCCCGCTTTGCCGCGGCCACCAGCGTGAACCTGACATTTTACTACCCACGGACCTGCACCGATTTTAGAAGCGGCTTCTTCTGCTTCACGCGGAGTAGTACAGGCATAACCCACCGGAGCCGGTAAGCCATAGCGGGCAAAAAGTTGTTTTGCCTGATATTCATGTAAGTTCATGTGTTCTATCCATCCTTCAGGTAATCATCGCCAGGCTATATTCATCCTGACTTTCTTTGTTTCGCCGGAGGGATTCACACCCTCCGGCCTACAGGTGATGCTCCTGTCCGGCGACACGCGCCGGACAAAATGGCTACACGTCCAGCAGCAGGCGAGTCGGGTCTTCCAGCAGCTCTTTAATTGCCACCAGGAAACCAACCGACTCACGGCCATCGATCAGACGGTGGTCGTAAGAGAGAGCCAGGTACATCATCGGCAGAATTTCTACCTTGCCATCCACGGCCATCGGGCGATCTTTAATGGCGTGCATGCCCAGGATAGCGCTCTGCGGCGGGTTGATGATAGGGGTAGACATCAGAGAACCGAAAACACCACCATTTGTAATGGTAAAGTTGCCGCCGGTAAGATCTTCTACTGTCAATTTGCCATCACGCCCTTTCAGCGCCAGCTCTTTAATGCGTTTTTCGATGTCAGCCATGCCCAGTGAATCGACATCACGCAGAACCGGGGTCACCAGGCCGCGCGGAGTCGATACCGCCATGCTCACGTCGAAGTAGTTGTGATAAACCACATCTTCGCCATCAATAGACGCGTTCACTTCCGGATAGCGTTTCAGCGCTTCAACAACCGCTTTTACGTAGAAGGACATGAAGCCCAGACGGATGCCGTGACGTTTCTCAAACGCTTCGCCATACTGCTTACGCAGATCCATAATCGGCTTCATGTTGACTTCGTTAAACGTGGTCAGCATCGCGGTGGAGTTTTTCGCTTCCAGCAGACGCTCTGCAACACGCTTACGCAGACGGGTCATCGGTACGCGTTTTTCGCTACGTCCAGCCAGCGGTGCAACCGGCGCGGCGGCGGCCGGTGCGTCGGCTTTCGCCGGCGCTTTCGCCAGATGTTTTTCTACATCTTCACGGGTGATACGACCACCAACACCAGTGCCTTTAATGGCGCCGGCTTCAAGATTATGTTCAGCCAGCAGACGGCGAATCGCCGGGCTGAGCGCATCGTTGTTCTGCTCTTCTAAAGACGCCTGCTGGCGCTGCGCCGGGGTAGACTCTTTCACTTCAGACTTAGCGCTGGTTTCTTTCCCACCGCTATTGCCTTCACGCAGGCGACCCAGGAGCTGGCGAGAGGTTACGGTTGTGCCTTCATCTTCCAGAACTGCATCCAGAATGCCATCTGCCGACGCCGGTACTTCCAGTACCACTTTGTCAGTTTCGATTTCTACCAGCACTTCATCGCGAACAACCGCGTCGCCCGGTTTTTTATGCCAGGTTGCGACAGTGGCATCTGCTACGGATTCAGGCAGGTCAGGGACCAGAATATCTACGCTACTCATTGTGTATCCTTTAATTAATCGACGTTCAGCGCGTCATTGACCAGATCTTGTTGCTGTTTCTGGTGAACGGACATGTATCCTACCGCCGGTGAAGCGGAGGCCGGGCGACCTGCGTAACGCAGAGACGCTCCAAAGGGAATGACTTCACGAAAATGGTGCTGGCTACAGTACCAGGCGCCCTGGTTGAGCGGCTCTTCCTGACACCAGACGAAATCATGTACGTGGGCGAACGGCTTAAGCACTTCCTGCATCGCCTGATGCGGGAATGGATAGAGCTGTTCAATACGCACGATGGCGACATCTTTCTGCTCGTTCTTACGACGCTGCTCAAGCAGGTCGAAATAAACCTTACCAGAACAAAGCACGACGCGTTTCACCGCTTTCGGATCCAGCTCGTCGATTTCGCCAATCGCTGGCATAAAGGTGCCGTTTGCCAGTTCATCCAGGCTGGAAACCGCCAGCGGGTGGCGCAGCAGAGATTTCGGTGACATCACAACCAGCGGACGACGCATTCCGCGCAGCGCCTGACGACGCAGCATGTGGTAAACCTGTGCCGGGGTGGTCGGTACGCAAACCTGCATATTCTGCTCAGCGCAAAGTTGCAGATAACGTTCCAGACGGGCGGAGGAGTGCTCCGGGCCCTGGCCTTCGTAACCGTGCGGCAGCAGCATCACCAGGCCACACATACGGCCCCATTTCTGTTCGCCGGAGGAGATGAACTGGTCGATAACCACCTGCGCGCCGTTGGCGAAGTCGCCGAACTGGGCTTCCCAAATGGTCAGCGTGCGCGGTTCTGCGGTGGCATAACCGTATTCGAACGCCAGCACCGCTTCTTCAGACAGCACGGAGTCCCACACTTTGAATTCGCCCTGCCCGTTATGCACGTGTTGCAGCGGGGTGTAAGTCGAACCGTTTGCCTGATTATGGATAACCGCATGGCGGTGGAAGAAGGTACCGCGGCCGGAGTCTTCACCAGACAGACGGACGGAAACCCCTTCATCAACCAGCGTGGCGTAAGCCAGGTTTTCAGCGCCGCCCCAATCGAACAGTTTTTCACCGGCAGCCATCGCCTGACGATCGCCGTAGATTTTTGCGACACGAGACTGCATTTCGACGGCTTCCGGCACCGTACTGATACGGTTAGCCAGTTCCTGCAGGCGTTTCATCTCAACCTTGTTCGGATAGCTTTCATCCCACTCGTGGTTGAGGTACGGCGACCAGGTAAAGGAGTGCAGGTTCATCTGACGCCACTCTTTCACCACGCACTCGCCTGCGTCCAGCGCGTCACGGTACAGGTTGACCATTTCAGTGGCATCTTCCAGCGTGGCGACTTTCTGCTGTTCAAGTTTGTCAGCATAGATCTTACGCGGGGTCGGGTGTTTCTTAATTTTCTGGTACATCAGCGGCTGGGTTGCGCTCGGCTCGTCGGCTTCGTTATGGCCGTGACGGCGGTAGCATACCAGGTCGATGAAGACATCACGTTTAAAGGTGTTACGGAAATCCAGTGCCAGACGGGTCACAAACGCGACCGCTTCCGGGTCATCCGCATTCACGTGGAAAATCGGCGCCATCACCATCTTACCGATATCGGTACAGTACGGTGTGGAACGCGCATCCAGCGGGTTAGAGGTGGTAAAGCCGACCTGGTTGTTAATCACGATGCGAACGGTACCGCCCACTTCGTAACCACGCGCTTTTGACATGTTCAGGGTTTCCTGAACCACGCCCTGCCCTGCAACCGCCGCATCACCGTGAATGGTGATTGGCAGCACCATGTTGCTGCTCGGGTTGTCGAGTCGGTCCAGACGCGCACGCACGGAACCGATAACCACCGGGCTGACAATTTCCAGGTGCGACGGGTTGAACGCCAGCGCCAGGTGTACCAGGCCGCCGTCGGTTTCAAAGTCAGACGAGAAGCCCATGTGGTACTTCACGTCACCGGTGCCGAGGTGCTCTTTATGTTTGCCGGAGAACTCGTCAAACAGGTCCTGAGATTTCTTACCCAGCACGTTAATCAGTACGTTCAGACGACCGCGGTGCGCCATACCCAGCACCACTTCACGCGTACCGTTGTTACCCGCGTGACGAATCATCTCTTTTAACATCGGAATCAACGCATCGCCGCCTTCCAGCGAGAAGCGTTTCGCGCCCGGGAATTTCGCCCCCAGGTAGCGTTCCAGACCTTCCGCCGCGGTGAGTTCGCTCAGGAAGCGTTTTTTCTCTTCCGCCGTAAAGGTGGCATGCCCGGCTTCGAAGCGCTGCTGAATCCAGCGTTTTTCTTCGGTGCTGGTGATGTGCATATATTCCGCACCGATGGAGCCACAGTAGGTTTGCTTGAGGGCTTCAAGCAGATCGCCCAGCTTCATCGTCTCTTTGCCGATAGCAAATGAGCCTACGTTAAAGGTTTCCTGGAGATCGGCCTCGGTCAGATCGTGGAAAGACGGATCTAAGTCTGCCACTTTATCTTGCTGCCACAGTCCTAACGGGTCGAGATTGGCCTGTTGGTGACCACGGAAGCGATAAGCGTTAATGAGCTGCAGGACTTTAACCTGCTTCGCATTGGTGTCAGGGTCGGAAATCGAAGAAGAGTAACGTGAGGCATCCTTCGCCAGACGACGGAAATATTCACGCGTTGTGGAATGGAGTTGATCCGGTTTGACTCCGGTGCCAGGTAACTGCTGGAACGTCGAACGCCAGTTAGCGTCTACCGAGTCAGGATCGGTTAAGAAGTCTTCATAGAGCTGTTCTATCCAGCTCTGGTTCGAGCCAGAGAGGTAAGAAGAGTCCAACCAGGCTTTCAAAGCGCTGTTCTGCATCGTGATCCCTTAAGCATTTTTATGCTTACTTCGCCGTGGATACTACCACGTACATTGGCTGTACGTGCCGGGGTTCACCTGCGAGCTCTTGTCTAAGTAGTGGCTCGCGAAGGAACCTTTAAAAACTGTCTTTGGGGTCTCCCCTCACCCCGGCCCTCTCCCAAAGGGAGAGGGGGGAGATAAATCTGGCAGTTTTTAGAGGTTTCCTGCAATCCATCCCCTCTCCCTGAGGGAGAGGGTTAGGGTGAGGGGTTTCCCCCTCCAGTTACTTACGCACTGCGCTGTAACAACATCGACTTAATATGACCAATCGCGCGCGTCGGGTTCAGCCCCTTCGGACATACACTGACGCAGTTCATGATGCTATGGCAGCGGAATACGCTGAAAGCGTCACTCAGGCCATCAAGACGGCTGTCGGTTTCGGTATCACGGCTATCAATCAGGAAGCGGTACGCTGCCAACAGACCTGCCGGGCCGATAAACTTATCCGGGTTCCACCAGAACGATGGGCAGGACGTCGAGCAACATGCACACAGGATACACTCGTACAACCCATCGAGTTTTTCACGCTGCTCTGGCCCCTGGAGGTGCTCGCGAGCAGGAGGATTTTGCCCATTATTCAACAAGTAAGGCTTAATCTTCTCATATTGTGCATAGAATTGCCCCATGTCTACCACCAAATCACGAATGACCGGTAAACCAGGCAGTGGACGGATAACAATTTTCTGTTTGCCATTGCCCAGCGCCGAAATAGGCGTGATGCAGGCCAGACCGTTCTTACCGTTCATGTTCAGGCCATCGGAACCACATACCCCTTCACGGCAGGAACGGCGGAACGACAGGCTTGGGTCTTTCTCTTTCAACTGGATGAGCGCATCCAGCAGCATCATGTCGCGCCCTTCTTCGCCTTCCAGGGTGTAATCCTGCATGCGCGGAGCGTCATCGACATCCGGGTTATAACGATAAATTGAAAATTCGAGTTTCATTGACCTGTCTCCGCATTAATAAGTACGAATCTTCGGCGGGAATGCCGGACGCAGTTTGGGTTCCATATTGACGCTACGACGCGTCATGGACTCAGACTCTGGCAGATACAGGGAATGGCACAGCCAGTTTTCGTCGTCACGATCCGGATAGTCGAAGCGGCTATGCGCGCCACGACTCTCGGTGCGGAAGTTTGCGGATACGGCGGTCGCGTAAGCGGTTTCCATCAGGTTATCCAGTTCCAGACACTCAACACGCTGGGTGTTAAATTCGCTGGAAGTATCGTCCAGACGGGCATTTTTCAGACGCTCACGGATAGCTTTCAATTGCTCAAGACCTTTCGCCATCGCATCACCCTCACGGAATACCGAGAAGTTATGCTGCATGCACTCCTGAAGCGCTTTACGGATTTCAACCGGATCTTCACCGTCACGGTTGCCGTTCCAGCGATTCAGACGCTCAAGGGACGCGTCAATCTCGTCTTCGGTGGCATCGCGCAGCGCGCCCTGCTCAGCGATAGATTCCTGCAGATGCAGGCCTGCCGCACGGCCAAACACCACCAGGTCAAGCAGTGAGTTACCGCCCAAACGGTTAGCGCCGTGTACGGATACGCAGGCAATCTCACCGACCGCGAACAGCCCAGGGATCACCACATCTTCACCCTGCTCGTTCACCGTCAGCGCCTGGCCAGTCACTTTAGTCGGAATACCGCCCATCATGTAGTGGCAGGTTGGAATAACCGGAATCGGTTCTTTAACCGGGTCAACGTGTGCGAAGGTACGGGAAAGCTCAAGAATGCCCGGCAGACGGGATTCCAGCACTTCTTTACCCAGATGGTCGAGTTTCAGTTTCGCGTGCGGGCCCCATGGGCCATCGCAACCACGACCTTCACGGATTTCGATCATGATTGAACGCGCCACCACGTCACGACCCGCCAGGTCTTTTGCGTTCGGGGCATAACGCTCCATAAAGCGCTCGCCATGTTTGTTCAGCAGGTAGCCACCTTCACCACGGCAGCCTTCGGTGACCAGCACGCCCGCACCGGCGATACCGGTTGGGTGGAACTGCCACATTTCCATATCCTGCACTGGCACACCGGCACGCAGGGCCATACCGACGCCGTCACCGGTGTTGATATGCGCGTTAGTGGTGGACTGATAGATACGGCCTGCCCCGCCAGTCGCCAGTACGGTGGCATTGGCTTTGAAGTAAACCACTTCACCGGTTTCGATACACAGCGCGGTACACCCGACCACTGCGCCATCGGCGTTTTTGACCAGATCCAGCGCGTACCACTCAGAGAAAATCGTGGTGTGGTTTTTCAGGTTCTGCTGATAAAGCGTGTGCAGCAGTGCGTGTCCGGTACGGTCAGCCGCCGCCGCAGTACGTGCCGCCTGCTCGCCGCCGAAGTTTTTCGACTGGCCGCCAAACGGACGTTGATAGATACGACCATCGTCCAGACGAGAGAACGGCAGGCCCATATGTTCCAGCTCCAGAATCGCTTCCGGGCCGGTTTTACACATATATTCGATCGCGTCCTGGTCACCAATGTAGTCCGACCCTTTTACGGTGTCGTACATGTGCCATTCCCAGTTATCTTCATGGGTGTTACCCAGCGCAACGGTGATACCACCCTGCGCGGAAACGGTGTGCGAACGGGTTGGGAAAACTTTAGAGAGCAGCGCACAGGTCTGGCCGCTCTGGGAAATTTGCAGTGCCGCACGCATACCCGCGCCACCGGCACCAATCACAACAGCATCAAATTCTCTTACTGGCAGTTTCATTACACACCCCACACCACAACAAATCCATAAATGACGTAAACCACCAGCGCAACAACGATTGCCAGTTGCAGCACCATACGCAGTGCCAGCGGTTTAACGTAGTCGGTCAGCACCTGCCACATGCCAATCCAGGCATGAATCAGGATAGAAAACAGGGCCAACAAGGTGAACACTTTGGTGAACGCAGAGGAGAAGAAACCGCTCCAGACTTCCCAGGTAAGGTCGCCGCTCGTCGCGAAAAAACCAACCATGTAGATAATGTACAGAGTCAGGACGATGGCGGTGGCACGTACCAGGATGAAGTCATGTACGCCGTTGCGTCCTAATGCTGAGGCGTTGCTTACCATACGAGGACTCCTGCAAGAATTGAAAGCACGACAGTAATAACAAAAGAAATTTTGGCGGAGCGCTTACCTGCTTCGAGGGTTTCTTCCAGATAGCCAAAATCCATCAGTAGATGGCGAATCCCTACAATGGCGTGATAAGCCAGCGCCGTCAGGATGCCCCACATAATGAATTTAACGAAGAAGCTGCCCATGATGGAGGACGCATAAAGGAAGCCTTCCGGGGAGGAGAGACTGGTGCCCAGCAGCCAAAGCAGAATCCCGACAGCCACAAACGTTATGACTCCGGAGACGCGATGGAGAATGGACGCTATCGCCGTGATTGGGAACCGGATCGTTTGCAGATCCAGGTTGACAGGTCTTTGTTTTTTCACATTTCTTATCATGAATAACGCCCACATGCTGTTCTTATTGTTTCCTTTCCTCCGGTCTGCTTGCGGGTCAGACAGCGTCCTTATCTATAACTTCGCGTCATATAAAACTCTGCTTCCAGATGCTAAAACGACACGTTACAACGCTGGGTGGCTCGGGATTGCAGGGTGTTCCGGAGACCTGGCGGCAGTATAGGCCGTTCACAAAATCATTACAATTAACCTACATATAGTTTGTCGGGTTTTATGCTGAACAGTGATCAATGTCACGATTACAACAATATTTTAAAAATTAATCACGTGATTTGACAAATATTAAACATTATTGTTACAACCATCACCTGAAAAAGCATATAATGCGCAAAAGTTATGGGGTCACTCTTTCACCTGATAATAAGTTATGTAACAGTGTGGTGCTATTGACCAAAGTTATCAGGAAAGTTATTAGTGATAGACAGGTTTGAATACTCGGACTGCTAATACCCTGATTTGCTGTTGTTTCACTGTAGATTAGACGCATACCGTCAAGCGCCATTTGCTCTGTACCCTGGTATCACCTCTGCAGCAGAGCCTTGAGCCAAATAACAAACTGGTAACGTCGAAATATCAAATGAATGCAAACCAGGTAGCCGGCAGTCTTAAGCAATAAGGCGCTAAGGAGACCGTAAATGGCTGATACAAAAGCAAAAATCACCCTAAGTGGTGACACTGCTATCGAACTGGATGTGCTAAAAGGCACGCTCGGTGAGGATGTTATTGATATCCGTAGTCTTGGTTCAAAGGGCATTTTTACTTTTGACCCTGGTTTCACCTCTACCGCATCCTGCGAATCCAAAATCACATTTATTGATGGTGATGAAGGCATCCTGCTGCACCGCGGTTTTCCGATTGACCAGTTAGCCACTGAATCCAACTACCTTGAAGTGTGCTACATCCTGCTGCACGGTGAAAAACCAACCCAGGCAGAGTACGACGAATTCAAAACCACCGTTACCCGCCACACCATGATCCACGAGCAGATCACGCGTCTGTTCCACGCGTTCCGCCGCGACTCTCACCCAATGGCGGTGATGTGCGGGATCACCGGCGCGCTGGCGGCGTTCTATCATGACTCACTGGATGTGAATAACCCGCGTCATCGCGATATCGCCGCATTCCGTCTGCTGTCTAAAATGCCAACCATGGCGGCGATGTGTTACAAATACTCCATCGGCCAGCCGTTTGTTTACCCGCGCAACGACCTCTCCTACGCGGGCAACTTCCTGAACATGATGTTCTCCACGCCGTGCGAACCGTACGAAGTGAACCCGATTCTGGAACGCGCGATGGATCGTATTCTGATCCTGCACGCTGACCACGAACAGAACGCCTCTACCTCTACCGTGCGTACCGCGGGCTCTTCCGGTGCAAACCCGTTTGCCTGCATCGCGGCCGGTATCGCTTCCCTGTGGGGGCCGGCGCATGGCGGCGCCAACGAAGCGGCACTGAAGATGCTGGAAGAGATCAGTTCTGTTGAACACATTCCGGAATTCGTACGTCGTGCGAAAGATAAGAATGATTCTTTCCGCCTGATGGGCTTCGGTCACCGTGTTTATAAAAACTATGACCCACGCGCCACTGTAATGCGTGAAACTTGCCATGAAGTGCTCAGAGAGCTGGGTACCAAAGATGATCTGCTGGAAGTGGCGATGGAGCTGGAACACATCGCGCTCAACGACCCGTATTTCATCGAGAAGAAACTCTACCCGAACGTAGACTTCTACTCCGGTATCATTCTGAAAGCGATGGGCATTCCGTCTTCCATGTTTACCGTTATCTTCGCAATGGCGCGTACCGTGGGCTGGATTGCACACTGGAACGAAATGCACAGCGAAGGCATGAAAATCGCCCGTCCTCGTCAGCTGTACACCGGCTACGAAAAACGCGATTTTAAGTCAGACCTTAAGCATTAATGCACCAGGCTGCCGGGAAACCGGCAGCTTTCTCCCCTCTTTAAATTATTTCCCTTTTCAATATTTCTTTGTGTATTTATTTATCATATCTATTCTCTTTAATCTAAATAACCATCTCAATTAACGTCCTCCGCACGAATTTCTTATATCTGACTTGTGCTTTCTTTTTGTTCAGCATCTAATTACCCACTTTAAAAATAAAGATGCTAATGGAATGAGCAATATTATTTACCTGAGAATTACAGGTGAGCAGCAGGGAAACATTTCCGCTGATTGTGGGAGTGAGGCGTCAATCGGTAACCGCTGGCAACAGAATCATACGGACGAAATTTTCGCATTTTCACTTCGACACGATGTAACCAATACCGGTAGAGGATGTCATTTTCAAGCACTGGAATTCACAAAAACTATCGATAAAAGCAGTCCACTACTCAGTAATGCCATCAATAACAATGAACGATTATTTATCGAAATTGATTTTTATCGCATAAACCGCACCGGTCATTGGGAGCGCTATTATTATATTCAGCTGAGGAATGCTTCCGTATCAAAAATTGATATATCCATTAATATCAAGCATCTTCCTTACGAACATATTTCTGTTATTTATGACTATATTCTCTGTAAGCATCTCATTACTAACACCGAATATAGCTACTTAAATATACCAGCTGAATATAACAACCTATTCTTTCCCCAATCTACAACTTCCGTCCCTAAAGTTCAGCTCAACAATAATGAGATTAAAACCCCACCTCCCGCCCCGGAAAAAGTCACACCGGTGTACGCCAAATCCTGTCTGAAAGAAACGGGATGCACGGATGCGGGAGATGCTGAGGAGCCCGCAGAGCATTTCGGCGAAATGGCGATATTTACCCGGACTACCGCCGATGATTGCTGCGGATATGATCATAAGCCAGACAGCAAACATACTACAGTCCCCGCTGAAGCTTCTTCCTTAGCCCCGATGTTGCCAGTGGCAATGAGCCGGGTATGGGGCTCAGAGTCGTTGGGAGGCCTTCTGGGTGCCGCTGAAAGCGTGCCATGGATAGGCGCGCTGGCATCAGCACTCTACATTCCTGCTGCGGGAGAAGGAAGCGCGCGCGTCCCCGGGCGCGATGAGTACTGGTATGACGATATTCTTCGGCAAAAGGCCGCCGTAGGCGGCACCGCCACCACTCGCGTGCGTTTTTTCTGGCGAAACGATATTCACGGTAATCCTCAGGTCTATGGGGTACATACGGGTGAAGGTACGCCTTATGAAAACGTGCGCGTTGCCAATATGGTGTGGAACGCAACAACGGGACGCTACGAATATACCCGCGCAAACGGCGTAGATGGCCCGCTGATCACCTGGACGCCCGAACATCCCGAAAATGGCAATGCGCCAGGCCACACCGGCAATAATGTTCCCACGCTTGATCAGCCGACCATACTGGTTACGCCTATCCCTGACGGGAAAGACGACTACACGACACCACCTTATCCGGTTCCGGACGTCACTGATTTTAATGATTACATTCTGGTCTTTCCCGCTGGTTCGGGAATTAAACCCATTTATGTTTATCTTAAAACAGCCAGAGATGAACCTGGTGTTGCCACTGGAAATGGGCAGGTCATCCCCGATAATGTACATTGGCTTGAGGCGGCAAGTTCAGGAATCGGCGCACCAATACCTGCACAGGTGGCGGATAAGTTAAGAGGAAGGGAGTTCAGGGATTTTGATCATTTCAGGAGGGAGTTTTGGCTTGCTGTGTCGCTATCCCCTGAATTAATGGCTCAGTTTAGTGATTTAAACCGAAGAGAAATTCTTCTCGGTAACGCTCCTTTTAGCATTCCACCAGAGCAAGTTGGAAAAAGGAAAAGATTCGAAATTCATCATCTTGACTTTATTAGCAAAGGAGGTGAAGTCTTTGATATGGATAATATGCATATCAATACTGTTAAAAATCACATTAAGAATCATTCAAATAAATAGAGAGAATCCACATGGAACTAAAACCTCATCTCGAAGATTATACAGAATCTGAATTCATTGACTTCCTTGATGAATTCTTTAAAAACCCTAAGAATCTCAAAGGCAAAGAACGAGAGTTATACATTGATTCATTAGTAGAATACTTTGACCAAATCGTAACGCATCCGGAAGGTAATGGTCTATTGTTTTACCCACCCAAAGATAGAGAAGATAGCCCTGAAGGTATCGTTGAAGAAATCAAACGCTGGCGAAAATCCCAGGGGCTCCCGCTGTTCAAAGACAGCGAATAACTATGCCCACCGTGTAGGGCCGGATGATGATGTAAACCATCATCCGGCAAAAACCACCCTACTTCTGGCAATTCGGACACCAGTAAAACGGCCTCGACGACATCGTCGTTTTCTCAATCACTCCCCCACACCGCTCGCACGCTTCGCCATCGCGATGAAACACTTTAAAGCGGAACAGCGCACCGTGATGTTTATTCTCATCCACCCGCCCACGCGTGTTGTACGACAACCGCGGGATCGCCAGCAACGCTTGCGCCAGCGCATCCAGTTGGGCATCAGTAAGCTGCGAGGCTTTACGCTGAGGGGCAAGCTGCGTCTCCCAGAGAATCTCAACGCGCAGATAATTGCCTAACCCGGCAAGAAACGCCTGGTCCAGTAACAATCCGGAAAACTGACGATTGCGAAAACGCGGCGACAACAGTCGCGCTTTAACATCGGCTTCCGTCAGTTTAAGGTCGAGTACATCCGGGCCCACGCGCTGTAAAAACGGGTGCGTGGTCAGTTGCTCAGGCGTCAACATTTCGATGTCTGACGCACTGTAGAGCAGAATCGCTTTATCCGCCGTTTGCAGCTTCACGCGCAATACGCGCGTCGTTTGCGGCGCGGAATTCGCCTCCACCACCCGCCATACACCGTAGAGTTGATTATGGCTGTAGAGCGTCAAACCATTTGAGAAGTGGGTGAGAAGCGCCTTACCGCGCGTTTCAATATGGGTAATGCGCTGCCCCACCAGCTGAGATTCATAAGGTTTCAGTTGTTCGAAAGCAAACCACACCTCTGTGAGTGGTTTGCCTTTAACAGCTGCCTCCAGGCTATCCGCCGCGCGGCGGATCTCCGGGCCTTCAGGCATAGTATCGTCCTTTGTTAATGCGTTGCGCCGCCGGTAACCTGGATATCATTTTCCACCTGTAAGGCAGTGGCTATCGCCAGTTCCAGCCCCTGACGCACAGTTTCCGCCGCCATGCTCGGCGCACCAGGATGCGCCGCCGCCTGCTGAGGCAGATACGGAATATGGATAAAACCGCCCTTCGCTTCCGGCATACCGCTCAGTTTATGTAGCAGACCATACATCACGTGATTACACACGAAGGTGCCCGCCGTTTGCGACACTGACGCGGGAATACCGGCATCACGTAGCGCGCTCACGATGGCTTTGATCGGCAGCGAACTAAACCACGCTGCCGGGCCCTCCACCACAATGGGCGAATCGACCGGCTGGTTGCCACGGTTATCGGGAATACGCGCATCATCGACGTTAATCGCCACGCGTTCAACGCTGATATCCGTGCGCCCCCCGGCCTGCCCGACGCTCAGAACAAGCGTTGGCGAGAGCGAATCGATGGCCGCGTTCAGTTCAATCAGCGCTTCGCCAAAGACACACGGCAGCTGACGCGCCACGACGCGACACCCACCGATGATAGCATTATCCAGACGCGATACGACTTCCCAAGAAGGGTTAACCGCTTCGCCATCAAACGGCTCGAACCCGGTGATTAATACTGTGCGCATTTTCACTCCTTACAGGAACATCAGGAAATAGAGCAGGAAAACGTTAACCAGCAGCAACAGCACGCCCGTCGGCACCTGCGCTTTGATCACCGCGTTTTTATCCGGCAGTTCCAGTAATGCTGCCGGAACAATGTTGAAGTTCGCCGCCATCGGCGTCATCAGCGTGCCGCAGTAGCCTGAGAACATGCCGATCGCCGCCATTACCGCCGGATTGCCGCCGTGCTGCAACACCAGAATCGGGATCCCGATCCCCGCCGTGACAATCGGAAAGGCCGCAAAGGCGTTACCCATCACCATTGTTAGCAAGGCCATGCCGATGGTATAGACCGCGACGGCAATGAATCGGCTATCGACCGCAAGATAGGTTTTGGTCAGCCACGAAATCCCTTCGCCCACGCCTGCGGCAGTAAACAGCAGGCCGAGGGTCGCCAGAATCTGCGGCAGAATAAACGCCCAGCCGATGGAGTCCAGCAGGCGACGCGCTTCCTGAATCGGTTGATGCACGCGCTCGTGGGTCATTTTAATCGCCATCGCCAGGCCAATCAGCGTGCCAACGGTCATTGAGAAAAGCGTGACCAGCGTGGAGTGATTGCCTTCGCCAAACAGCGAGGTCTGTAAGCCCGGCACGTTGTTAAACAGCAGCACGCCGATAACGGTCACCACCGGGATCGCCAGCGCAGGATAGAAAAGACGATTTCCCAGGCGGCTGGCGCTCTCTTCACGCTGTTTCTGCGTACGCTGAGAATAGCTCCCCAAACGCACACCACCGAAACCGGCAATCAGCGCCATCAGTACTACCGCCACGCCAACGGCGATATGCACCGTGCGTTTGTCACCAAGCAGTTCATAAGCCCAGTCGCCGAGTAAAAACAGCAGGCCGTAGACCCCCCAGAAAAGCCCCGTCGTCAGACGACGCGGGTTGGCTTTGTCGCGCCAGGACATCAGCGCCACAATCAGCAGTACGATCCCCGCCAGCCAGTAGAGGTAACTTTGTTGAAAATGCATTATGCGTCCCCCCGCCCGGCTTGGGTATGCGCTTTCGCCACTTCACGTTGCAGGTAATTATCCAGCCGCCACATCCGCGCGCCGTGGATCAGGAACGCACACAATGCGGTAGGAATCCCCCACAGGGCGATGTGCAGCGGTTCGGTCTGAATACCGCCTGACTCCAGCATAAAGTTATGCATGAAGATGACTGCGCCGAAGGCCACGAAGATATCTTCACCAAAAAACAGCCCGACGTTATCGGTTGCCGCCGACATCGCGCGCAGGCGATATCGCACCGCACCCGGCAGTTCACCGTGCGTCTTCTCCGCCGCGCCTTCCGCCATTGGCGCCAGTAGCGGGCGCACCATTTGCGGGTGTCCTCCGAGGCTGGTCAGCCCCAGCGCCGCTGTGGCTTCACGCACAAAGAGATAAACCACCAGCAAGCGCCCGGCGGTCGCACTGTGAATTTTGGCAATCCACGCCTGAGCGCGCTCTTTCAGGCCGTGGCGTTCGAGCAGGCCGATAACCGCCAGCGGCACCAGCAGAATAAACGGCAGGTTACGCGTGTTGAGGAAGCCCTCGCCGAGCTTTTCGAGGATAGTCAGCAGCGGCATATGCGCCGCCAGACCGGTGACGATACCGGCGGCAATCACCACCAGCACCGGGTTAAAACGCAATAAGAATCCAGCCACAATGACGGCGATACCCATCAGCGGCCAGAGAGATACCATCTCTCCCATACTCTCCACCCTGTTTTCGTTATGTTATGTTGTTGTAAAATATCTAGTTATATGCGCTTAGGCGCTAATTTTTATACTGCGCTCGTCAAAAGCGCGACGCAAGCGGCGGGCAAAAAGAAGCGCGTGTTCCCCGTCACCGTGCAGACATACCGTTTGTGCCGTTACTGGCGTCCAGACGCCGTTAATACTTTTGACCTGCCCTGATTCCACCATCTCCAGCGTTTGCGCGAGCGCCTGTTCTTCATCGCTGATGAGTGCACCCGGCTGACTGCGCGGCACCAGGCTGCCATCGTCCTGATAACCCCGGTCGGCAAACACTTCCTGGCGCGTGACCAGTCCGTAACGCTCACCTGCCCGAATCAACTCGCTACCTGCCAGGCCCACTAAAATCAGCGATGGCGAGCAGTCATGCACCGCGCGGGCGATGGCATCCGCCAGGTGCGGATCTTTGGCCGCCTGGTTATAGAGCATACCGTGCGGTTTCACGTGACGCAGGGTGCCGCCCTGCGACCGGGTGATGGCATCCAGCGCGCCAATTTGATACAGCGTCTGGGCGTAAACCGTTTCAGGCGGCAGTTGCATTGCCGTGCGGCCAAAGTTTTCGCGGTCAGGGAAGCTCGGATGCGCGCCAATCGCGACGCCGTTTTTCAGCGCTTCACGCACGCTTTCAACCATGGTTTGTGCATCGCCCGCGTGGAAGCCGCAGGCGATATTGGCGGAAGAGACCAGTTGTAACAGGGCGGCATCGCTGCCGCAGCCTTCGCCTAAATCGGCATTTAAATCAATGAGCATCGTTGAGTCGCCATGCCAGTTGTTCCAGATAACGCTGCTGATCGTGGCGCGCTTTTAGCGCCTCTTCCAGCGTACAGGGAACGAAGTGGATCGGTTGCCCGAGAGGAATTTGCGCCAGTTGATACATATCGGCTTCGATAATGCAGGCAATGCGCGGATAACCGCCGGTGGTTTGCGCGTCGTTCATCAGCACAATCGGCTGGCCGTTATGCGGCACCTGCACCACGCCCGGCAGCAGGCCGTGGGAATACATTTCGCGATCGGTCTGGCGCATCAGAGGTTGCCCTTGCAGGCGATAACCCATGCGGTTACTTTGCGGACTTAACTGCCACGGAGAACGCCAGAACGCATCCTGTGACGCCTTATCGAATTCGTGATATTCCGGCCCCGGCAGCGCACGAATGCGGTTGCTGTGAAGCAACTGTTTCACGCCTTGTGGCCCGTCGAACTGACGCAATGCGTTACCCAGCGGCAGCGTATCACCATCCTGTAATCGTCGTCCTTCCAGCCCGCCGACACCCACTTTCAGGTCGGTACTGCGCGACCCCAGCACCAGCGGAACATCAATGCCGCCCGCGACCGCAAGATAGCTACGAATGCCGTGAACGGGGCGTTTGAGAACCAACTGCTGCCCGGCTTTCGCCCACTGTCGCCAGCCGCTCCACACCGGTTTATCATCCAGCTGCGCGTCGCAGCCTGCGCCGGTTAAGGCAAACCAGCTGTCGCGGGTAAATTCAACGCTGACCTGACCGAGGGTGATTTCCAGTGCCGCGGCGTTAGCGTCATTGCCCACCAGCAGGTTAGCGGTGATCAACGCGGGTTTATCCAGCGCGCCGCAGCGGCTGATCCCCGACTGGCGCAGCCCTTCTCGCCCGCTGTCCTGTACCGAGGTATAAAGCCCGGCGCGAATGAGTTTTAGCATACGCCCTCCTTTTGCGGCACAAAGCGCAAGGTATCGCCGGGGCGTAACAGCACCGGATCGTCTTTCTGTGGATCAAACAACGGCTGCGAAGTCAGGCCAATCAGCTGCCAGCCACCCGGCGTCGCGAGCGGGTAGATCCCGGTTTGCGCGCCGCCGATCCCCACCGATCCCGCTGGAACCAACAAACGCGGTTCGGCACGACGCGGCATGGCGAGTTGTTCCGGCAGGCCGCCAAGGTACGGGAAGCCCGGCTGGAAGCCGAGGAACCACACCACGTAATCCACCGATGCGTGCAGTTCAACGACCTGCTTTGGCGTTAGGCCACTATGTTGCGCCACTTCATTGAGATCGGGCCCCTGCTCACCGCCGTAAATCACCGGAATTTCGATATAGCGGGATTCCGGCTCCAGCGCATCACTCTCCTCCCACCAGCGCTGTAAACGCTCGATGGCGTCGAGGGCAAGATCCTGCGGATGACGCAAAATCACCGTAATGTTATTCATGCCCGGAATAGCTTCCACCACTTCCGGTTGCTCAGCCAGACGCTGAGTTAATCGCCAGATTCTTTTCTGGCTCGTCAGGGTGACCGGCGGCTCGAGTTCGAGTACCACAGCCGTTTCCCCCAATAGATAACAACGCGCTCGCTGCACTCTTTACCCTCTTTAATCAGGCCGGGTTAGGGATGTCGACAAAGGTCACATCCAGATCGGTCGTTTCATTCAGCCATTCGCTTAATGCGCGAATGCCGCCGCGTTCAGTGGCGTGATGTCCTGCCGCATAAAAATGCAGCCCCTGTTCGCGGGCGGAGTGGATGGTTTGTTCGGACACTTCGCCGGTGATAAACGCATCCACACCAAAACGGGCGGCGCTATCAATAAAGCCCTGACCACCACCGGTGCACCACGCCACGCGGGTGACTTTATCCGGCCCGGTATCGCCGCTCCACAGGGGTTTACGCCCCAGACGCGCTTCAATCCACGAGGCCAGCTCAAGCCCGGAAACCGGCATAGAGAGCTCGCCCCACGGTACCAGCGGCTCAATTTCGCCCATCACGTTGATGCCCAGCAGCTGTGCCAGTTGCACGTTGTTTCCCAGCTCCGGATGCGCGTCCAGCGGTAAATGCCAGCCATAAAGGTTGATGTCATTGCTGAGCAACGCTTTCAGGCGATTGCGCTTCATACCGCGAATCACCGGTGATTCGCCTTTCCAGAAGTAGCCATGGTGGACGATAATCGCGTCCGCCTGCTGGCGAACCGCTTCGTCAATCAGCGCCTGGCTGGCGGTCACCCCGGTGACAATTTTTTGAATCTCTTCGCGACCTTCGACCTGTAAGCCATTTGGCGCATAGTCGCTGAAGGCGGCGCTGCCGAGTTTTTCGTTAATCAGTTGTTCCAGCTCGGTATTTTTCATCATCGCTCCCTTGTGCGCGAATGTCGTATCACAGACTAAAATAGCGTCCTCTGCGTCTGACGTCGATAACCCATTCTTTGTAGTCGAAATCGTGTGTCAAACTTGCCCCTTTCAACATTTAATCACACAAATTACTTTTCTTTACCTGAACGATATCCTGTATATTTATGCAATCAGACAGCATATTACATAAATATCTTGAGCTGCTTCGCAAAAATACATCACGAAAACAAATCTATCCGGCGCTGAGATGCCCGATAGAACCGAGGTTAGAGCACTATGAACACGTCACAGCCGCGAGCGATTTACTACGTTGTCGCCCTGCAAATTTGGGAATATTTCAGTTTTTACGGCATGCGCGCGCTGCTGATTCTGTATCTCACCAACCAGCTTAAGTACGACGATAACCACGCCTATGCGCTGTTCAGCGCCTACTGTTCACTGGTTTACGTGACCCCTATCCTCGGCGGCTTCCTCGCAGATAAGCTATTGGGAAATCGTATGGCCGTGATGATTGGCGCGTTCCTGATGGTGGTCGGGCATCTGGTGCTGGGTGCCAGTGAGATAGCGCCGGTGTTCCTCTATTTGTCGCTGGCAATTATTGTCTGCGGCTATGGATTGTTTAAATCTAATGTCAGTTGCCTGCTTGGTGAACTGTATCATCCGGAAGATCCGCGCCGTGACGGCGGTTTCTCGCTGCTGTATGCCGCCGGGAATATCGGCTCCATCGTCGCGCCAATTGCCTGCGGCTACGTGCAGCAGGAGTATAGCTGGGCGATGGGCTTTGCGCTGGCGGCCATTGGAATGCTCGCAGGGCTGGTGATTTTCCTGTGCGGTAATCGCCATTTCACCCATACGGCGGGCGTCAATAAAGCCGCTCTGCATTCGCGTCAGTTTGGCCTGCCAAACTGGGGCTGGTTGCTGGTGCTGCTGGTTGCCACTCCACTGCTGATCACCGTACTTTTCTGGAAAGAGTGGTCGGTGTATGCGCTGATTGTCGCGACGATAATTGGCCTTGGCGTGCTGGCGAAAATCTACACCAAAGCGGAAAACAGCAAACAACGTAAAGAGCTCGGCCTGATCGTGGTGCTCACCTTCTTCAGCATGCTGTTCTGGGCCTTCGCGCAGCAGGGCGGCAGCTCGATTAGCCTGTATATCGACCGCTTCGTAAACCGCGATATCTTCGGTTACGAAGTGCCAACGGCAATGTTCCAGTCGGTGAATGGTTTTGCGGTCATGCTCTGCGGTGTCGTACTGGCGTGGCTGATTAAAGAAGGTGTCAGCGGCAACCGTACCGTGCGTATCTGGGGTAAGTTCGCGTTAGGTTTGGGACTGATGAGCGCAGGTTTCTGCATTCTGACCCTCAGCGCACGTTGGTCAGCCGCTTACGGTCACTCTTCAATGCCGCTGATGGTGCTGGGGATGGCGGTGATGGGCTTTGCCGAACTGTTTATCGACCCGGTCGCCATGTCGCAAATTACGCGTATTGAAATTCCCGGCGTCACCGGTGTACTGACAGGCATCTATATGCTGTTGTCCGGGGCAATTGCCAACTATCTGGCGGGCGTGATCGCCGACCAGACATCTCAAAGCGCCTTCGATGCGGCGGGCGCGGTGAACTACGCTATCGACGCCTATATCGACGTCTTTAGCGAGATTACCTGGGGCGCACTGGCCTGCGTGGGTGCTGTGCTGGTGATTTGGCTCTATCAGGCGCTGAAATTCCGCGCCCGTCGGGTTGTCGCTGAAGCCTGACAGATGCCGAATAGCATGAGACTGATGACAAACGCAACATTGCCTGATGCGCTACGCTTATCAGGCCTACAAGGTTTCTGCAATATATTGAATTTGCAATATTTTGTAGGCCGGATAAAGCGTTTACGCCGCATCCGGCAACAACAAAGCGCACTTTGTCAGCAATCTGATAGCATCACGCTTTCCGCGCCGCTTCATAGGCGGCAAGCGTTTCACTCCGCGCCTGTTTGTGGCAAACAATCGGGCGCGGATACGCAAGCGTAACGCCCTCTTTATCCGCCCACTTCCACGGTTCATGAATCGCTTTTTGCGGAACCTCCGCTAACTCTCCGACCCACTCGCGAATAAACTGGCCCTCTTTATCAAACCGTTCGCCCTGAGTGGTCGGGTTGAAGATGCGGAAGTAAGGCGCTGCATCCGTGCCGGTAGACGCCGCCCACTGCCAGCCACCGTTGTTCGCCGCCAGATCGCCATCAATCAACTGCGACATAAAGTAACGTTCACCTTCGCGCCAGTCGATGAGCAGATCTTTCACCAGAAAACTGGCGGTGATCATGCGCAGGCGGTTATGCATCCAGCCTGTGGCGTTAAGTTGACGCATTGCCGCGTCAACTATCGGATAGCCCGTCTGCCCCTCCTGCCAGGCCTTCAAATGTTCAGGCGAGACGCGCCATTTCACCCCTTCCGTCCAGCCGATAAACGGGCGGTGTTTACACAACGCCGGATTATAGGTCATCAGGTGACGGTAAAATTCGCGCCAGATAAGCTCGTTAAGCCAGACGCTTCCGGGCCCGTCATCCAGCGTTTTAGGCTGTTCGGTCAGCAGACGATGCAGGCACTGACGCGGGGAGACTGCCCCAACAGCAAGCGCTGCAGATAAACGACTGGTACCCTCAATCGCCGGAAAATCACGCTGAGAGGCGTACTCGCCGGCTCCCTGCTGGCAAAACTGCCGTAACTGGTGAAGCACGCTCTTTTCATCTGGAGCAAAAAGCGACGCATCAAAATCCTGCTGCGGATAGCTGAATTTGATGGGCGCACACGTCACGTTGTGCGCCGCGTTTTTGCGCGTCGCGGGGGCCGCGACGCACTCAGGCATGCCATCATTAAGGCGTGTCAGCCACGCCTTTTTAAACGGGGTGAACACTTTATACATCTCATGATTGCCGGTCATCACCGCGCCCGGCGGCAGGATCACGCTGTCATCAAATCCCTGACAGCGCACCCCGTCCAGCGTTTTTTCAACCGTCGCATCGCGCTGGCGCTCGTTCACTTCGTATTGATAGTTGTAGAAAAGATCGGTCACCCCATGCTCTTCACAAAAACTTTTTAACACCACTACGCTTGCGGCGAAGTCATCGACCTCCACAAACGCCAACGGGATCCCCTTTTCTTTCAGCGACGCCCGTAACGCGGTGAGTTGGGCATAAATATACGCCGCCTGTCTGGGCGACATCGCATGTTGCTGCCACTGCTTTGGCGTGGCAATGTACAGCGCTATCACCGTCGCATCGGCAGAGCGACAGGCAGCGGATAGCGCAAGATTGTCATTCAGGCGTAAATCGTGGCGAAACCACATCAAATGGGTGGGCATAGCGCTCCTGCATTAAGATCCATAACGTAAACGAAGGGCCTCCGGCCAGGGGTCGAAATAGCGTTGTGTGGCGAGATAGGTGTCGGGAAATTCTGCCATATAGTGTTTGAGGAGGGTAACGGGCGCAAGCAGCGGCTGCGTGGCCAGACGATAGCCCTCAATCAGGTTTGAAAGCTCCTGGCGCTGGCGGCTATTAAGCTGTTTTCGGAAATAGCCCTGCACGTGCATCAGCACATTGGTGTGATTACGCCGGGTGGCCGGAATGGAAAGCAGATTCATCAACCGCTGGCGATAAGCAATAAACCACGCGTCCAGCGATTCCCATTCATGTAACGTGGCGACAAAACGCCCCAGTTCGCGGTAATCGGGCTGTGAATGGGCCAACAGTGAGAGTTTATAGCGGCTGTGATAAGCAATCAGTTTGCCGCGCGTGAGGCCTTCTTCGCGCAGACTGTTCAACTCATGCAGCGCGTAAATACGCTCAACGAAGTTTTCGCGCAGCACCGGATCGTGCAACCGTCCGTCTTCCTCCACGGGGAGCCACGGAAAGCGTGCCATCAACGCTTCGGTGTAAATACCTCGCCCGGCTTTACGGTTGTTTTTGCCGTCCGCTTCGTAGATGCGCACACGCTCCATTCCGCAACTGGGGGATTTTGCACAGACAATGTAGCCACAAAGCCTGTCGAAAGATTCAATGCGTTGCGCGCTGAACTCGCGCATGGCCTGGGTTAAATCCCCTTCCCGACCATCGCTAAAACGCAGCGCAACCTCGTCTTCCGCCACCTTCACCAGCCGTAGCGCCGGGCGCGGCACGGGTAAGCCTATCGCCATCTCCGGGCAAACGGGCTCGAAACGCACCCACGGCGACAACTCTTCTACCGCAAACGGTAAACGCTTATGGCCGCCGTCAAAACGAACGGGCTCACCTAACAGACAGGCGCTGATGCCAACGGGGATTTTCTTTTGCATACCGACTCCTTACATCCATGGTGTAAGTGTAGCCAGCAGGCATAAAAAAAACCGCAGTCAAATGACGGCGGTTCTTATTGAAAAGTCTGATTTACGGGCGGTGCGGCGCTTAGTAGAAGTCACCTGCTGCTTTTTCCGCCTGATCCATCCACACCGGCTTATCGCTGGTTTTCGACCAGACGCGATGAAGATAGCTGTAAAAACGTGCGCGATCTTTCCAGAACAGCATGACCGGCAGGGCAATCACGCCAGCCGCCACGGCGAAAGTACGACGCAAAAGGACAATATGTGCTGGATATTCTTTATACAGTTCCATAATTCTCTCCCCTTACACTTCATCCTTCAAGCTGCCTCTGCGTTGGCTGCGCTTGCTCACCCCAGTCACGTACTTTTGTACGCTCCTGGGGATTCACGCGCTTGCCGCCTTGATGCAACTTGAATGATTTTGTGTCTGTTGGCTGGCAATCTACGCCATAAAAATAAAGCTCAGTAATCTGACTAAAATAATACCGCTTTGGCTGTAATTTTACTACTCATCCGACCACTTATTTTTGGTTATTTAAGTTTAATTTACATTCTCGCCGTAACTGAGTTACAAAAAAGTTAAATTAATACTAACCATTAGTTAAATTATGGTCTTTTCCATTTTTATACTTTTTTTACACCCCGCCCCCTGATTTTTGCGAAATCTTTGCACCGAAAATCCTACCGTTAATCCAATCACTTAATGTGTTGGAGGTGGGTTGTGACTACAGGCGTAATAGCCGGCATGGTGCTGGTGTTCCTGTTACTGGCGTATCTGGTGTACGCCCTGCTGAATGCGGAGGCGTTCTGATGGCCGCTCAGGGATTTTTACTTATCGCCAGTTTCTTTGTCGTTCTGTTCATACTGGCGCGCCCGTTAGGCAAAATGCTGGCGGGCATGATCGCAAACGAACCGCTGCGCGGTGAAGCCGTGCTGTGGCGAACATTGGGGATTTCGACCGACGAAATGAGCTGGCAGCGGTATGCGCTCGCCATTCTGCTGCTCAATCTTTGCGGCCTGGTGGCTCTGTTCGCGCTGCTGATGCTCCAGGGCGTGCTGCCGTTTAATCCGCAGGGGTTTCCGGGGCTCTCCTGGCATCTGGCGCTCAACACTGCCGTCAGCTTTGTCACCAACACTAACTGGCAATCGTACGGTGGGGAAACCACGCTCAGTTATCTCAGCCAGATGGCTGGCCTGACCGTGCAAAACTTCCTGTCGGCGGCAAGCGGCATCGCGGTGCTTTTCGCCCTCGCCCGCGCATTTGCCCGCCAGCGTGTGACTACGCTCGGGAACGCATGGGTCGATCTTGTACGCATCACGCTGTGGGTGCTGCTACCGTTATCGCTGCTGGTCGCCCTGTTCTTTATTCAGCAAGGCACGCTGCAAAATCTGCTGCCGTATCAGCATATCACCACGCTGGAAGGCGTTAGCCAGCAGTTGCCGATGGGGCCGGTCGCCACACAGGAAGCGATTAAAATGATCGGCACCAACGGCGGCGGTTTCTTTAATGCCAACTCCTCGCATCCGTTTGAAAACCCGACCGCGCTGACCAATTTCGTCCAGATGCTGGCGATCTTCCTGATCCCTGCCGCACTCTGCTTCGCCTTTGGTGAAGTGGTGAATGACAAACGCCAGGGCCGCGCGATTCTGTGGGCGATGAGCATCATCTTTGTCATCTGCGTCGCAGTCGTGATGTGGGCGGAAACAAAAGGCAACCCGCACCTGCTGGCGCTGGGCGCAGACAGCAGCCTCAATCTGGAAGGGAAAGAGAGTCGCTTTGGCATTCTTGCCAGCAGCCTGTATGCGGTGGTGACCACCGCGGCATCCTGCGGCGCAGTCAACGCGATGCACGACTCGTTTACCGCCCTTGGCGGCATGGTGCCAATGTGGTTGATGCAGATTGGTGAAGTGGTATTTGGCGGCGTCGGTTCCGGGCTGTACGGCATGTTGCTGTTCGTTCTGCTGGCGGTGTTTATCGCCGGGCTGATGATTGGCCGCACGCCAGAGTATCTCGGTAAGAAAATCGAAGTGCCTGAAATGAAAATGACCGCGCTGGCGATTCTGGTGACCCCAACATTGGTGCTGCTTGGCACGGCGCTGGCAATGATGACCGACGCCGGGCGCAGCGCCATGCTCAACCCTGGCACCCACGGCTTTAGTGAAGTGCTTTACGCCGTTTCCTCTGCGGCAAACAACAACGGCAGCGCCTTTGCCGGGTTAAGCGCTAACACACCGTTCTGGAACTGCCTGCTGGCGTTTTGCATGTTCGTGGGGCGCTTTGCCGTCATCGTGCCGGTGCTGGCGATTGCCGGTTCGCTGGTGAACAAAAAAATCCAGCCCGCCACACCCGGCACGCTCGCAACCCATGATGCGCTGTTTATTGGCCTGCTGATTGGTACGGTGCTGCTGGTTGGCGCACTGACCTTTATTCCCGCCCTGGCGATTGGCCCGGTCGCGGAACACCTTTCCCTGTTTTAAGCATTGCGGAGTATGTGTTTATGAGTCGCAAGCAACTGGCGCTGTTTGACCGCAAACTGGTTGGACAGGCGCTACTCGACGCCATTAAAAAACTGAGCCCGACCATTCAGTGGCGTAACCCGGTGATGTTTATCGTCTGGATTGGCAGTGTGCTGACCACCATGATGAGCCTCGCGATGGCAACCGGGCACCTGCAGGGCAACGCGCTGTTTAGCGGCGCGATCGCCCTGTGGCTGTGGTTTACGGTGCTGTTCGCCAACTTCGCCGAAGCGATGGCGGAAGGCCGCAGCAAAGCGCAGGCCAACAGCCTGAAGAGCGTGCAGAAAACCGCCTTCGCCCGCAAACTGCGCGCCCCGCACTACGGGGCCGAAATGGACCACGTCCCTTCTGATGAACTGCGCAAAGGTGACGTGGTACTGGTGGAAGCCGGTGACATTATTCCCTGCGATGGCGAAGTGATTGAGGGCGGCGCGTCGGTGGATGAAAGCGCCATCACCGGGGAATCGGCCCCCGTTATTCGTGAATCCGGCGGCGATTTCGCGTCGGTAACAGGCGGTACGCGTATCCTCTCCGACTGGCTGGTGATCCGCTGTAGCGTCAACCCGGGCGAAACCTTCCTTGACCGGATGATCGCCATGGTCGAAGGCGCGCAGCGTCGTAAAACCCCTAACGAAGTGGCGCTGACGATTCTGCTGGTCGCCCTGACTATCGTCTTCCTGCTGGCAACCGCGACCCTGTGGCCCTTCTCCACCTGGAGCGGTAAACCGGTGAGTGTGATCGTCCTGATCGCCCTGCTGGTGTGTCTGATCCCAACGACCATCGGCGGCCTGCTGTCGGCAATTGGCGTCGCCGGGATGAGCCGCATGTTGGGGGCTAACGTGATTGCCACCAGCGGCCGTGCAGTGGAAGCCGCAGGCGACGTCGATGTATTGCTGCTGGATAAAACCGGCACCATTACCCTCGGCAACCGCCAGGCATCACAATTTTTACCGGCTAATGGCGTGGATGAAAGAACGCTGGCCGACGCCGCGCAGCTTTCGTCGCTTGCGGATGAAACGCCTGAAGGCCGCAGCATTGTGGTGCTCGCCAAACAGCGTTTTAACCTGCGGGAGCGCGACGTGCAGCAGTTGCACGCCACCTTTGTGCCCTTTACCGCGCAAACCCGTATGAGCGGAATTAACATCGATAACCGCATGATCCGTAAAGGTTCCGTAGATGCCATTCGCCGCCACGTTGAAAGTAACGGCGGGCACTTCCCGGCGGATGTCGAGCATCTGGTCGACGGTATCGCCCGTCAGGGTTCAACCCCGCTGGTGGTGGTGGAAGGCGCAAAAGTCCTCGGGGCAATAGCCCTGAAAGATATCGTGAAAGGCGGTATTAAAGAACGCTTTGCGCAACTGCGCAAAATGGGCATCAAGACAGTGATGATCACCGGCGATAACCGTCTGACCGCCGCCGCGATCGCCGCCGAAGCGGGCGTCGATGATTTTCTTGCCGAAGCGACACCGGAAGCCAAGCTGGCGTTGATCCGCCAGTATCAGTCCGAAGGTCGTATGGTGGCGATGACTGGCGATGGCACCAACGACGCCCCGGCACTGGCGCAGGCTGACGTGGCGGTGGCAATGAACTCCGGTACTCAGGCGGCAAAAGAAGCGGGCAATATGGTCGATCTCGATTCCAACCCGACCAAGCTGATTGAAGTGGTGCATATCGGTAAACAGATGCTGATGACCCGTGGCTCACTCACCACATTCAGTATCGCCAACGACGTGGCGAAGTATTTCGCCATTATTCCGGCGGCGTTTGCCGCAAGCTGGCCGCAGCTTGGCGTGCTGAACATTATGCATCTGCATTCGCCGGATTCAGCCATTCTGAGCGCGGTGATTTTCAACGCCCTGATCATCGTCTTTCTACTGCCGCTGGCGCTGAAAGGCGTGAGTTATCAGCCCCTTTCTGCTTCTGCCATGCTGCGCCGTAATCTGTGGATCTACGGTCTGGGTGGCCTGATTGTGCCGTTTATCGGCATCAAAGCTATCGATCTGTTACTGACTCTGTTTGGTCTGGTGTGAGGTATACCATGTCTCTGCTTCGTCCTGCTGTTGTGATTTTTCTCTTTCTGGCGCTTCTCACGGGTGGCGCCTACCCGCTGCTGACCACCGCGCTCGGCCAGTGGTGGTTCCACGAACAAGCTAACGGTTCGCTGATTACGGAGGGGAATGAGGTTCGCGGCTCCGCGCTGATTGGGCAAAACTTTACCCAACCCAGCTATTTCCACGGTCGCCCTTCCACCACATCTGATGTGCCTTACAACCCGATGGCCTCGGGCGGCAGTAATCTGGCCGCCAGCAATCCGGCGCTGGATGATGCCATTCGCCAACGTGTCGCCCAACTGAGGGCAGCAAATCCGGATGCACCACCCACCGTTCCTACGGAGCTGGTAACGGCCTCCGCCAGCGGGCTGGATTACGGCCTGACCCCGGAAAGCGTGCGCTGGCAGGTGCCGCGCGTCGCCAAAGCGCGTCACGTCTCACCGGCGTGGCTAAATGCGCAAATCGACGCGGCGACACAAAAACCGCTGCTCGGTTTTCTCGGCCAACCTGTGGTAAATATTGTTGAGCTGAATATGGCGCTGGATGCCCACAAGGAAAACTGATGATGACCGACGAGCCGCAACGTCCAAACCCGGATCGCCTGCTGGAGCAGACGGCCTCCCCGCATCGCGGAAAGCTGAAGATTTTCTTTGGTGCCTGTGCCGGCGTGGGGAAAACCTGGGCGATGCTGGCGGAGGCCCAGCGTTTGCGAGCGCAGGGGCTGGATATCCTGGCGGGCGTGGTGGAAACCCACGGGCGTAAAGAGACAGCGGAAATGCTCAAAGGCCTGACGGTACTACCGCAAAAGCGGCTGTCATGGCAGGGGCGTTATCTGCATGAATTTGACCTGGACGCCGCCCTCGCCCGCCGTCCGGCGCTGGTGCTGATGGATGAACTGGCGCACAGCAACGCGCCCGGTTCGCTTCATCCTAAACGCTGGCAGGATATCGACGAACTTCTGGAAGCCGGAATCGACGTCTTTACTACCGTTAATGTCCAGCATCTGGAAAGCCTGAATGATATTGTCAGCGGCGTCACCGGTATTCAGGTGCGCGAAACGGTGCCCGATCCTTTTTTTGATGCCGCCGACGAAGTGGTACTGGTCGATCTCCCGCCGGACGATTTACGCCAGCGGCTGAACGAAGGCAAAGTGTATCTCGCCGGGCAGGCCGAACGCGCTATCGAGAATTTTTTCCGCAAAGGGAATCTCATCGCCCTGCGCGAGCTGGCCCTGCGTCGCACGGCGGATCGCGTTGATGAACAGATGCGCGCCTGGCGCGACATGCAGGGTCAGGAAAAAGTCTGGCATACCCGCGACGCGATCCTGCTCTGTGTCGGCCACCATACGGGCAGCGAAAAACTGGTGCGCACCGCCGCGCGTCTGGCCGCGCGTTTAGGCAGCGTATGGCATGCCGTGTATGTGGAAACGCCTACGCTGCATCGCCTGCCTGAAGCCCAGCGCCGCGCGATCCTCAGCTCGCTACGTCTGGCGCAGGAGCTGGGCGCGGAAACCGCCACCCTTTCCGATCCTTCGGAAGAAAAAGCGGTGATCCGCTACGCCCGAGAGCATAATCTTGGCAAAATTGTGATCGGCAGGCAGGAGAAACGTCACTGGTGGAGCGGCGAACGCTTCGGTGACCGCCTGGCCCGTCATGCACCGGATCTCGATCTGCTGGTCGTCGCGATGGATGAGAAACCCGCTCCGCTGCCTTCATCAACCCGCGATCCACGCAGCTTCTTTGACAAGTGGCAGGTGCAAATCCGTGGCTGCGCGGTGGCATTTGCTCTTTGTACTGCCATTACGCTTATCGCGGCGCAGTGGTTAATGGCGTTCGACGCCGCCAACCTGGTCATGCTCTATCTGCTCGGCGTTGTGATCGTCGCCCTCTTCTATGGCCGCTGGCCGTCGGTACTGGCGACGGTTATCAATGTTATTAGCTTCGATCTCTTTTTTATTGCCCCACGCGGTACGCTGGCGGTGTCTGATGTGCAATACCTTCTGACCTTCGGCGTCATGCTCACCGTGGGGCTGGTGATCGGCAACCTGACCGCCGGTGTGCGCTACCAGGCGCGCGTGGCGCGCTATCGCGAACAGCGCACCCGCCATCTGTACGAGATGTCGAAAGCACTGGCTGTGGGGCGCAGCGCCGAAGATATCGCCCGCACCTGCGAGCAGTATATTCAGTCAACTTTCCATGCCCGCAGCCAGGTGCTGCTTCCCGACGAGGATGATAAGCTCACACCGTTCACGCCGCAGGATGGCCTGACGCCGTGGGATGACGCTATCGCCCGCTGGAGCTTTGATAAAGGCCAACCGGCAGGCGCGGGCACAGACACGCTGCCCGGCGTGCCGTACCAAATCCTGCCGCTAAAAAGCGCCAGCAAAACGCTGGGGCTGGTGGTGGTCGAACCGCTTAACTTGCGCCAGTTGATGATCCCCGAGCAGCAACGTTTGCTGGAGACCTTCACTTTGCTGGCCGCCAACGCACTGGAACGGCTGGCGCTGACCGCCAGTGAAGAACAGGCACGTTTTGCCAGCGAACGGGAAAGTTTACGCAACTCGCTGCTGGCGGCGCTTTCCCATGATTTACGCACGCCGCTGACGGTATTGTTTGGTCAGGCGGAAATTCTGACCCTCGATCTCGCCAGCAGCGGCTCGCCGTACGCGCCGCAGGCAAACGAAATTCGCCAGCACGTGTTAAACACGACACGTCTGGTAAATAATTTACTGGATATGGCGCGTATTCAGTCTGGCGGCTTTAATCTTAAGAAAGAGTGGTTGACGCTGGAAGAAGTGATCGGCAGTGCGTTGCGCATGCTGGAGCCCGGCCTTAACGGGCAGCAGATTGCGCTGTCGCTTCCCGATCCCTTAATGCTTATTCACGTCGATGGCCCGCTCTTTGAGCGCGTTCTGATTAATCTGCTGGAAAACGCGGTTAAGTACGCCGGGCCGCAGGCTCAGATAGGCATTCATGCCAGCGAGCAAAATCATCAACTGCGCCTTGATATCTGGGATGACGGGCCGGGCATCGCGCCGGGGCAAGAAACGCGAATTTTTGATAAATTCTCCCGCGGGAATAAAGAATCCGCCATTCCCGGCGTCGGGCTGGGGCTGGCGATTTGCCGGGCCATTGTCGATATTCATGGCGGCACGCTGTCAGCCAGCAATCGTCCTGAAGGCGGTGCCTGTTTTCGTGTTACACTTCCGCTGGAGTCTCCACCGGAACTTGAAGAATTTCATGAGGATATGTGACCAGCGTTCTGATTGTTGAAGATGAACAAGCCATTCGCCGTTTTCTGCGCACCGCGCTGGAAGCCGAAGGGCTACGCGTGTTTGATGCTCAAACGTTACAACGTGGATTGCTGGAAGCGGCGACCCGCAAACCCGATCTGGTGATCCTTGACCTCGGCTTGCCCGACGGCGACGGTATCGATTTTATCCGCGACTTCCGCCAGTGGAGCGCCACGCCGGTCATTGTCCTTTCCGCACGCAGTGAAGAACATGACAAAATCGCTGCGCTGGATGCGGGCGCGGATGATTATCTCAGCAAGCCCTTTGGCATTGGCGAGTTACAGGCCCGTTTGCGCGTCGCGCTACGCCGCCACGCCAGTTCCCAGCCTAATGATCCGGTGGTGACATTCTCTGATGTGCAGGTGGATCTTGCCGCTCGACGCATTGTGCGCAGTGGTGAAGAAGTGCATCTCACCCCTATTGAATTTCGCCTGCTCGCGGAACTGCTCAATAACCCGGGGAAGGTGCTGACCCAGCGTCAATTGCTGAATCACGTCTGGGGGCCGAATGCGGTGGAACACAGTCATTATTTGCGCATTTATATGGGCCATATTCGGCAGAAACTGGAAGTTGACCCGGCACGGCCTCGCCACTTTTTAACCGAAACGGGAATTGGCTATCGATTTATGCTTTAACTCAATAGTTATTTCCCTGTCATACAAATAAACCTTCAAATATATTCCACGAGATAATCCCATGGAATAATCTCATGGAATTATCTCGTCTCTCTTTATTCTTTTTTATCGAGCAGCGTCACAAAAAAACGCTATTTTCATCGTGCGCGCAGAGATTAATTATTGCTAACATCCAACCGACAGTTAATCTGCGACGTCGTGATCATCTTCAGGGAACAGGCAAGTTGTTAACTTGCCAAAATATCGTTATCAGGCAGAAGGACATCATGAAAAAATTAAAAATTGCCATGGGCAAGGCCTGCCCGCAAGCATTCATCACTACCCGAGAGTTCACATCACTTGACACGACAAACTTTGTTGACGTCGCCGCTATTGTACTGAGTTATGCTGAACTGAACGATACTGTATTAAAGCGTATTCATAACACCGGATATTCAATACCCATTTTTGTTACTCTTGCATCAGAGCAAAACATTAATGAGAAATATTTGGCATCTATTACCGCTATTTTCTCAGAGAAACCAGAAGCGGCGGAATATCAGGGGCGACAGCTGGAAACTGCCGCACAGAAATATGAAAGCCAGCTACTGCCACCTTTTTTCCACGCGCTCGTCGATTACGTTGAGCAAGGGAATAGCGCCTTCGATTGCCCTGGGCACCAGGGCGGGCAATTCTTTCGCCGTCATCCTGCGGGAAATCAGTTTGTCGACTATTTTGGTGAAACGCTTTTTCGCTCAGACTTGTGTAACGCGGATGTCGCAATGGGCGATCTGCTCATTCATGAAGGTGCCCCCTGCACCGCGCAGCAGCATGCCGCAAAAGTATTCAATGCTGACAAAACCTATTTCGTTCTGAATGGCACGTCCTCATCAAATAAAGTCGTACTCAACGCACTTCTGACGCCGGGCGATCTGGTGCTTTTCGACCGTAACAACCACAAATCAAATCACCATGGCGCACTGCTGCAAGCAGGTGCAACGCCGGTGTATCTTGAAACTACGCGTAATCCTTACGGCTTTATTGGCGGCATTGATGCCCACTGCTTTGAAGAGCGTTATCTGCGTGAATTGATAGCCGAAGTGGCGCCAGCACGTGCGCAGGAAAAACGCCCCTTCCGCCTGGCAATTATTCAACTCGGGACTTACGATGGCACCATCTACAATGCACGTCAGGTGGTCGATAAGATTGGCGGACTCTGCGACTACATTCTCTTTGACTCAGCCTGGGTTGGCTACGAACAATTTATTCCGATGATGGCTGACTGCTCGCCGCTGCTACTGGAACTCAACGAAAACGATCCGGGTATTCTGGTGACTCAGTCTGTCCATAAACAGCAGGCTGGGTTCTCGCAAACCTCTCAGATCCACAAAAAAGACAGCCACATCAAAGGGCAATCGCGCTACGTTCCCCATAAGCGTATGAACAACGCTTTTATGATGCATGCCTCCACCAGCCCGTTCTATCCGCTGTTTGCGGCACTGGACGTCAACGCGCAGATGCATAAAGACGAGAGCGGTAAAAAGATGTGGATGGATTGCGTGAAGAATGGTGTTGAAGCGCGCAAACTTATCCTTAGCCGCTGCCACCACATTCGCCCGTTTGTACCGACGACCATTGACAGTAAGCCGTGGGAAAGCTGGGGTACTGACGTTATTGCCAACGACCTGCGTTTCTTCCAGTTTGTGCCAGGTGAACGCTGGCATGCCTTTGAAGGCTATGCGGATCATCAGTACTTTGTTGACCCTTGCAAACTGCTGCTCACCACGCCGGGTATCAACACACAAACCGGCGAGTATGAAGCGTTTGGCGTCCCCGCTACGATTCTTGCCAATTTCTTGCGTGAAAATCATGTTGTGCCGGAAAAATGCGATCTGAACTCGATTTTGTTCCTGCTGACGCCAGCAGAAGACTTGCCCAAACTGCAACAACTGGTTGCGTTGCTCGAACGGTTTGAACAATTGCTCGAAGAAGATGCTCCTCTTGCTGAGGTTTTACCGTGCCTGTACAAACAGCACCAACAACGTTACGCCGGATACACTCTGCGCCAGCTGTGTCAGGAGATGCATGACCTGTATGCGCGTAATAACGTTAAACAGCTGCAAAAAGAGATGTTCCGCAAAGCACATCTGCCCCGTGTTGTTATGAGCCCTCAGGAGGCCAACTATGCCTACCTGCGTGGTCAGGTTGATTTGGTTTCTCTGCGTAATGCTGAAGGACGCATTGCGGCTGAAGGCGCCCTCCCTTACCCACCGGGCGTCTTGTGCGTCGTTCCTGGTGAGATCTGGGGCGGTGCGGTGCTTCGCTATTTCGCCGCGTTGGAGGAAGGTATCAACCTGCTGCCGGGCTTCGCACCGGAATTACAGGGCGTTTATATTCAGGAGCATGAAGGCCGCAAAGCGGTGTGGTGTTACGTGATTAAAGAGAGTTAACCTCGGCGACACGCCAGTAAAAAAGGAGCCTTTCGGCTCCTTTTCACAATCGATCAGATTACGCGTTTTTCAGCACTTCACTAACAATCTCAACCGCTTCTTTCTCAATCTGCTTGCGATGCTCTTCACCCAGGAAGCTCTCGCAGTAGATTTTATATGCGTCTTCCGTGCCTGACGGACGCGCGGCAAACCAGCCGTTGTCGGTCATCACTTTAAGACCGCCGATAGATGCGCCGTTACCCGGTGCAGCCGTCAGACGTGCGGTGATAGGGTCGCCTGCCAGCGTGCTGGCGCTCACCATCTCTGGAGAGAGTTTAGACAGCGCCGCTTTCTGTGCAGAAGTCGCGCCCGCTTGCAAACGGTTGTAGCTTGGCGCGCCGAAGCGTTTAGCCAGCTCGTTGTAATGCTCTTGCGGGTTTTTGCCGGTGACGGCGGTGATTTCCGCAGCCAGCAAGCACATGATGATGCCGTCTTTATCAGTCGACCACGGCGTGCCGTCGAAGCGCAGGAACGATGCCCCGGCACTCTCTTCACCGCCAAAGCCGAAGCTGCCGTCAAACAGGCCATCAACAAACCATTTGAAGCCCACCGGCACTTCCACCAGCTTACGGCCCAGATCGTTTACCACACGGTCGATCATCGCCGAAGAGACCAGTGTTTTGCCCACGGCGACATCTTTGCCCCACTGCGGACGATGCTGGAACAGATAGTTGATGGCAACCGCCAGATAGTGGTTCGGGTTCATCAGACCCGCAGGCGTGACGATACCGTGACGGTCGTAGTCCGGGTCGTTGGCGAACGCGAGGTCAAACTTGTCGCGCAGCGCCAGCAGGCCCGCCATTGCGCACTCGGAGGAGCAGTCCATACGGATGGCGCCATCTTTGTCGAGATGCATAAAGCGGAAAGTCTGGTCAACCTGGTCGTTAACAATGGTCAGGTTCAGGTTGTAGTATTCACCGATACGTTTCCAGTATTCGATACCGGAACCGCCCAGCGGATCGACGCCCAGCGTCAGGCCCGCTTTCTGGATAGCCGCCATATCGACGATATCCGCCAGCCCTTCGATGAAGGGTTGTACCAGATCCCTCTCTTTCACATGGCCGGACGCCAGCGCGGCATCGAGAGAAATACGTTTCACGCCTTTCAGGCCATCGGCCAGCAGCGCATTGGCGCGATCTTCCACCACTTTGGTGACGTTAGTATCGGCCGGGCCACCGTTAGGCGGATTGTATTTGATGCCACCGTCTTCCGGCGGGTTGTGAGACGGCGTAATCACGATACCGTCTGCCAGTGGGCCACCTTTTTTGTTGTGAACCAGAATGGCGTTTGACACCGCAGGCGTCGGCGTAAAGCCGTTATTTTCCTGCACAATGACATCCACACCGTTTGCCGCCAGCACTTCGAGCACCGAGATAAACGCCGGTTCAGAGAGCGCGTGGGTATCTTTACCGACGAAGCAAGGGCCGGTAATGCCGTTTTTCGCACGATCTTCGGCGATAGCCTGCGCGATCGCCAGAATATGAGGTTCATTGAAACTCTGGCGCGCCGCGCTGCCACGGTGTCCGGAAGTACCGAACTTCACTGCATGCTCTGCGTTACCCACTTCCGGTTTCAGCACATAGTACTGAGAGGTCAGTTGGGCGACGTTAATCAAATCACTCTGTTGTGCAGGCTGGCCCGCACGGTTATGGATTGCCATTGCTTGATCCTTCTTATGCAAGGGTTAGATTGTGCCGCATACCTTTTCGATTAATTCAGCGGGGAACTGCATGGTTTGCATGATGTGTTCCACCATACTGCATTTACGACCGGTATTGGTATTCGTGATTACCCAATATGGGGTTTCCGGTACCTGTTTCGGTTTAGTCTGATTACCGTTTTTCAGCAGGGTTTGCTCGTTGGCGGCAAAGTAGACACGCGTGCGCCCATGAAGCGATTCCGTCGCTTCGGCAAACGCGTTGTTATCCAGTTTGTAGAGCGTCGTCAGGATCAGCATAAAGCGATTGACGGCTTTTTTCTGCTCGGCGTATTCGTCAGAGAGCAGCAGTTCACGCATAGCACGAACTTTGTCTTTCGCGGTTTTAACCGGTTTTACCTCGGCAACTGGAGCAACCTGAGCAGGCGCGACTTCAGCTTTGGCAACCGGAGCAGCAACAACAGGTTGTGATGCGGCGGAAAACTTCAGCATTCGCCGTAAAATGTCGGATGCGCTCTCGCCAATGTGCAGTGTGTGGGCGGCAATATAGCGATAGAGTTCGTCATCAACTTCGATCGTTTTCATCTTAATCCAGTGCAATAATTTTTCTGAATACAAGTTGCTGGGATTATATGTTCAAAACCCAACAGCGGATAGCGTCATACCAGGATAGCGGCAAAAATGGGATAAAAATCGTATCTTGCCCCTGAATGTGAGAATGTCCAACATAATACCCTAACCCGACAGAGCGAAAAAAAGAACTTTGCTATGAAATTGAATACCCGAGCGCAATCTGCACAAAACCTGCACAATAATTCCCCCATCATGCTCGTTCACGGCCTTTTTGGCAGCCTTGATAACCTCGGCGTGCTGGCACGCGACCTGGTAACCGACCACGATATCCTGCAAGTCGATATGCGTAACCACGGTCTTTCGCCGCGAGCAGATGAGATGAACTACCCGGCGATGGCGCAAGACTTACTGGATACCCTCGACGCCCACAACATTGAGAAAGCCACGGTGATTGGTCACTCGATGGGCGGTAAAGCGGTGATGGCCCTGACCGCCCTGGCCCCGGAACGTATCGAGCATCTGGTCGCTATTGATATCGCGCCGGTGGACTATCATGTGCGTCGCCACGATGAGATTTTTGCGGCGATTAACGCAGTCACCCGCGCGGGCGTCTCCTCACGCCAGCAGGCCGCAACCGTCATGCGCGAATTTTTAGCCGAAGAAGGCGTGATTCAGTTTCTGCTGAAGTCATTTGTTGACGGCGAGTGGCGCTTTAACGTGCCGGTGCTGTGGGATCAATACCCGCACATCGTCGGCTGGGAGACGATTCCGGCGTGGGATCACCCGGCACTGTTTATTCCCGGGGGGAATTCGCCTTACGTTACCGAAGCTTACCGTGACGACCTGCTCTCGCAATTTCCGCAGGCGCGTGCGCATGTTATCGCTGGTGCCGGTCACTGGGTGCATGCTGAAAAACCGGACGCGGTACTGCGCGCCATCCGCCGTTATTTAGCAGACTGATTAAAAACTCAACGACCGCGCGCCATTATGGCCGTGGTCGTTGGCGTGTCGGTTGCACTGATGTATGATTGCGCGCTGTCTGCACCGGGCGTTTCCCGGTAGCTTGTTTCCCCGAAGTCACTCTGAATCATGGCAAAAGAACAAACGGACCGCACGACAATTGATTTGTTCGCAAATGAGCGTCGGCCGGGAAGACCCAAAACCAATCCGCTTTCGCGTGACGAACAGCTGCGCATCAATAAGCGTAATCAATTAAAACGCGATAAAGTTCGCGGTCTGAAGCGCGTCGAACTGAAACTCAATAACGACGCGGTAGATGCCCTGAACGAACTGGCAACCGCGCGCGATATGAGTCGCAGCGAGCTTATCGAAGAGATTCTGATGAGCCAGTTAGCCGTGCTCCGCGCGCAGGAAAAGCTCTGAAAATTACGTAAAATCCCGCTTTCATGTAGCAGAGTGTGCAGTCCGGTACGATTGCTGATTCCGCACCCTTCTCTGTTCTGCTATGATTGCCCTTATCTGTGGGCAATACGCCACCACCATATCATTAAGTTTCAAGAGGTTATTTAACTCATGGCAATCGTTGGCATTTTCTTTGGTAGCGACACCGGCAATACCGAAAATATTGCAAAAATGATTCAGAAACAGCTTGGTAAAGACGTTGCCGACGTGCATGACATTGCCAAGAGCAGCAAAGAAGACCTGGCTGCATTCGACATTCTGCTGTTAGGTATTCCGACCTGGTATTACGGTGAAGCCCAGTGCGACTGGGACGATTTCTTCCCGACTCTGGAAGAAATTGATTTCAATGGCAAACTTGTTGCACTGTTCGGCTGCGGCGACCAGGAAGACTACGCGGAATACTTCTGTGATGCGCTGGGTACTATCCGCGACATCATTGAACCGCGCGGTGCGACCATCGTCGGCCACTGGCCAACGGCCGGTTACCACTTCGAAGCCTCTAAAGGCCTGGCCGATGACGATCACTTCGTGGGTCTGGCTATCGATGAAGACCGTCAGCCGGAACTGACCGCTGAACGTGTAGAAAAATGGGTTAAACAGATTTCTGAAGAGCTGCATCTGGAAGAGATTAAAAACGCCTGATGTTTAATGCGGCGTGATTGTTAAATCGCGCCGCATTAATAGGTAGAAGCAATCAAAATAATAGCTACAATTTTTTAACTTTTGAGCGTAAATCTGTACAATATCTTCTGAATTTAGCGAGTTTGCAGGTCAAGCCTCGTTTTCGATATCTTTATTCGCCCAGGTCTTGCTGTTTTCATTTAGAAGGCGTCATTCTATAATGAGACGCATTACACTCGGTGCACTCTCTGTGTTACTTCCGCGTTTGGAAGTCAATCGTTTAGCAACAGGACAGATTCCGCATGACTGACAACAATACCGCATTAAAGAAGGCTGGCCTGAAAGTCACACTTCCCCGGTTAAAAATCCTGGAAGTGCTTCAGGAACCAGACAATCACCATGTCAGTGCGGAAGACTTATACAAACGCCTGATCGACATGGGTGAAGAGATTGGTCTGGCGACCGTCTATCGCGTTCTCAATCAGTTTGATGACGCTGGCATCGTTACACGCCATAATTTTGAAGGTGGCAAGTCCGTTTTCGAACTGACTCAGCAACACCATCACGATCACCTCATTTGCCTCGACTGCGGCAAAGTTATCGAATTCAGCGATGATTCCATCGAAGCCCGCCAGCGTGAAATCGCTGCGAAACACGGGATCCGCTTAACCAACCACAGCCTGTACCTGTATGGTCACTGCGCTGAAGGTGACTGCCGCGAAGATGAACACGCGCACGATGGCGTAGAGAAGTAATTATCTTCAGGATTCTGTAAAGCCAACCTTCGGGTTGGCTTTTTTATTGGTGTGTACTTCCTTTTTCTCACTTCCCTCTCCGCTAATGTTGCTTTAATGTAAAATCCCCCACCTTTTGGAGAGTGAGATGGAGCTTCGCCAGTTACGCTATTTTGTCCGCATTGTCGAAACCGGCAGCATGGGTAGTGCGGCCCTCGATCTGAATATTGGCGTTTCGGCACTTAGCCAACAGATGACCCGGCTGGAAAACGATCTCGCCATTCGTCTGTTGCAGCGGACGTCACGCGGCGTGACGCCGACCCATGCGGGTTTAGCTTTTTTCTCACAGGCACAACTGGCTATCCGCCATGCCGATGATGCGATTCTCGCCGCCAGAGAAGCACGCCTTTCCGGACACGTCAGCGTAGGCATGGCACCCAGTACCGCCTCTATTCTCGGTATCCCCTTCATGAAAGCCATGCGTGAAAGCTACCCCGACGTGCGTCTGCATGTTGTCGAAAGCCTTTCCGGCAATCTGGAGCGAATGATAAATACCCGTCAGATTGATTTAGCCATTGTCTTTCAAAAGGAAAAAATCGTTCGCTGGAGCGCCAGGCCTATCCTGGAAGAGCGACTGTTTCTCATTGCCCACCATACCCTGCTTGATAACATTGCCGATGACACGCTATCACCGGTACAGCTGTCTGGTATCCCCCTCATTATGCCGAGCCTGGGCCACGGACTGCGTGGGAGATTAGAAACAATGGCCAGGGAACACGCCATACATCTTGATATCGTCTCAGAGATTGATGGTCTTGCCTTGTTAATGCAGTCCGTGCGAAACGGTCTGGGGGCCACGCTTCAGCCTGGCGCTGCCGTTTCGCATCTTGATAGTGAAGTCTTGAGAGTGATCCCGATCCACAATCCTATACTTAGCCGCCCCAACTTTCTGGTCAGTTTATCGGATAACGAATTGACCCCCGCAGGCCTTGCCACCCGCGTCGTACTCACCAAAGTCATGCGTGAACTCGTTCAGGAAGGAGAGTGGCCGGGCGCAACGCTTTACCTTAACTAAACCCCTGTTTAGCAAACCAGCATAGCGCTCTTGCAAATTAGCCATGTACATTTCAATTACAAATTTAACAAAAAGTTAAAGTGTAATGAGGTTGAAGATGGTTGATGTTCTGGTGATTGGCGGCGGAAATGCCGCCTTATGCGCCGCCCTGACGGCTCGCGAAGCGGGTGCTTCGGTGCTCATGCTGGAAGCGGCACCCCGCCAGTGGCGCGGAGGAAATTCGCAACACACGCGTAATTTACGCTGCATGCATGACGCGCCACAGGACGTTCTGGTAGAGAGCTATCCCGAAGAGGAATTCTGGCAAGATCTGCTTCGCGTCACGGAAGGTAACACCAACGAAGCGTTGGCCCGACTGGTGATCCGTACGTCATCCGAATGCCGCGACTGGATGCGTCGGCATGGCGTTAACTTTCAGCCGCCCCTTTCCGGCGCGTTGCACGTCGCCCGCACGAACGCCTTTTTCATGGGCGGAGGCAAAGCCCTCGTCAACGCCTACTATCGCAGCGCCGAAAATCTGGGCGTGGAAATACGTTATGACACGCCTGTGCAGGCTCTGGAGCTTCAGGACGGAGAATTCGTTGCCGCACTGGCAGGAGACGAGCGCATTGAAGCCAGATCTTGCGTGCTTGCCGCTGGAGGTTTTGAATCCAATCGCGAATGGCTGCGCGAAGCATGGGGGGAAAACGCGCGAGGAGAATGGCCTGCCGACAACTTTCTGATCCGCGGGACACGGTTTAACCAGGGTGTACTGCTCAAATTTATGATGGATAGCGGCGCGGATATCATCGGCGATCCCTCCCAATCCCACTGCGTAGCGATTGATGCCCGTGCGCCACTTTACGACGGCGGCATTTGTACGCGTGTTGATTGTGTATCGTTGGGCATCGTCGTCAACCGCGACGCGCAACGTTTCTATGACGAGGGTGAAGATTTCTGGCCGAAACGTTATGCCATTTGGGGGCGTCTGGTCGCTCAACAGCCTGGGCAGATTGGTTATTCCATTATCGACAGTAAAGCGATCGGCCATTTTATGCCCCCTGTTTTTCCCGGAGCTCAGGCGAACACGTTAGAAGAACTCGCCCGTCAACTGGGCCTTGACGCGACCCGTTTTGCCAGGACAGTGACCCAATACAACCAGGCATGCCAGCAAGGACAATTTGATCACACCACGCTCGACAACTGTGCCACCGAAAATCTTATGCCACCAAAATCGCATTGGGCGCGGCCAATCGACACGCCCCCCTATTATGGCTACGCCCTCAGACCCGGGATCACTTTTACCTATCTTGGGCTTCGGGTTAACGATCGTGCGGCGGTTCATTTTGCCGGGCGCCCAAGCCGGAATCTGTTTGTCGCAGGGGAAATGATGGCCGGAAATGTGTTGGGTAAGGGGTATACCGCAGGCGTCGGCATGTCCATCGGGACAACTTTCGGGCGCATCGCAGGGAAAGAGGCCGCGCTGGCGGCAAAACGGGAGGTGCGCAATGAAGCAGCTTGAGAAACTCATTATTGAGGCGAAAATACTGACCGAACCTGAAGCAGAAGTTGAACGGGTGATGCAGGTGTGTAATGCCTGCCGCTATTGTGAAGGTTTTTGCGCGGTATTTCCGGCGATGACCCAGCGGCTGGCGTTCGGCAAAGCGGATATCAACTATCTTGCTAACCTATGTCACAACTGTGGTGCCTGCCTGCACGCTTGTCAGTATGCGCCACCGCATGAATTTGCTATCAATGTGCCAAAAGCCATGGCGGAAGTGCGCCTGGAGACCTATCAACATTATGCGCAACCTGCTGCGTTCGGAGCACTCTATCGTCGGGCCGGGCTGACCGTTACTCTGGCCCTGGCTTTCGGTCTGGTACTCTTTTTACTTCTCGCGATGGCATTGAAGGGGCAGCTTACACACCCTCCGCTTGCCGGCGATTTTTATCAAATCTTTCCCCATAATTTGCTGGCGTGGATGTTTGGTTCGGTTTTTGCCATAGCGGTAGCGTTACTCATGGCGGGAATCATACGTTTCTGGCGAGAAATCACACCGGGCACTCCGCACGTCAGAGATATCGCTAAAGCCTCTCACGACGCCCTCACCCTGAAATATCTTGATGGCGGCCATGGCAAAGGCTGCAACGAAGCAGACGATGCCTTTACATTGCTGCGCCGTCGCTTTCATCACTTCACTTTTTACGGATTTATGCTCTGTTTTGCCGCCACGCTTGTCGCCACGGCTTATCACTATATTGCCGGTTGGGAAGCCCCCTACCCCTTCTTTAGTGCGCCGGTCATACTCGGCACCCTTGGCGGGCTGGGACTGCTTATCGGCCCGGCAGGGTTACTGTGGCTGAATTTTCGCCGCTCACCTTTGCATGGCGATCCGCGACAAAAGCCGATGGATCGAGGATTCATCATGCTGTTATTACTCACAAGCCTCACGGGCTTAGGGCTGCTGGCGGGAAGAGATACGACGTGGATGGGGATCCTGCTTGCCATCCATCTTGGGGTCGTAATGGCGTTTTTTTTAACCCTACCCTATGGAAAATTTGCCCACGGATTTTACCGGTGCGCTTCTTTACTCAAGTGGGCTATTGAGAAGCGACGCGGAAAACAGGCGGGAGTCGCTGGCGACTAACCCACAAACGCTTACCTCTATAAAAACAAGATGAAGACACTGGAGAGCAGACCCAATGACACAACCTACCTCACGCGCCGGCACGTTCGGCGCCATCCTCAGAGTCACAAGCGGTAATTTTCTCGAACAGTTTGACTTCTTTCTGTTCGGCTTTTACGCCACGTATATCGCGAAAACCTTTTTCCCGGCGGAAAGTGAGTTTGCTGCGCTCATGCTGACCTTTGCGGTTTTCGGCTCAGGTTTCATGATGCGGCCAATCGGCGCTATTGTATTGGGTGCCTATATAGACCGAATTGGCCGGCGCAAAGGGCTGATGGTTACGCTTGCGATCATGGGCTGCGGTACATTACTTATCGCGCTGGTTCCGGGGTATCAGACAATCGGTATACTTGCACCGGTTCTGGTGCTGATTGGACGCTTGTTGCAAGGATTCTCCGCAGGCGTGGAATTGGGTGGTGTCTCGGTTTATCTCTCAGAGATAGCCACGCCGGGTAATAAAGGCTTCTATACCAGTTGGCAATCCGCCAGCCAGCAGGTTGCCATCGTTTTTGCGGCACTGATTGGCTACGCCCTGAATGCAACACTGGGGCACGATGCCATTTCAGAGTGGGGCTGGCGAATTCCGTTCTTTATTGGCTGTATGATCATTCCTCTTATATTCGTTCTGCGCCGTTCGCTTCAGGAGACCGAGGCGTTTTTACATCGTAAGCATCGCCCGGATACCAAAGAAATTTTTACAACGATCGCGAAAAACTGGCGAATCATTACTGCCGGCACGCTGTTGGTCGCAATGACAACAACGACGTTTTATTTCATCACTGTCTATACCCCAACGTATGGCCGGGCGGTACTGAATCTCAGTGCGCGTGACAGTCTGATCGTCACCATGATAGTTGGTATATCGAATTTTATCTGGTTGCCCATTGGCGGCGCGATATCTGACAAGATTGGACGTCGTCCCGTATTGATGGGCATTACATTACTGGCGTTGTTCACTACCTGGCCCGTAATGCAGTGGTTGACTGTGGCACCTGATTTTACGCGTATGACGTTGGTATTACTCTGGTTTTCATTTTTCTTCGGTATGTATAATGGTGCAATGGTCGCCGCACTCACCGAAGTGATGCCGGTCTATGTCCGAACAGTTGGCTTTTCACTTGCTTTCAGTCTCGCTACCGCCATTTTTGGTGGCCTCACGCCGATTATTTCAACGGCATTAGTTCAGTTGACTGGCGATAAGAGCGCTCCTGGATGGTGGCTCATGTGCGCCGCCTTGTGCGGGCTTGCCGCCACGGCGATGCTGTTTGTTCGCCTCAGCCGGGATTATCAGACGGCAGAAAATAGACTCTAAAAGAAAAACGGGCGGCGATTTTCTTCCGCCCGTAAAAACCTGTCTCGTTGATTTATTTTGCGGTATTGTTGCTGCGAATTTCCTGCCAGATTAAACCGCAATCTTTCTTCACGGCCTGATCGTTACCGGTTTTTCGCGCCAGAATACACGCCTGATAATCACTTACCCGTATGGTCTCCTGATTGGCAAACTGCTGATGCGCCTTCTCTTGCTTCAGCACGTTCAGCACCTGCTGGCAGGCCTCGATTTTTTCCGGCGAGCCCTCGGCGGTATTGATACAGGCGCTATACGCCTCTTTTAAACGGGTATCTTCTTTGGGTGCTTCAGACTGCGCGCAGCCCGCCAGCGCCGCGACAAGCGCGGTCATCATCATCATTTTTTTCATGTTATTAGCCTTATACGACACGGCGGGCTCTGCGGCCCGCCTGAGTACTTATCAGAAGATGGTGAACGGTGCGATAACCATGAATTTCACGTCACGCTCATCCTGGAAGATGTTGCCGTAACCGCCGCCCCAGCTCGGGATATCGGAGTGGTTGTCGTACTGGGTGAAGTGCAGTTTGAACAGCGTGCCTTTCGCGCGGCCTTCCTGTACGGTATACGCCACGTCGAAGCTGTAAGAAGACTCTTCGATGGTTCTGTTTTTGTCGTAGTATGCATCCGGGTTGATCTGCCAGGTAGACGGTTTGGCGTCCCAGGCATAGACGTATGATGCCCCCACTGCCCAGCCCGGCAGGTTCCAGTTCTTAAGGTCATACATTGCACCAAAGAACACCGCTTTTTCGCCGTTGGCGTTGAAGTCAGAACGGTTATCCCACCAGATATCCAGACGACCATTTGAGGAGGCGTAGGTTGGTGTCATACGCTGCAGGAAGTAGCCCTGCTGGCCTTCAGCCTTAACCCATGTCCCTTCCAGGCGCAGGTCAACCTGCCCCACTTTGTAACCGAAGGTCAGCGCCTGCAACCACGCGGTGCCATCGTAAATATCGTTTACAGAGCGATCATCGACTTTATCGCGGGTACCGTAGAACTGATAGCTGGTAGACAGCGGGCTACCGGCGATATCAAATTTGTAGCTGGCTTTGGCGAAGTACTGATCGACATAGCCTTCTGCCTGACCAAATGCCGCTTCCAGCACCAGGTCATTTTTGAAGTCATATTTCATACCGATGGAGTGCAGATAATCGACTTTCGTGCGTTTATCGTTCTGGTAGAAATTATCCATTTCGATATGCCATGGGGCCTTATATTCATTGGTCCACATGTAGGAGAAGCTCAGCGCACCGGCATCATCAAAGTCAAAATTCGCTCCGGCTTCCGCGCCCTGATAAGTACCCGGCATAAAGCTCCAGTGCGGCGCTAACAGCGTTTGACCGGTTGGCTGAATATAACCACCGCGCGCCCAAACCGGGCCGTACTTAAATTTCGCAGCGGCTTTATAAAGGCTTACACCGCTTTTATCGCCGGAGTAATCTTCCGAGTAGCCTTTATTTTTAGAAGAGAACGCAATTTCGTTCGGGTGACCGCTTTCTGAGGATTCTGCCATTTCGATAGCGGTAAATGCGGCAATATCGAGGCCGAACATATCAGCGGCATAGCCGGACTGGAAATCGAGGTTGGCGTTCCAGGTGGAGTGAGAAAGGTTGGTTTTATATTTGTCGTTATCGGTCACATCTTTACGGTCACGCTCACGCTGCCAGTAATAGATGCCGCCCGTTAGCGTGGAGTCATCAATAAAGCCTGCTGCACTCGCCTGGGGAACAATAACCAGGCCCGACATTGCTGTGACACCGGCAATAGCCAGCGCCAGCGTACTACGTTTGCCACTGAACGTACGCATATGTGTATCCTCTTTGACTTTTAAAATGCCGCCGCAAAGCAGAGGCTAAAAATAAAAAACAGATAAAAAAGTAGCGTGGTGAAAAGCACCTTTTGCTACAGGATTAGATTATTTTTCGCGACGCGAATTATCAATCCTTTTTCGCAAGCAAAACGCAGGACTATGACAAAGCGCACATATTTCGTTGCGTCTTGTAACAAATGCGATTTATTAACATTAAGCGGCGCAACGCCTTATCTCATCAGGGGAAAATGTTAATAGCACAGGTTGCGGGGATGTATCTGTATGAAATGATGCAAACGGATGATGCCTGCATAAAAAAGATTAATTCGCATCGCGAATATGAGAGATAAAAAAAACGCCGCAGAGGCGGCGTTTTTTCGCAAACAGGGGATTACTCGCCTGCTTTCGCCCAGGTGTCGCGCAGGCCAACGGTGCGGTTGAACACCAGTTTTTCTGCGGTAGCGTAGCGGCTGTCGAGGCAGAAGTAACCTTCACGCTCGAACTGATACGCTTTACCGGCAACAGCGTCTTTCAGGGACGGCTCAGCAAAGCCCTGCTTGATTACCAGCGATTCCGGGTTCATCACCGACAAGAAATCTTCCGCCGCGCCCGGGTTCGGCACACTGAACAGACGATCGTACAAGCGGATTTCAACCGGCAGCGCGTGTGCTGCGCTCACCCAGTGAATAACGCCTTTCACTTTACGGCCATCTGCCGGATCTTTGCTCAGGGTGTCAGCATCGTAGGTACAGAAGATGGTGGTGATATTACCTTCCTCATCTTTCTCTACGCGTTCTGCTTTAATCACGTAAGCATTACGCAGACGCACTTCTTTACCCATCACCAGACGCTTGTACTGCTTGTTGGCTTCTTCGCGGAAGTCAGCGCGATCGATCCAGATCTCGCCGCTAAACGGCACTTCACGGCTGCCCATTTCCGGTTTGTTCGGATGGTTCGGCATGGTGACCATTTCGCCTTCGCCCTGGTAGTTTTCGATAACCAGTTTCACCGGATCGATCACCGCCATTGCGCGCGGGGCGTTTTCGTTAAGATCTTCACGAATGCAGGATTCCAGCGACGCCATCTCAATGGTGTTGTCCTGCTTGGTCACGCCGATGCGTTTGCAGAACTCACGGATAGCGGCGGCGGTATAACCACGACGACGCAGACCGGAAATGGTCGGCATACGCGGGTCATCCCAGCCTTCAACGTGTTTTTCCATGACAAGCTGGTTCAGCTTGCGCTTGGACATCACGGTGTATTCCAGATTCAGGCGCGAGAATTCGTACTGGCGCGGGTGAACCGGAATAGAGATGTTGTCGAGCACCCAGTCATACAGACGACGGTTGTCCTGGAACTCCAGGGTGCACAGGGAGTGCGTAATGCCTTCCAGCGCATCGCTGATGCAATGGGTAAAGTCGTACATCGGGTAGATGCACCACTTGTTGCCGGTCTGGTGGTGCTCGGCAAATTTAATACGGTACAACACCGGGTCGCGCATGACGATGAACGGCGACGCCATGTCGATTTTCGCGCGCAGGCAGGCTTTACCTTCTTCAAAACCGCCGGTACGCATTTTTTCAAACAGCGCCAGGTTCTCTTCGACGCTACGATCGCGGAACGGGCTGTTTTTACCCGGCGCAGTCAGGGTGCCGCGGTATTCGCGGATCTCTTCCGGTGACAGTTCGTCAACATAGGCCAGGCCTTTGTTGATAAGTTCTACCGCGTACTGGTGCAGTTGATCGAAATAGTCTGAGGAGTAGTGAATATCACCAGCCCAGTGAAAACCTAACCACTCGACGTCGTGCTTAATCGACTCGACGTATTCGATATCTTCTTTTACCGGGTTAGTGTCATCAAAACGCAGGTTGCACAGGCCCTGATAGTCCTGCGCGACGCCAAAGTTCAGGCAGATCGATTTCGCATGGCCGATGTGCAGATAACCGTTCGGCTCAGGCGGAAAACGGGTATGGACTGTGGTGTGCTTCCCACTGGCCAGATCTTCATCGATGATCTGACGAATAAAGTTACTCGGGCGGGCTTCAGCCTCACTCATCGTGGATTCCTCAAAAGCGTAAATAACGTATAACGGCGTATGATCTTATAAGCCGGACGCCGAGACAACCCTTAACTTACAGAAAATGCGTCTTTGAAGAGGAATATGGGGATCATTTGCTGCAAAAAAAAGCGGCGGAGGATAGTCCCCCGCCGCTTAAGGCAATCGCGAACTCAGGAGCGATTATTTACCTTTAATTTCATACAGCGCTGTTTGCCCTGCGACGACATGACCCTGCGCCTTAATGACCAGGCCACTGAAGTCGTCGATGTTGCTGCAAACCACCGGGCTAATCATTGAACGTGCATTGGCGTTCAGGTAGTCGAGATCCATTTCCAGAACCGGCTGACCTGCTTTCACTTCCGCACCCTCTTCCACCAGGCGAGTAAAGCCCTGGCCGTTCAGCGCAACGGTATCGATACCCATGTGGACAACGATTTCCGCGCCTTTCTCGGTTTCCAGGCAGAACGCATGGTTAGTATTGAAGATTTTCACGATGGTGCCCGCTGCCGGAGAAACCACGGTTTTATCCGTCGGTTTAACCGCTACGCCGTCGCCTACCGCTTTGCTGGCAAAGGCTTCGTCTGGCACCTCTTCCAGCGCCACCACTTCACCGGTTACCGGAGAAACCAGCTCGGCAATCACGGTGCTGTTATTCGGTACGGCCTGTGGTTTTGCCGCAGGCGCTGCTGCCGGTGCCGCAGTGGCTTCAGCCGCCGCGACCGGGCCTGTGGTTTTCATCGCGTTGGCGATTTTCTCTGCCACGAAGCCAACGATAATCTGCACGCTGGTTTTGTTCAGGCGAATCACGCCGGATGCGCCCAGACGTTTCGCCATCGCATCGTTCACCAGAGAAGAGTCTTTCACGTTCAGACGCAGACGGGTGATACAGGCATCAATGCCGGTCAGGTTGTCAGAACCGCCAATCGCGGCGATGTACTGACGCGCCAGGCCGGAAACATCCTGCTCTTTATCGCTGCCTACATTGGTGTCCTGACCATCCGCTTCGCTACCGGCAACCGCCAGCTCGCGACCCGGGGTCATCAGGTTGAATTTGGTGATGGTGAAACGGAACACCACGTAGTAGATAACGAAGAACACCAGCCCCTGCGGGATGAGCATCCACCAGTGTGTCGCCAGCGGGTTACGCGAGGAGAGCACCATATCCACCAGACCCGCGCTGAAGCCGAAACCGGCAATCCACTGCATGCTGGCCGCGATAAATACGGAGATGCCGGTCAGGAAAGCGTGGATCACATACAGAACCGGTGCCACGAACATGAAGGAGAATTCCAGCGGCTCGGTGATCCCGGTGAAGAATGCCGCAAAGGCACCTGCCATCATGATACCCAGCACTTTCGCTTTGTTTTCAGGACGCGCGCAGTGATAGATAGCCAGCGCGGCACCCGGCAGGCCGAACATCATGATTGGGAAGAAGCCCGCCTGATAACGACCGGTGATACCGACTACCGCTTTACCCGCTTCGATAGACTGTGCGCCACCGAGGAAGTTAGGAATGTCGTTAATGCCCGCTACGTCGAACCAGAACACGGAGTTCAGCGCGTGGTGCAGGCCAACCGGGATCAGCAGGCGGTTGAAGAAGGCGTAAACGCCCGCGCCAACGGAGCCCAGCTTCTGGATGTGCTCACCGAAGTTCACCAGACCGTCGAAAATCACCGGCCAGATGTACATCAGAATAAAGGCGACCACGATCATCACAAAGGAGGTCAGAATCGGCACCAGACGGCGACCGCTGAAGAACGACAGCGCCTTCGGCAGCTCAACGCTGCTAAAGCGGTTATAGAGTTCCGCAGAGATAATACCGACCAGAATACCCACGAACTGGTTACTGATCTTACCGAACGCCGCCGGAACCTGGTCCGCCGGGATTTTTTGGATCATCGCCACTGCCGCCGGAGAACATAACGTAGTCAACACCAGGAAGCCTACGAAGCCAGTCAGCGCCGCAGCACCGTCTTTATCTTTCGACATCCCATAAGCCACACCAATGGCAAACAGGACGGACATGTTATCAATAATGGCCGAGCCAGACTTAATGAAGAACGCGGCAAGGGCGTTATCGCCACCCCAGCCGACAGGGTCGATCCAGTAACCAACCCCCATCAAAATTGCCGCCGCAGGCAGCGTGGCGACCGGCACCATCAGGGCGCGACCGACCTTTTGTAAATAACCTAGAATACTCACTTTATTCCCCCTATGAGACCCCGTTAGGCTCACGCTTTGCTGTTTTTTATAGTGTTACAACTGATAAGTACGACGAATTATTCATTGACATGTGGAGTGTGTGAAAAATTAATTCGTATCGCAAATTAAACACCCTTTTTTTGTGATTTTTGTCACCAAATATCGCTATACCCCCTCCCTTTTGCTGGCTAACTCGCAAAACTTATTTTATCATTCAAAAAATCAAAGCGGATTGACCCCTTGTTACCGCGAAAGTGCGTTACGCTTTAAGATAAGCATTCGTCAATCCACGACCTTTTTAAATTAACTATTGAGGTGAACAATGAGACTGATTCCCCTGGCTACAGCAGAACAAGTGGGCAAATGGGCCGCGCGTCATATCGTTAACCGCATCAACGCGTTCAACCCGACCGCCGATCGTCCGTTCGTGCTGGGTCTGCCGACTGGCGGCACGCCGCTGACTGCCTATAAGGCACTGGTAGAAATGCATAAAGCGGGCCAGGTTAGCTTCAAACACGTTGTAACGTTCAACATGGACGAATACGTGGGCCTGCCGAAAGAGCATCCGGAAAGCTATCACAGCTTCATGCACCGTAATTTCTTTGACCACGTGGATATTCCGGCTGAAAACATCAACCTATTGAATGGTAACGCCGCAGATATTGACGCAGAATGCCGTCGTTATGAAGAAAAAATTCGTTCTTACGGCAAAATCCACCTGTTTATGGGCGGCGTGGGCAACGATGGTCACATCGCGTTCAACGAACCGGCCTCGTCTCTGGCTTCCCGTACCCGTATCAAAACCCTGACACACGAAACCCGCGTGGCGAACTCCCGTTTCTTTGACGGCGACGTCTCTCTGGTTCCAAAATATGCGCTGACCGTTGGCGTGGGCACCCTGCTGGACGCAGAAGAAGTGATGATTCTGGTGCTGGGCAACCAGAAAGCACAGGCGCTGCAGGCGGCCGTAGAAGGCAACGTCAACCACATGTGGACCATCAGCTGTCTGCAGTTGCATCCGAAAGCCGTTATGGTCTGCGATGAGCCGTCTACGATGGAGCTGAAAGTGAAAACGTTGAAATATTTCAACGAACTGGAAGCAGAAAACATCAAAGGTCTGTAATGTATTATCGCCCTGCGGTATGTGCAGGGCGCTTTTTAGAAACCCGGGGGTCGTAATGTATGCATTAACTCATGGTCGGATTTACACTGGCCGCGAAATTCTGGATGACCACGCGATTATTATCGCTAATGGCCTTATCGAACGTCTCTGCCCGCTGGCAGAATTACCGTCAGATATTGAACAACGTTCAGTCAACGGCGCCATTATTGCCCCTGGTTTTATCGACGTTCAGCTGAACGGCTGCGGCGGCGTGCAGTTCAACGATACAGCAGAAGCCGTAAGCGTTGAAACGCTGGAAATCATGCAGAAAGCCAACGAAAAATCGGGCTGCACCAGCTATCTGCCAACGCTTATCACCTGTAGCGACGATCTTATGAAACAGGGCGTGCGCGTGATGCGCGAGTACCTGGCCAAACATCCTAATCAGGCGCTGGGCCTTCATCTGGAAGGGCCGTGGCTGAACATTATTAAGAAAGGCACCCATAACCCGGCCTATATCCGCAAGCCAGAAGCCTCGCTGGTCGACTTCCTGTGCGAAAACGCGGACGTGATTACCAAAATCACCCTGGCCCCGGAAATGGTGGAGCCTGAGGTTATCCGTAAACTGGTTGCCGCAGGGATCGTGATTTCTGCGGGTCACTCCAATGCGACGCTGGAAGAAGCCAAAACCGGCTTCCGCGCGGGCATTACGTTTGCCACCCACCTTTATAACGCGATGCCGTACATCAGCGGCCGCGAACCGGGTCTGGCGGGCGCCATTTTTGACAATGCCGATGTCTACTGCGGGATCATCGCTGATGGCCTGCACGTCAACTACGCCAACATCCGTAACGCCAAACACCTGAAAGGTGAGAAACTGTGTCTGGTTACGGACGCCACCGCGCCGGCAGGTGCAAATATTGATCAGTTCATTTTTGCTGGTAAAACAATATACTACCGTAACGGTTTGTGCGTAGATGAAAACGGTACGCTAAGCGGCTCCTCTCTGACCATGATTGAAGGCGTTCGCAACCTGGTCGAGCACTGCGGCATTGCACTGGATGAAGTGCTGCGTATGGCCACACTCTACCCGGCTCGCGCAATTGGCGTTGATGGGCATCTGGGTCAGATTGCCCCGGGCATGACCGCAAACCTGACCGCGTTCACGCGCGATTATAAAATCACCAAGACCATCGTTAATGGTAACGAGGTCGTTAACTGAGTAAGCGAAAGTATGACATCAGGCGGACAAGCTCAAATTGGTAATGTTGACCTCGTAAAACAGCTTAACAGTGCGGCCGTTTACCGCCTGATTGACCAGCATGGGCCAATCTCGCGCATTCAAATCGCCGAACAGAGCCAGCTTGCTCCCGCCAGCGTAACCAAAATTACGCGTCAGCTTATTGAGCGCGGATTGATTAAAGAAGTCGATCAACAGGCCTCCACCGGGGGCCGCCGCGCTATCTCTATCGTCACCGAAACCCGCAATTTTCACACCATCGGCGTGCGCCTTGGCCGTCACGATGCGACGCTCACTCTTTACGATCTCAGCAGTAAAGCGGTGGCTGAAGAGCACTACCCCCTGCCCGAGCGTACCCAGGAAACGCTGGAACATGCGCTGCTCAATACCATCGCCACCTTTATAGAAACCTGCCAGCGCAAAATTCGCGAGCTGATTGCTATTTCCGTGATTTTGCCCGGCCTGGTTGACCCGGAAAGCGGCGTGATCCGCTATATGCCGCACATTGCGGTAGAAAACTGGGGACTGGTTGGCGCGCTGGAAAAACGCTTCAAGGTTACCTGTTTCGTCGGCCACGATATCCGCAGCCTGGCGCTGGCAGAGCACTACTTCGGTGCAAGTCAGGACTGTGAAGACTCTATTCTGGTGCGTGTGCATCGGGGAACCGGCGCCGGGATTATCTCTAACGGGCGCATTTTTATTGGTCGTAATGGTAACGTCGGTGAAATCGGACATATCCAGGTCGATCCGCTGGGCGAGCGCTGCCACTGCGGTAACTTCGGCTGTCTGGAAACCGTCGCCGCCAACGCCGCCATTGAACACCGCGTGCGTCACCTGCTGGAACAGGGCTATCAGAGCCGCGTGACACTTGATGATTGCACTATCAAAACCATCTGCAAAGCCGCCACTAAGGGTGATGCGCTGGCAACGGAAGTGCTTGAGCATGTAGGACGTCATTTAGGTAAAACCATCGCTATTGCGATTAACCTGTTCAATCCGCAGAAAATTGTCATTGCCGGTGAAATCACCGAAGCTGAACGTATTTTGCTGCCTGCTATCGAAGGCTGCATTAACACCCAGGCGCTGAAGGCGTTTCGCAAAAATCTGCCGGTGGTGCGCTCTACGCTCGATCACCGCTCCGCGATCGGCGCGTTTGCGCTGGTCAAACGTGCGATGCTCAACGGGATTCTGTTGCAGCATTTGCTGGAAGGTTAATCCTCTTGCGCGCAGGCTGCCTCTCGCAAGGCAGCCTGCGTAATTCCGTGTATAATTACGCCTCTTTCAGACCATGTCAGGTAGTCCATGACCATTCAGAATGTAATTTGTGATATCGACGGCGTGCTGATGCACGATAACGTGGCCGTACCCGGTGCCGCAGAATTTCTAACACGAATTCTGGAGAAAGGCCTGCCGCTGGTACTGTTGACCAACTATCCTTCCCAAACCGGGCAGGATCTGGCGAACCGTTTTGCTACCGCAGGCGTTAACGTGCCGGACAGCGTGTTTTATACCTCCGCGATGGCTACCGCCGATTTCCTGCGTCGTCAGGAAGGGAAAAAAGCTTACGTTGTCGGGGAAGGCGCGCTGATCCACGAACTTTATAAAGCCGGTTTTACCATCACCGATGTGAATCCGGATTTTGTGATCGTCGGCGAAACCCGCTCCTACAACTGGGAGATGATGCATAAAGCGGCTTTCTTTGTCGCCAACGGCGCGCGCTTTATTGCTACCAACCCGGATACCCACGGTCGCGGCTTTTATCCGGCCTGCGGCGCGCTGTGCGCGGGCATCGAAAAGATTTCCGGCCGCAAGCCTTTCTACGTGGGTAAACCAAGCCCGTGGATTATTCGCGCGGCATTGAACAAAATGCAGGCGCACTCGGAGCAGACAGTGATTGTCGGCGATAACCTGCGTACCGATATTCTGGCGGGCTTCCAGGCCGGGCTCGAAACCATTCTGGTGCTTTCTGGCGTCTCGACGCTGGACGATATCGACAGCATGCCGTTCCGCCCTTCGTGGATTTATCCATCGGTTGCGGAAATCGATGTGATTTAAGTCGTTAGGTTGCCGGATGACATGTTGCTTATCCGGCAACACTTGCAACCATCGATTCATTCAATAAAAACACCAAAATATTGTTGATTCGCTAATTCCATCGTTCATAACCTGTCCATTTTTCAGCATCCATTAACTCCTGTTGCACTATTTCTTTTTCAGCCCCTAAAACGCTTGCGCCCTCTTGCGCTTTACGGCATTTTTTAACCCATAGCCACAACAATTTCACGACATTACAGGGTTAACGGAGAAGTCTATGTGTTCGATTTTTGGTGTACTGGATATTAAAACTGACGCGGGCGAGCTGCGTAAAAAAGCGCTGGAGCTCTCCCGCCTGATGCGTCACCGCGGCCCTGACTGGTCGGGCATTTATGCGTGCGATAAAGCTATTCTGGCGCACGAACGTTTGTCGATTGTCGACGTCAACGCCGGTGCGCAGCCGCTGTATAACGAAAAGAAAACGCATGCGCTGGCCGTCAACGGTGAAATCTACAACCATCAGGCACTGCGCGCGGAATACGCTGACCGCTACCCGTTCCAGACCGGTTCTGACTGCGAGGTGATCCTCGCGCTGTATCAGGAAAAAGGCCCGGAATTCCTTGATGATTTGCAGGGAATGTTTGCTTTCGCCCTCTACGACAGCGAAAAAGATGCCTATCTGATTGGTCGTGACCACATCGGCATTATCCCGTTGTATATGGGTTACGACGAATTCGGTAACTTCTATGTTGCCTCTGAAATGAAAGCGCTGACCCCGGTTTGCCGCACCATCAAAGAGTTCCCGGCAGGCAGCTATCTGTGGAGCAAAGATGGCGAAATTCGTCAGTATTATCAGCGCGACTGGTTCGATTATGACGCGGTAAAAGACAACGTTACCGATAAAAACGCACTGCGTCAGGCGCTGGAAGAGTCAGTGAAAAGCCACCTGATGTCTGACGTGCCTTACGGCGTACTGCTCTCCGGTGGTCTGGATTCCTCCGTGATTTCCGCCATCACCAAAAAATTCGCTGCACGTCGCGTGGAAGATGGGGAACGCTCTGAAGCCTGGTGGCCTCAGTTGCACTCCTTCGCCGTCGGTCTGGAAGGGTCGCCTGACCTGAAAGCTGCACAGGAAGTGGCAAACCACCTTGGCACTGTGCACCATGAAATTCACTTCACCGTGCAGGAAGGCCTGGATGCTATTCGCGATGTTATCTATCACATCGAAACCTATGATGTGACGACGATTCGCGCCTCCACCCCGATGTATTTGATGTCGCGTAAAATCAAAGCGATGGGTATCAAAATGGTGCTCTCTGGCGAAGGTTCTGACGAAGTGTTTGGCGGTTACCTTTACTTCCATAAAGCGCCAAACGCCAAAGAGCTGCACGAAGAGACCGTGCGTAAACTGCAGGCGCTGCACATGTACGACTGCGCACGCGCCAACAAAGCGATGTCGGCCTGGGGCGTCGAAGCGCGTGTTCCGTTCCTGGATAAAAAATTCCTCGACGTGGCGATGCGCATCAACCCGCAGGACAAAATGTGCGGCAACGGCAAAATGGAAAAACACGTTCTGCGTGAATGTTTTGAATCCTACCTGCCGGCAAGCGTCGCGTGGCGTCAGAAAGAGCAGTTCTCTGATGGCGTAGGTTACAGCTGGATTGACACACTGAAAGACGTGGCGGCAAAACAGGTTACCGATCAGCAACTGGAAACCGCACACTTCCGTTTCCCGTACAACACGCCGAGCTCGAAAGAGGGTTATCTGTACCGTGAAATCTTCGAAGAGCTGTTCCCGGTGCCGAGCGCTGCAGAATGCGTGCCGGGGGGCCCGTCAGTTGCGTGCTCTTCTGCGAAAGCGATTGAATGGGATGAAGCGTTCAAAACGATGGACGATCCGTCTGGTCGTGCGGTGGGCGTACACCAGTCAGCCTACAAATAATTGCCTGTATCTTGAAAGCCCCGGAGATATCCGGGGCTTTTTCATTCCCCTTTTTTATATCCTGCCCATATACACCCTCAGGCCATGTTCAGCATAAGCCGCATCGCAGATGAATAGGTCGATTTCGCAGTACAATTGTTGAATTCCCTGAATCATCCTTTACGCTGAAATAACAGCTTCATGGCGCGTATAAAAACACGAAGTAACCAATTTTTGCCGAATATTCCATCACGCTGTTCGCAACCTAACCAAACAGTCACATTCCGGCAATTTTCCTTGAAAAAGAGGTTGACGCTACAAGGCTCAATACGCATAATGCGCCCCGCAACGCCGATAAGGTAACGCGAAAAAAAGATGGCTACGTAGCTCAGTTGGTTAGAGCACATCACTCATAATGATGGGGTCACAGGTTCGAATCCCGTCGTAGCCACCATCTTTTTTTGCGGGAGTGGCGAAATTGGTAGACGCACCAGATTTAGGTTCTGGCGCCGCAAGGTGTGCGAGTTCAAGTCTCGCCTCCCGCACCATTCACCAATAAGCGTTGCACGGATGGGGTATCGCCAAGCGGTAAGGCACCGGTTTTTGATACCGGCATTCCCTGGTTCGAATCCAGGTACCCCAGCCATTTTTCTTCGATATGTGCGGATAACCGCGACGGTATTGGGGTATCGCCAAGCGGTAAGGCACCGGTTTTTGATACCGGCATTCCCTGGTTCGAATCCAGGTACCCCAGCCATCGAAGAAAGCAGTAAATTGGCTACGTAGCTCAGTTGGTTAGAGCACATCACTCATAATGATGGGGTCACAGGTTCGAATCCCGTCGTAGCCACCAAATTAGAAATTTATCGATTCTTTCGGTAAACTTGCAAGACTTGTTGGGGTATCGCCAAGCGGTAAGGCTCTGGTTTCTGATACCAGCATTCCGAGGTTCGAATCCTCGTACCCCAGCCATTTTCAAAAGACGTTCACGTTGTGAGCGCACCCTGTTGGGGTATCGCCAAGCGGTAAGGCACCGGATTCTGATTCCGGCATTCCGAGGTTCGAATCCTCGTACCCCAGCCATATAAAACAAAAAAGCTCGCTTCGGCGGGCTTTTTTGTTTTTGTCATTCAGGGGAAGAGCCGGATGCGCTGCGCTTATCCGGCCTACGAAAATTACAACCCTAACGCATACTTCAGCGCCTGCCGTTTCAGCACACCTGCGCGCTGGGCAGCCATTAACCCAATGTTGCGCACAACCTTCAGCGGGCTGAGATCGTTACTGAATCCCGCGTAGAAAAGATCCATACCTGACTGCATCAGGAAATTATCTGCGAGGCGGCGAGCCTGGTAGCGCTTCAGTACGTGCTCACTGGCCCAGTCTTCAGCATATCCGCGCGCATTCGCCAGCACGTCAATCAGCGCATCCACGTCGCGATAGCCCAGATTCACCCCCTGCCCCGCCAGCGGATGAATGGTATGCGCCGCATCGCCCACCAGCGCCAGCCCCGGCTGGACGTACTGCAACGCGTGACGACGCGTCAGCGGGAACGAACCAGCGGCAACCGGCGTGACCTGCCCTAAACGCTGCGGAAAATGCGTATGAATTTCCTGTTGCAGCTGCGCCATGGTGAGCGTCTGCAACTGGCGAATCCGCGCGGGGGTGTCGTACCACACCAGCGACGCCCAGTTCCCGAACAACGGTAAAAACGCCCGCGGCCCGGTTGGGGAAAACTGCTGCCAGGTGCTGTCACCGGGATCGTTTTCACACTGCACGGTGATCAACATGCAGGATTGCGGATACTGCCAGCCATGCGTGCCAATTCCAGCCATCTGACGAACCTGCGAAAATGCGCCGTCCGCGCCGACCACCAGACGCGCGGAAAGCGTCTCGCCTTCCGTCAACGTCACCAGACGTCGCCCGGCTTCCATCGTCATTGCACTGAACGTTTGCCCGATTTTCAGCGTGACCTGCGGATGCGCTTCCAGCGCCTGCCACAGCGCCAACTGTAAGACATTATTCTCGACCATGTAGCCCAGTTGCGGCAGCTTCAGCTCGGCGGCATCAAACACCACGTGCGCGTTTTGCCACTCCCAGGTCTCCAGGCGACGCCAGGCATGCACACGCATCGCCTGAATCGCATCCCAGACGTCAAGCCCGCGCAGGAGCGATACGGACGCAGCGCTGATGGCCGAAATGCGCACATCCGGCTGCGATGCCGGATCAAACGCAGCAGGTGCCGATTTCTCCAGCACGGTGACGGAGAAACCTTCCCGCGCCAGCCCTAACGCCAGCGCGCCGCCGACCATCCCCCCGCCTACCACGACGATGTCTGTTTGCTGAATTGTCATAGTCAATTATCCTTAACCGTTAATGCCTTAAGTTTACCGGATTTTATGCCGCTTGAGGTCATACTGGTCACAACCGCGTCAAAGCATTACAATACGCGCCCTGCATTCCTGGCTATTTCCCCGCCATTTTCGGGGTTTAAACATTTGAGCAAGAGCGAGTCGATGACAAAAAAACTCCATATTAAAACCTGGGGCTGTCAGATGAATGAGTATGATTCATCCAGGATGGCCGATCTGCTGGATGCCACTCATGGGTATCAACTCACTGATGTGGCTGAAGAAGCGGATGTGCTGCTGTTGAATACCTGCTCAATCCGCGAGAAGGCTCAGGAAAAAGTCTTCCACCAGTTAGGCCGCTGGAAATTATTAAAGGAAAAAAATCCGAAGCTGATTATTGGTGTAGGCGGCTGCGTGGCTTCTCAGGAAGGGAAGCTGATCCGTCAGCGTGCACACTACGTCGACATTATTTTTGGCCCACAAACCTTACACCGCTTGCCTGAGATGATTGATACCGTGCGTGGCAACCGCCGCCCGGTCATCGATGTCAGCTTCCCGGAAATCGAGAAGTTTGATCGTCTGCCGGAACCGCGCGCAGAAGGCCCAACCGCCTTTGTTTCCATTATGGAAGGCTGCAACAAATATTGTACTTACTGCGTGGTGCCGTACACCCGCGGTGAAGAAGTTAGCCGTCCGTGCGACGATATTCTGTTTGAAGTGGCGCAACTGGCGGCACAGGGCGTGCGTGAAATTCACCTGCTCGGCCAGAACGTTAACGCCTGGCGTGGTGAGAACTATGACGGCACAACCGGCTCGTTCTCCGAACTGCTGCGTCTGGTCGCCGCCATCGACGGCATCGACCGCCTGCGTTTCACCACCAGCCACCCTATCGAGTTTACTGACGATATCATTGATGTATATCGCGATACCCCGGAACTGGTGAGCTTCCTGCATCTGCCGGTCCAGTGCGGTTCCGACCGCGTACTGAACCTGATGGGTCGTACCCACACCGTGCTGGAGTACAAATCGATTATCCGCAAGCTGCGCGCCGCGCGTCCGGATATTCAGATTAGCTCTGACTTTATCGTCGGCTTCCCGGGCGAAACAACCCAGGACTTCGAGCAGACCATGAAGCTGATTGGCGAAGTGAATTTCGACGTCAGCTACAGCTTTATTTTCTCCGCCCGTCCGGGTACGCCAGCCGCTGATATGGTGGATGACGTACCGGAAGAGGAGAAAAAACAGCGTCTGTACATTCTGCAGGAGCGTATTAATCAGCAGGCCATGGCGTGGAGCCGCCGCATGCTCGGCACCACCCAGCGTATTCTGGTTGAAGGTTTGTCACGTAAGAGCGTGATGGAACTGACCGGACGCACCGAAAATAACCGTGTGGTGAACTTTGAAGGCACCCCGGATATGGTCGGTAAGTTTGTCGATGTCGAAATTGTGGATGTCTACACCAACTCACTGCGCGGCAAAGTGGTGCGTACGGAAGATGAAATGGGGCTACGTGTGGTCGAATCACCGGAGTCCGTCATTTCTCGTACCCGTAAAGAGAATGATCTGGGCGTCGGCGTTTATCAGCCGTAAACCTTTCGGCCTGCCGCTCCGGCAGGCCTTGTTTTCTCTGCCTTTCACCCAAATATCCACTGCAATGCTTGCGCCTTTATTCGCTGGCGTGAATAATTTCATCAATGATGACCCGATTGTCGGGATGAGCCTAATCGTAGGCCGGATACGCGTATTGCTTTCCGGCAAACATGAAAGAGGAACAGTTTGAACATAGACACTCGCGAAATTACGCTAGAACCAGCAGACAACGCCCGCTTGCTGAGCCTTTGCGGCCCGTTTGATGACAACATCAAACAGCTTGAACGGCGACTGGGCATCGAAATTAACCGTCGTGACAACCATTTCAAACTCACCGGACGCGCGATTTGCGTCACCGCTGCGGCAGATATTCTGCGCAGTCTGTATGTCGACACCGCTCCGATGCGCGGCCAGATTCAGGATATCGAACCGGAGCAAATCCACCTCGCCATTAAAGAAGCGCGCGTGCTGGAACAGAGCGCCGAAAGCGTGCCGGAGTACGGTAAAGCGGTCAATATCAAAACCAAACGCGGCGTGATTAAACCGCGTACGCCGAACCAGGCGCAGTACATCGCCAATATTCTTGATCACGACATCACTTTCGGCGTGGGCCCGGCAGGTACCGGTAAAACCTATCTGGCGGTAGCGGCGGCAGTCGATGCGCTGGAACGTCAGGAAATCCGCCGTATTCTGCTCACGCGTCCGGCGGTAGAAGCCGGTGAAAAGCTCGGCTTCCTGCCGGGGGATTTAAGCCAGAAAGTTGACCCGTACCTGCGTCCACTGTACGACGCGCTGTTCGAGATGCTCGGCTTTGAGAAAGTGGAAAAACTGATTGAGCGCAACGTGATTGAAGTGGCCCCGCTGGCCTACATGCGCGGGCGCACGCTGAACGACGCGTTTATCATTCTCGATGAAAGCCAGAACACCACCATCGAACAGATGAAGATGTTCCTGACGCGTATTGGCTTTAACTCGAAAGCGGTGATCACCGGCGACGTTACCCAGATTGACCTGCCGCGTAACACCAAATCCGGCCTGCGCCACGCCATTGAAGTGCTGGCGAACGTCGATGAAATCAGCTTTAACTTCTTCCACAGCGAAGACGTGGTACGTCACCCGGTCGTGGCGCGTATCGTTAACGCCTATGAAGCCTGGGAGGAAGCAGAACAAAAACGTAAAGCTGAGCTGGCTGCGGAAAGAAAACGCGAAGCTCAGGAACAGGAGCAGAAATGAGTCAGGTGATCCTCGATCTCCAGTTGGCCTGTGAAGACAACACCGGTCTGCCCGACGAAAGTCAATTTCAGACATGGCTGGATGCCGTTATCCCACAATTTCAGGAAGAATCAGAAGTGACGATTCGCCTGGTGGATACTGCGGAAAGCCATGAACTCAACCTGACCTATCGCGGGATGGACAAGCCAACCAACGTGCTCTCTTTCCCGTTTGAAGCACCGCCGGGAATGGAGATGCCGCTGCTGGGCGATCTCATCATTTGTCGTCAGGTGGTTGAGCGTGAAGCCAAAGAGCAGAATGTGTCGCTTGATTCCCACTGGGCGCACATGGTGGTGCACGGCAGCCTGCATCTGCTGGGCTACGACCATATCGAAGATGACGAAGCCGAAGAGATGGAAGGCATCGAAACGGAGATAATGCTTGCTCTGGGCTATGAGGATCCGTACATTGCCGAGAAAGAGTAACTGTCGGGCTTCGGCTCGTCAGTGCCTTATTGCCGCCCAACGCTGAGTTTGCGCGTGGCGGCCCAGATTAACTAACCATGAGAACCCAAACGACGCCATGAGCGACGACAATTCACACAGTAGTGACACAGTAAGCAGCAAAAAGGGATTTTTCTCCCTCTTACTCAGCCAGCTTTTCCACGGTGAACCGAAAAACCGCGACGAACTGCTGGAGCTGATCCGTGATTCCGGGCAGAACGACCTTATCGACGAAGATACGCGCGATATGCTCGAAGGGGTAATGGACATCGCCGACCAGCGCGTTCGCGATATCATGATCCCGCGTTCCCAGATGATTACCCTGAAACGTAACCAGACCCTTGATGAATGTCTCGACGTCATCATCGAATCTGCGCACTCCCGTTTCCCGGTGATCAGCGAAGACAAAGATCACATCGAAGGGATTTTGATGGCCAAAGACTTGCTGCCGTTTATGCGCAGCGATGCCGAAGCCTTCAGCATGGACAAAGTGTTACGCCAGGCGGTTGTCGTGCCTGAGAGCAAACGGGTTGACCGGATGCTCAAAGAGTTCCGCTCGCAGCGCTATCACATGGCGATTGTTATCGATGAGTTTGGCGGCGTCTCCGGCCTCGTCACCATCGAAGATATTCTGGAACTGATCGTCGGTGAAATTGAAGATGAGTACGACGAAGAAGATGATATCGACTTCCGTCAGCTCAGCCGCCATACCTGGACGGTGCGCGCGCTGGCCTCTATCGAAGATTTCAACGAAGCCTTCAGCACCCATTTCAGCGATGAAGAAGTCGATACCATCGGCGGGCTGGTGATGCAGGCGTTTGGTCATCTGCCGGCACGCGGCGAGACCATCGACATCGACGGTTACCAATTCAAAGTGGCAATGGCGGACAGCCGCCGTATCATTCAGGTTCATGTCAAACTTCCTGATGACGCGCCACAGCCGAAAATGGAAGACTAAACTAACAGGACATTTCGCCTAAATGGTATTTGCCTCTCTTATTGAACGCCAGCGCGTGCGCTTACTGCTGGCGCTGTTATTCGGAGCCAGCGGTACGCTGGCTTTTTCTCCTTATGACTTCTGGCCTGCCGCGCTCATCTCCTTAATGGGCTTGCAAGGGCTCACCTTCAATCGCCGCCCACTACAAAGCGCCTGGATTGGCTACTTCTGGGGGCTGGGGCTGTTCGGCTCAGGTATTCACTGGATTTATGTCAGCATCGCCCAGTTTGGTGGTATGCCAGGGCCGATTAACGTTTTCCTCGTGGCGCTGCTGGCTGCTTATATGTCGCTTTATACCGGGTTGTTTAGCGGTATTCTGTCGCGCCTGTGGCCAAAAGCCACCTGGATACGCGTCGCCATTGCTGCGCCCGTGGTATGGCAAATCACTGAATTCCTGCGCGGTTGGGTGCTGACCGGCTTCCCATGGTTGCAGTTTGGCTACAGTCAGATTGACGGCCCACTTAAAGGCATTGCGCCGATTATGGGTGTCGAAGCGATTAACTTCCTGCTGATGGCAGTCAGCGGTTTACTGGTGCTCGCGGCCTGTACCCGTAACTGGCGTCCTGCGGTTGTTGCCATCGTGCTCTTCGCGCTGCCCTTCCCGCTGCGTTACATTCAGTGGTATCAGCTTGAACCACAGCGCGCGACACAGGTTTCTCTGGTGCAGGGGGATATCGCGCAGTCATTAAAGTGGGATGAAAATCAGCTCATTAATACGCTGAAAATTTATCTCAATGCCACGCAGCCAGAGATGGGTAAATCGCAACTGATTATCTGGCCGGAATCGGCAATCCCGGATCTGGAGATTAATCAGCAGAACTTCCTGCGCATGATGGACGATCTGCTGCGCTCTAAAGACAGCACGCTGGTGACCGGTATCGTTGACGCGCGTCTGAATAAGCAGAACCGTTACGATACCTACAACACTATCATCACGCTGGGTAAAGACAGCCCGTACAGCTACGAATCGAAGAATCGCTACAATAAAAATCACCTCGTCCCGTTTGGTGAGTTTGTCCCGCTGGAATCGATTCTGCGCCCGCTGGCGCCGTTCTTCGACCTGCCAATGTCCTCTTTCAGCCGGGGCGCTTATGTCCAGCCACAGTTGCTGGCGCACAACCTGAAGCTGACGGCGGCAATTTGCTACGAGATTATTCTCGGCGAGCAGGTGCGCGATAATTTCCGCCCGGATACAGACTTCCTGCTGACCATCTCTAACGATGCGTGGTTTGGTAAGTCAATCGGCCCGTGGCAGCATTTCCAGATGGCGCGTATGCGTTCGCTGGAGCTGGCTCGCCCGCTGTTGCGCAGCACCAATAACGGCATCACCGCCGTAATTGGCCCGCAGGGCGAGATTCAGGCGATGATTCCACAATTTACCCGCCAGGTGTTAACCACCACCGTGACACCAACGACCGGCTTAACGCCGTATGCACGCACCGGCAACTGGCCGCTGTGGGCGCTCACCGCGCTGTTTGGCTTTGGTGCGCTGGTGATGAGTTTGCGTCAGCGTCGGAAGTAATCCCCTCACCCTACCCCTCTCCCACGGGGAGAGGGGACTGTTCGCCCCCCTTTTTACGCCCTGCGCGGATTTTCTTCCTCTTCCTGTGGGAGAGGGCCGGGATAAGGGCATCAGCGTGCCCCCCAACTCCCCATTCTGGCACGCCAATTGCTTAATCAATACAGGCAGTAACGAATTCTGCATGAGCGCAACCTGGTAGCACCAAAACGAATCACCGGTAGCACCTCTTTAGTGCAATCTGCGATTTTTGCCTCAAAACGGTGCGGTGCAGTTCGCAAAAATAAACAATAAATCAGCAAATTCTTTACATTAAGCCACACTAAATGTTAACAAACACAGATAACGCTGCACGCTGAAATTGCAGACGATAACAACACAAACATCACAATGGGTATCTATGCGTCGATGACGCAGAGGATAAAGGAGTTGGATATGCAATTACGTAAACTGACCGCTGCTATGCTGGCGATGGGATTATGCGCCGGGGCGGCACACGCAGAAGATGCGCCGGCAGCAGGTAGCACCCTGGACAAAATCGCCAAAAACGGCGTGATCGTTGTCGGACACCGTGAATCTTCCGTTCCGTTCTCTTACTACGACAACCAGCAAAAAGTGGTCGGCTATTCTCAGGATTACTCCAACGCCATCGTTGAAGCCGTGAAGAAGAAGCTGAACAAACCAGACCTTCAGGTCAAACTGATTCCTATCACCTCCCAGAACCGTATCCCGCTACTGCAAAACGGCACTTTCGATTTTGAGTGTGGCTCGACCACCAACAACCTCGAACGCCAGAAACAAGCGGCTTTCTCTGACACCATCTTTGTCGTCGGTACTCGTCTTCTGACCAAAAAAGGCGGCGATATTAAAGACTTCGCGGATCTGAAAGGCAAAGCGGTTGTTGTAACCTCCGGTACCACCTCTGAAATTCTGCTGCATAAGCTGAATGACGAACAGAAGATGGATATGCGCATCATCAGCGCTAAAGACCACGGTGACTCCTTCCGTACCCTGGAAAGCGGTCGTGCGGTGGCATTTATGATGGATGACGCCCTGCTGGCCGGTGAGCGCGCGAAAGCGAAAAAACCAGACAACTGGGAGATCGTCGGCAAGCCTCAGTCGCAGGAAGCCTACGGCTGTATGCTGCGTAAAAACGATCCGGACTTTAAAAAGCTGATGGATGACACCATCGCCCAGGCGCAAACCTCCGGCGAGTCAGCAAAATGGTTTGAGAAGTGGTTCAAAAACCCAATCCCACCGAAAAACCTGAACATGAACTTTGAACTCTCTGACGAGATGAAGGCGCTGTTTAAAGAACCGAATGACAAAGCTCTGAACTAACTATAACAACCAGGGCGGGACTACCTGCCCTCTCGATTGTTGAATAGCACGGACAGACTACAGGTCTGGCGGTCGTTCCCCGCCGGGCCCGAATATCGCAGTACGCCGTTCACCAATCTTCGAGGGTAGCACTGCTACCCTTTTTTTTCTGGAGTAGATTTATGTCAATAGACTGGAACTGGGGGATCTTTCTGCAGCAAGCCCCGTTCGGCAACACCACCTATCTTGGCTGGCTATGGAGTGGTTTTCAGGTCACCGTCGCCCTGTCGATTACCGCCTGGATTATCGCTTTCTTCGTTGGCTCCCTGTTCGGCATCCTGCGTACCGTCCCTAACCGCTTTCTTTCGGGTATCGGCACGCTGTACGTTGAACTCTTCCGTAACGTCCCGCTGATCGTACAGTTCTTTACCTGGTACCTGGTCGTGCCGGAATTGCTGCCGGAAGATCTGGGGATGTGGTTTAAAGCAGAGCTGGATCCCAATATTCAGTTCTTCCTCTCATCGATGATTTGTCTTGGCCTCTTTACCGCGGCACGCGTGTGCGAGCAGGTACGCGCAGCGATTCAGTCGCTGCCACGTGGGCAGAAAAACGCCGGCCTGGCGATGGGCTTAACCCTGCCGCAGACCTATCGTTATGTGCTCCTGCCGAACGCCTACCGCGTTATTGTGCCACCGATGACCTCAGAGATGATGAACCTGGTGAAAAACTCCGCCATCGCCTCGACCATCGGCCTGGTCGATATGGCGGCGCAGGCAGGTAAACTGTTGGATTACTCGGCCCACGCCTGGGAATCGTTCACCGCAATTACCCTTGCTTATGTCTTGATCAACGCCTTCATTATGCTGGTGATGACTCTGGTGGAACGTAAAGTTCGCCTGCCGGGCAATATGGGAGGCAAATAATGTACGAGTTTGACTGGAGTTCCATCGTTCCTTCCCTGCCCTATCTGCTTGCCGGGCTGGTGGTAACGCTGAAAATTACCGTAACGGCTGTGATCGTCGGTATTGTATGGGGCACCATCCTTGCGGTGATGCGCCTGTCGACCTTCGCGCCGATTTCCTGGTTTGCTAAAACCTACGTTAACGTTTTCCGCTCCATCCCACTGGTGATGGTACTGCTGTGGTTTTATTTGATTGTACCGGGGCTGCTGCAGGATGTGCTGGGGCTCTCGCCGAAAACCGATATCCGCCTGATCTCCGCGATGGTGGCGTTCTCGATGTTTGAAGCCGCCTACTACTCGGAAATTATCCGCGCCGGTATTCAAAGTATTTCGCGCGGTCAGTCCAGCGCCGCACTGGCACTCGGGATGACCCACTGGCAGTCAATGAAGCTCATCATTCTGCCGCAGGCGTTCCGCGCGATGGTGCCGCTGCTGCTCACCCAGGGGATCGTCCTGTTCCAGGATACCTCGCTGGTGTATGTCTTAAGTCTTGCCGATTTCTTCCGTACCGCGTCCACCATCGGTGAGCGTGATGGAACCCAGGTCGAAATGATCCTGTTTACCGGCGCCGTTTATTTTGTGATTAGCCTGAGTGCTTCGCTGTTGGTCAGCTACTTGAAAAGAAGGACAGTTCAATGATTACCCTGAAAAATGTTTCTAAATGGTATGGTCAATTTCAGGTGCTGACCGACTGCTCCACCGAGGTGAAAAAAGGTGAAGTCGTGGTCGTCTGCGGCCCGTCAGGCTCCGGGAAATCGACGCTGATTAAAACGGTGAATGGCCTTGAGCCGGTACAGAAAGGCGAGATCCTGGTGAACGGGATTCAGGTTAACGATAAAAAAACCAACCTTGCATCTCTGCGCTCGAAGGTTGGGATGGTGTTCCAGCATTTCGAGCTGTTCCCGCATTTGTCGATTATCGAAAACCTGACGCTGGCGCAGGTAAAAGTGCTGAAACGCGATAAAGACGCCTCCCGCGAAAAAGGGCTAAAACTGCTGGAGCGCGTGGGCCTTTCCGCGCATGCCAATAAGTTCCCGTCCCAGCTTTCCGGCGGTCAGCAGCAACGTGTGGCGATCGCCCGCGCGCTGTGTATGGATCCGGTGGCGATGCTGTTTGATGAGCCGACTTCAGCGCTCGATCCTGAGATGATCAACGAAGTACTGGACGTTATGGTTGAACTGGCCAACGAAGGCATGACCATGATGGTGGTAACCCACGAAATGGGCTTTGCCCGTAAAGTGGCGAACCGGGTGATCTTTATGGATGAAGGGAAAATCGTTGAAGACTCCGAGAAAGAGGCCTTCTTCGCCAACCCGAAATCGGAACGCGCCAAAGACTTCCTCGCGAAAATTCTGCATTAATCTTTTCGGCGCGTGCTTCAGAGTGCGCGCCGCTTCACGCTTTTCTGCACATCTCCTCGAATGCATTGCCACGCAGCGCTACCCTTGTCGCAAAAAAATACCTGACCAGACAAGGAGTAACTATGGCAACCCCAATCATACTCGACTGCGACCCAGGACACGACGATGCCATTGCCATCGTGCTGGCCCTCGCCTCCCCGGAACTGGACGTCAAAGCCATTACCTCCTCCGCCGGAAACCAAACGCCGGACAAAACCCTGCGTAACGTGCTGCGCATGCTCACGCTGCTGAAACGTACCGATATTCCGGTGGCGGGCGGTGCGATTAAGCCACTGATGCGTAAACTGATTATTGCCGATAATGTACACGGAGAAAGCGGTCTTGATGGCCCAACGCTGCCGGAACCCGGTTTTGCCCCGCTGAGTTGTACCGCCGTTGAGTTAATGGCGAAAACCCTGCGCGAATGCGACCAGCCGGTTACGATTGTTTCCACCGGCCCACAAACGAATGTCGCCCTGCTGCTTAATAGCCACCCGGAACTGCACGCGAAGATTGCGCAAATTGTGATTATGGGTGGGGCAATGGGCCTCGGTAACTGGACGCCTGCCGCTGAATTCAATATCTATGTTGACCCGGAAGCGGCAGAAATTGTCTTCCAGTCTGGCATTCCGGTGGTGATGGCAGGTCTGGACGTCACCCACAAAGCGCAAATTCACATCGAAGATACGGAGCGATTCCGCGCCATTGGAAACCCGGTTTCCACCATCGTTGCCGAGCTGCTCGATTTCTTCTTCGAGTATCACAAAGATGAGAAATGGGGCTTTGTCGGCGCGCCGCTGCACGATCCGTGCACCATCGCCTGGCTACTGAAACCCGAGCTGTTTACCACGGTAGAGCGTTGGGTTGGCGTGGAAACGCAGGGGAAATATACCCAGGGCATGACGGTGGTGGATTACTACTTCCTCACCGGCAATCAGCCAAACGCGCGCGTGATGGTTGATGTGGATCGTCAGGGATTTGTAGATTTGCTGGCGGAAAGATTGGCCTTTTACCCTTCATAAACGCCCGGTGGCGCTTCGCTTACCGGGCCTACGGAGAAGCCATATCGTAGGCCGGATAAGCGTAGCGCATCCGGCACACATCCTTAGGGCTCAAACGGCCTTCTCTGGAACTGATCATGCCCGCATTTCGGGCACAGTGGCAGCACGTCCGGCGTATATACCGCCAGGTGGAAGTGGCACTTCTCGCACACAAGATTGCCAAGCCCTACCACCTCACCGCTGTGATACACGCCGTGGTGATTGAGATCCTGAAAGACTTCGCGCCATTCCAGCTGCGTTTTATCGGTGATATCCGCCAGCTCCTGCCAGATACTCTCTTTGATGACGCGTAAAAATACGCTGTCTTCTTCATCGTCCTGGCTTTCGCTGTAGCTCATAGCGAACTCTTCCAGGTCGCGCCTGACGGCACGAATCAGTTCGTCCACTTCCGTTCGCGTTAACTCGCCGGTCTGAATAACCCGCGCACGCGCCTGTTCCACCAGCGCATCGATATCACGCTCGCCGTTGCGTAGACGTTCGGTCAGCGTCGTCACCAGTTCGCGGTAAAATTGAGCAACCTTGTTCATTGTTTCCTCTCCCGGGCAGTTAACCTACTCTTATAATAGACCTTATTTCTTCACTACTCTGTCAGCTACCCCACAGAGTTCGTAAATCCGTGTCCGGGCTTTTCATCGCCATAATGTGTGAAAGGCTGTTTTGACGATGCGCTTTGGGCTATGCTATGCGGATCTGATTACCACATCCATTGGCTACATCGTAGCTGTATTGAAAACAGGACCACTGGCTGCCATGCAAGAGCAATACCGCCCGGAAGAGATAGAATCGAAAGTCCAGCAACATTGGGACGAGAAGCGTACCTTTGAAGTAACTGAAGACGAGAGCAAAGAGAAGTATTACTGCCTGTCGATGCTTCCTTATCCTTCTGGTCGACTACACATGGGCCACGTGCGTAACTACACCATCGGTGACGTGATCGCCCGTTATCAGCGCATGCTGGGCAAAAACGTGCTGCAACCGATCGGTTGGGATGCGTTCGGTCTGCCGGCAGAAGGTGCCGCGGTTAAAAACAATACGGCACCGGCTCCGTGGACGTATGACAATATCGCCTACATGAAAAACCAGCTCAAAATGCTGGGCTTCGGCTATGACTGGAGCCGCGAGTTGGCGACCTGTACCCCGGAATATTACCGTTGGGAGCAGAAATTCTTCACCGAACTGTATAAAAAAGGCCTGGTCTACAAAAAAACCTCTGCGGTCAACTGGTGCCCGAACGACCAGACCGTACTGGCGAACGAACAGGTTATCGACGGCTGCTGCTGGCGCTGTGATACCAAAGTTGAGCGTAAAGAGATCCCGCAGTGGTTTATCAAAATCACCGCTTACGCTGACGAACTGCTGAACGACCTGGATACGCTGGATCACTGGCCTGACACGGTGAAAACCATGCAGCGCAACTGGATTGGCCGTTCCGAAGGTGTGGAAATCTCCTTCGACGTAAACGACTACGCCGATAAGCTGACCGTCTACACTACCCGTCCAGACACCTTTATGGGTTGTACTTACCTGGCTGTCGCCGCAGGCCACCCGCTGGCTCAGCAGGCTGCTGCCAATAACCCGACGCTGGCGGCTTTCGTTGATGAATGCCGTAACACCAAAGTGGCCGAAGCCGATATGGCGACCATGGAGAAAAAAGGCGTCGACACCGGCTTTAAAGCGATTCATCCGCTGACCGGCGAAGCCATTCCGGTTTGGACGGCTAACTTTGTTCTGATGGAATACGGCACGGGCGCGGTCATGGCCGTTCCGGGTCACGATCAGCGCGACTATGAGTTCGCTACCAAATATGGTCTGAACATCAAGCCGGTTATCCTGGCGGCAGACGGTTCGAAACCGGATCTCTCCGAGCAGGCGCTGACCGAAAAAGGCACCCTGTTCAACTCCGGCGAATTCGACGGTCTGAGCTATGAAGACGGCTTTAACGCCATCGCCGACAAACTGGCCTCAATGGGCGTGGGCGAACGTAAAGTGAACTACCGTCTGCGCGACTGGGGTGTTTCCCGTCAACGTTACTGGGGCGCGCCGATTCCGATGGTAACCCTGGAAGATGGCACCGTTATTCCAACGCCAGAAGATCAGCTGCCGGTTATTCTGCCGGAAGATGTGGTTATGGACGGCATCACCAGCCCAATCAAAGCTGACCCTGAGTGGGCGAAAACCACCGTTAACGGTCAGCCTGCGCTGCGTGAAACCGACACCTTTGACACCTTTATGGAATCTTCCTGGTACTACGCGCGTTACACCTGCCCGCAGTATCAGGAAGGCATGCTGGATTCCGATGCGGCCAACTACTGGCTGCCGGTAGATATCTACATTGGCGGTATCGAACACGCCATCATGCACCTGCTCTACTTCCGCTTCTTCCACAAACTGATGCGCGATGCAGGCATGGTGAACTCTGACGAACCGGCTAAACAGCTGCTGTGTCAGGGCATGGTGCTGGCTGATGCCTTCTACTATGTTGGCGAGAACGGTGAGCGTAACTGGGTTTCTCCGGTTGATGCTATCGTTGAACGTGACGAGAAAGGTCGTATCGTGAAAGCGAAGGACGCGGCGGGCCATGAGCTGGTGTATACCGGCATGAGCAAAATGTCCAAGTCCAAAAACAACGGTATCGACCCGCAGGTGATGGTTGAGCGCTACGGCGCAGACACCGTGCGTCTGTTCATGATGTTTGCATCCCCGGCGGATATGACCCTGGAATGGCAGGAATCCGGCGTCGAAGGGGCTAACCGCTTCCTGAAACGTGTCTGGAAACTGGTTTACGAGCACACCTCTCAGGGCCCGGTTGCGGCACTGAACGTCGATGCGCTGAGCGAAGATCAACAAGCGCTGCGCCGTGACGTTCATAAAACTATCGCCAAAGTCACCGATGATATCGGTCGTCGTCAGACCTTCAACACCGCCATTGCGGCGATCATGGAGCTGATGAACAAACTGGCAAAAGCCCCGGTAGAAGGTGAGCAGGATCGCGCCCTGATGCAGGAAGCGCTGCTGGCGGTTGTGCGTATGCTCAACCCGTTCACGCCGCACGCCAGCTTCACCCTGTGGCGTGAGCTGGGCGGTGAAGGCGATATCGACAACGCACCGTGGCCGGTGGCTGACGAAAAAGCGATGGTAGAAAACACCACGCTGGTCGTCGTCCAGGTGAACGGTAAAGTACGCGGTAAAATCACCGTGGCCGTTGACGCGACCGAAGAACAGGTGCGTGAACGTGCAGGCCAGGAACACCTGGTCGCGAAATACCTTGATGGCGTTACCGTGCGTAAAGTGATTTACGTGCCGGGTAAACTCCTTAACCTGGTCGTGGGCTAAGCGCGGGAGGAAGCGTGCGATATCTGACAACTCTGTTGTTATCTTTGGCGGTGCTGGTCACCGCCGGATGCGGCTGGCACTTGCGTAGTACGACGCAGGTGCCCAGCGAAATGAAAACGATGATCTTCCAGTCCGGCGATCCGAACGGCCCGTTAAGCCGTGCGGTGCGTAATCAGCTGCGTCTGAACGACATCACCCTGCTGGAAGACAGCACTCTGCGTAAAGACGTACCGTCGCTGCGTATTATCAGCTCCGGCATTTCGAAAGATACGGCATCCGTGTTCCAGAACGGGCAGACGGCGGAATACCAGATGGTATTAACCGTGCGTGCGTCGGTGCTGATCCCGGGTCAGGATATCTTCCCGATCTCGACCAAAGTGTACCGTTCGTTCTTCGATAACCCGCAGCGTGCGCTGGCGAAAGATGCCGAGCAGACGATTATCATCAACGAAATGTACGATAAAGCGGCTGAACAGTTGATCCGTAAACTGCCGAGCGTACACATCGCCGACAGTAAAACGGCGCCAGATACCGTACCAATGGCGGAAGAATCGCCGATTGGCCCTGGCCGCGTCTCCACCACTCTGGGTAACTGATGATTCGGTTGTATCCAGAACAACTCCGTGCGCAGCTCTCTGAAGGGCTGCGCGCGGCGTATCTGCTGCTCGGTAACGATCCGTTACTGCTTCAGGAGAGCCAGGACGCCGTGCGCCATGCGGCCACTGAACAGGGCTTTATCGAGCATCACACCTTTTCCCTCGACGCCAGCACCGACTGGAACGAGATCTTCTCGCTAAGCCAGGCCCTGAGCCTGTTCTCCAGCCGCCAGACGCTGTTACTGCTGCTGCCGGAAAACGGCCCGAATGCTGCGATCAACGAACAGTTAACGCGCCTGGTTTCGCTGCTGCATGACGATCTGTTGCTCATTATTCGCGGTAACAAACTCACCAAAGCGCAGGAAAATGCCGCATGGGTGAGCACTCTTGCCAGCAATGCCGTTCAGGTAAGCTGTCAGACGCCAGAGCAAGCCCAGCTTCCCCGCTGGCTGGCGACGCGCGCGAAACAGCTCAATATTCAGTTGGATGAACCGGCCAGCCAGCTATTGTGTTACTGCTACGAAGGCAACCTGTTGGCGTTGTCACAGGCGCTGGAACGCTTATCGCTGCTGTGGCCGGACGGTAAACTGACTCTGCCACGCGTGGAACAGGCGGTGAATGATGCCGCGCACTTTACGCCCTTCCACTGGGTTGATGCCCTGCTGGCGGGAAAAAGCAAACGTGCCCTGCATATCCTGCAACAGCTGCGGCTTGAAGGCAGTGAGCCGGTCATTTTGCTGCGTACGCTGCAACGCGAACTGCTGCTACTGGTGAACATCAAGCGCCAGAGCGCTCATACGCCGCTGCGCGCACTGTTTGATAAACATCGCGTCTGGCAGAATCGCCGTGGTCTGGTGGGCGACGCGATTAATCGCTTGAGCGGTGACCAGTTACGTCAGGCGGTCACCCTGCTGACGCGTGCGGAACTTACTTTGAAGCAGGATTTCGGTCAGTCTGTGTGGGCTGAACTGGAAAGCCTGTCGCTACTGCTTTGCCATAAAGCCTTAGCCGACGTATTTATTGACGGATAATATGACTAAGCTCCAGGCACTGTTTGGCGGTACTTTCGATCCCATTCATTATGGTCATCTGAAGCCAGTAGAAATTCTGGCAAATCAGATAGGGTTATCGCGCATAATTATTATGCCAAATAACGTGCCGCCGCACCGTCCGCAGCCAGAAGCCACCAGCGATCAACGCAAACATATGGTGGAACTGGCGATTGCCGATAAACCGTTATTTGTGCTGGACGAACGTGAGCTGCGCCGCGACATGCCGTCTTATACGGCGCAAACCTTACAGGAGTGGCGTCAGGAGGAAGGGCCGGAAACGCCGCTGGCGTTTATCATCGGACAGGATTCCTTACTGACGTTTCCCACCTGGCACCAGTACGAAACCATTCTGGATAACGCGCATCTGATTGTCACGCGTCGGCCCGGCTACCCAATGACGATGAAGCAGCCGGAGCATCAGCAGTGGCTGGATGACCGACTGACGCTGCGCTCGGAAGATCTGCACGCACTGCCTGCGGGGAAAATCTTCCTCGCCGAGACGCCGTGGTTTGATATCTCCGCCACCATCATTCGCGAACGATTACAAAACGGCGAATCCTGCGACGAAATGATGCCCGCACCGGTGCTGGAATACATCATGCAGCAGGGCTTGTACCGCTAAATACCTCTTTCAACGCCTGGCACAGCCGGGCGTTTTCTTCCCGACTGCGAATCGCCACGCGATAATAACGCCCGTCCAGCCCCGGATAATTCGCACAGCTACGAATGAGCACATGACGCGTCAGCAGCGCCTGCTGTAAATCCAGGCCCGGAATATTACAGCGTAAAAACAGGTAGTTCGCGCGCCCTTCCCAGACCGTCAGCGCGGAAAAGTCACGCAGCCGCGACAGCAACGCCGCTCTTTCCTTCGCCAGCCACTGCCAGGTTGCCTGCTGATATGCACGATCGTGCAGAACCATTTCGCCCGCCAACGCCGCAAATGCATTGATAGACCAGGGCATCTGGCGTTGACGTAATCGCGCCACGGCGTCAGCGTCGCTGTTCAGCAAATACCCCAGACGCAGCCCCGGAATGGCATAAAATTTGGTTAGCGAGCGCAGCACCCAAACATGCGGGTTATTCTCCAGGTGCGGGATCAGCCCTGGCTCGTCAGGAAGGAAATCAAGAAACGCCTCATCCACCACCAACGTTATCGACAGCGCCCGACAGCGTTCCATAATCGCCGCCAATAATGATGCATCAGGATAAAGCCCGGTCGGGTTATTCGGCGTACACAGAAACAGGCAATCCAGCTCAGCGGTCAGTGCCGGAAGCAAGCGTTCGGTAAGCTGCCAGCTCTCGTCTTCGCACAGGGAAAATTCGCTGATCTGACAACCGATCTGCGCCAGCGCGCGTCGATATTCCGCAAAACCCGGCGTCACCAGCATGGCTCGCTGCGGTTGAAGCCCCTGCGCCAGCGTATAAATGGATTCCGTTTCGCCATTACCGGCCAGAACCCACTCAACGGGAACCTCATGGTGCGCCGCCAGTTGCTGATGCAGACGCTGATACTCCACATCCGGATAGCGTTCCGCCACACCAATTTGCGCAAACAACGCCTGTTTGAGCGTCTCCGGCATACCCAACGGATTAATATTCGCGCTAAAATCAACGAGCAAAGCGGGTTCAATGCCCAGCAACTGCGCCGCCTCGCGAATATTACCGCCGTGCGTGCTGGTAAGCTTAGCCATGATACTTCTCCGCCAAAAAGCAGTATCTTACTTCAGTTTGTTGATTCAGGGAGAAACACAATGAAACTCTGGCTGGTTCGTCACGGAGAAACCCAGGCAAATGTCGATGGGCTGTACTCCGGCCACTCGCCTACCCCGCTGACGGCAAAAGGCATCGGGCAAGCCGAGACGCTCGGTACGCTCCTGCAACGGGTGCCTTTTGATCATGTGATGTGCAGCGAACTGGAACGTACGCAGCAAACCGCGCGCCTGCTGCTGGGCGATCGCCCGCTTGTGCCCGAAATTGTCCCCCAGCTCAATGAGATGTTTTTTGGCGACTGGGAGATGCGCCACCACCGTGATTTGGTTATCGAAGACGCAGCCAATTATGACGCCTGGTGTAACGACTGGCAGAATGCTATCCCCACCAACGGCGAAGGCTTCCAGGCTTTCTCTGCGCGGGTTAATGCCTTTATCGACAGACTTCCCGAGCGAGATTACCAGAACCTGCTGCTGGTCAGTCACCAGGGCGTCTTAAGTCTTTTGACCGCACTTTTACTGAAGATGCCATCATCAGCAATGTGGCATTTTCGCATCGACCAGGGCGCCTGGAGCGTTATTGAGTTTACACCTGCGTTTGCCACGCTTCGCGTCCTCAATAGCCGCGCACGCTGGCAGCCAGAAGCGGGATAATCCCGATTTCTACCGCCGCGTCCGGCGCAGCCATTGACACCCGCCGACAGACTGTTATTCTCCGCAGCCAGAATCATTCCAGATGCAGCTATTGGCAAAAATTGTTTTACAAAAATGGCGATGCATTCGTTATTAATGAATGGGATGATAGCCCGCCTTACGACCCGTCCGGTGACATTTGTCCCGACAACGCCTTCAGTTCGGGTATACTGTCGGGCTCTACGACGATTTTCTTCACACACCCAAGGGGAACACACTTGCAGGGTAAAGCACTCCAGGATTTTGTAATCGACAAAATTGATGACCTGAAAGGTCAGGACATCGTGGCTATCGACGTTCACGGTAAATCCAGCATCACCGATTGCATGGTGATCTGCACCGGCACATCCAGCCGTCATGTCATGTCTATCGCCGATCATGTTGTTCAGGAATCTCGCGCCGCGGGCTTAATGCCGCTGGGCGTGGAAGGCGAAAACGTCGCCGATTGGGTTGTTGTCGATTTAGGCGATGTGATTGTCCACGTCATGCAGGAAGAGAGCCGTCGCCTGTATGAACTGGAAAAGCTCTGGAGTTAAGTTGTGAAGCTGCAGTTGGTCGCCGTCGGCACCAAAATGCCGGATTGGGTACAAACCGGGTTTACCGAGTATCTGCGCCGTTTTCCGAAAGACATGCCGTTTGAACTGGTAGAAATTCCTGCCGGTAAGCGCGGTAAGAATGCGGACATCAAACGTATTCTCGATAAAGAAGGCGAGCTGATGCTCGCCGCCGCCGGTAAAAATCGCATTGTCACGCTCGATATTCCCGGCAAACCGTGGGATACGCCCCATCTGGCGGTCGAACTGGAGCGCTGGAAGCAGGATGGCCGCGACGTCAGCCTGCTGATTGGCGGGCCTGAGGGGCTTTCTCCGGCCTGTAAAGCCGCCGCTGAACAGAGCTGGTCGCTTTCGAACCTCACGATGCCGCACCCGCTGGTGCGCGTGCTGGTCGCCGAGAGTCTGTACCGGGCGTGGAGCATCACCACCAACCACCCTTACCACCGCGAGTAATGATGACCAGGGTAAATTAAGCAGCGAATGAAACTACAGAATTCTTTTCGCGACTATTCGGCTGAGTCTGCGCTGTTTGTGCGCCGGGCGCTGGTCGCCTTTACGGGGATTTTGCTGCTTACCGGCGTGCTGATCGCTAACCTCTATAATCTGCAGATTGTCCGTTTTACCGATTATCAAACCCGTTCCAACGAGAACCGCATCAAGCTTGTGCCAATAGCGCCAAGCCGCGGCATTATCTACGATCGCAACGGTACCCCGCTGGCGCTCAACCGCACTATCTACCAACTGGAGATGATGCCGGAAAAAGTCGACAGCGTGCAGGACACACTCGAAGCGCTGCGCGGCGTAGTCGATCTCAACGATGATGATATCGCCAATTTCAAAAAGGAGCGTTCGCGCTCGCATCGTTTTACCTCTATCCCGGTGAAAACTAACCTGACGGAAGTGCAGGTGGCGCGCTTTGCGGTGAATCAGTACCGCTTCCCGGGCGTGGAGGTGAAAGGCTATAAACGCCGCTACTATCCGTTTGGTTCTGCCCTCACCCACGTCATCGGCTACGTCTCAAAAATTAACGATAAAGACGTTGATCGACTCGACAAAGACGGCAAACTCGCTAACTACGCGGCAACCCATGATATCGGAAAGCTCGGTATCGAACGCTATTATGAAGATGTGCTACACGGTCAGACCGGATATGAAGAAGTTGAGGTCAACAACCGTGGGCGCGTTATCCGACAGCTGAAGGAAGTGCCGCCGCAGGCCGGGCACGATATCTACCTGACGCTCGATCTTAAGCTGCAACAGTACATTGAAACGCTGCTGGCCGGCAGCCGTGCGGCCGTTGTGGTTACCGACCCACGCACCGGCGGTATTCTGGCGCTGGTTTCCATGCCAAGCTACGATCCAAACCTGTTTGTGGACGGTATCTCCAGCAAAGACTATTCCGGGTTGCTAAACGATCCGAATACACCGCTGGTTAACCGCGCCACCCAGGGCGTTTATCCTCCGGCCTCTACCGTTAAACCCTATGTGTCCGTATCCGCCCTCAGCGCAGGCGTGATAACCCGCAATACCAGCCTGTTTGACCCCGGTTGGTGGCAGTTGCCGGGCTCAGAAAAACGCTATCGTGACTGGAAAAAATGGGGGCACGGCCACCTCAACGTGACGAAAGCGCTGGAAGAATCCGCGGATACCTTCTTCTATCAGGTCGCCTATGACATGGGTATTGACCGCCTGTCCGAGTGGATGGGGAAATTTGGTTATGGCCATTACACGGGAATCGACCTTGCGGAAGAGCGTTCCGGTAACATGCCGACCCGCGAGTGGAAGCAGAAGCGCTTCAAAAAGCCGTGGTATCAGGGCGACACCATTCCGGTCGGTATCGGCCAGGGCTACTGGACGGCAACGCCGATTCAGATGAGCAAAGCGCTGATGATCCTGATTAACGATGGCGTCGTGAAAGTACCGCATCTGTTGATGAGCACCACCGAAGCCGGGAAACAGATCCCCTGGGAGCAGCCACATGAACCGCCGGTAGGCGATATTCATTCCGGTTTCTGGGAAATCGCCAAAGATGGAATGTATGGCGTCGCCAACCGTGGCAACGGTACTGCGCATAAATACTTTGCCAGCGCGCCGTATAAAATTGCGGCTAAGTCCGGTACCGCACAGGTATTCGGCCTCAAAGCGAATGAAACTTATAACGCGCATAAAATTGCCGAACGTCTGCGCGACCATAAACTGATGACCGCCTTCGCACCGTACAACGATCCGAAAGTTGCCGTTGCCATTATTCTGGAGAACGGCGGCGCAGGCCCGGCGGTGGGGACGATTATGCGTCAAATTCTCGACCACATTATGCTTGGCGATAACAACACCGAATTGCCAGCCGAAAATCCGGCCGCAACGGCGGCGGAGGACCAATAAACATGACGGATAATCCGAACAAAAAATCGCTGTGGGATAAAATCCACATCGATCCGGCCATGATGCTGATCCTGCTGGCGCTGCTGACCTACAGTTCGTTGGTCATCTGGAGCGCCAGCGGCCAGGACATCGGCATGATGGAGCGTAAAATCGGCCAGATTGCCATGGGTCTGGTGATCATGGTGGTGATGGCGCAAATCCCGCCGCGCGTGTATGAAGGATGGGCGCCCTGGCTCTATATCTTCTGTATTATTTTGTTGGTGGCGGTCGATGCTTTCGGTGCTATCTCTAAAGGCGCGCAACGTTGGCTCGATCTTGGTATTGTGCGCTTCCAGCCGTCAGAGATTGCCAAAATTGCAGTGCCCCTGATGGTTGCGCGCTTTATCAACCGTGATGTCTGCCCACCGTCGTTGAAAAATACGGGTATCGCGCTGATACTCATCTTCATGCCCACGCTGCTGGTCGCGGCGCAGCCTGACCTCGGCACGTCAATACTGGTTCTGCTCTCCGGTTTATTTGTGCTGTTCCTCTCCGGTCTGAGCTGGCGGCTTATCGGCATCGCCGTCGTTCTTATTGCCGCCTTTATTCCAATATTGTGGTTCTTCCTGATGCACGACTATCAACGTCAGCGTGTCATGATGCTGCTCGATCCGGAGTCAGATCCGCTTGGCGCGGGTTATCATATTATTCAGTCTAAAATTGCGATAGGCTCCGGCGGCCTGCGTGGGAAAGGCTGGCTGCACGGCACCCAGTCGCAGCTGGAATTTCTGCCTGAACGTCACACCGACTTTATCTTCGCCGTTCTGGCGGAAGAACTGGGGCTGATTGGCATTCTGGTTTTGCTGGCGCTGTACGTGCTGCTGATTATGCGCGGGCTGTGGATTGCCGCCCAGGCGCAAACCACCTTTGGCCGCGTCATGGCCGGTGGCCTGATGCTGATTTTATTCGTTTATGTCTTTGTAAATATTGGTATGGTAAGTGGCATCCTTCCGGTGGTGGGCGTTCCGCTACCGCTGGTCAGCTACGGGGGCTCGGCCCTTATTGTACTGATGGCCGGGTTCGGTATCGTCATGTCGATACACACCCACAGAAAAATGTTGTCGAAAAGCGTCTAAGAGGTGCTCAATGCAAAAGCTTTGGCTGGGGATCTGCATCGCAGCAGGATTGCTGGCAGGTTGTTCGAATGATGATGTGCAACAAAAAACCGTCACCGTTCCGCAGCCCGCAGTATGTAATGGCCCGATAGTGGAAATCAGCGGGGCCGATCCGCGCTTTGAGCCGCTGAGCGCCACCGCAAACCAGGATTACCAGCGCGACGGTAAAAACTACAAAATCGTGCAGGATCCTGCCAATTTCAGCCAGGCAGGTTTTGCCGCTATTTACGACGCGGAACCCGGCAGCAATCTGACGGCGACCGGCGAAACATTCGACCCGATGCAAATCACCGCCGCGCATCCTACGTTGCCGGTGCCGAGCTACGCGCGTGTCACCAACCTGGCGAATGGGCGTATGATCGTCGTGCGGATTAACGATCGCGGCCCATATGGCAACGATCGCGTGATTTCCCTCTCGCGCGCGGCAGCCGACCGTTTGAATACGTCGAACAACACCAAAGTGCGTATTGATCCGATTATCGTGGCCCAGGACGGCACGCTGTCGGGCCCGGGTATGGCCTGTACAACCGTGGCAAAACAGACCTACGCACTACCCGCGCGCCCGGATCTGAGCGGTGGATTAGGCAGCGCGTCATCAGCCCCGCAAGCGACTATGCCCCAGGGCGATGTGCGTGCCATCAGCAACGATACGCTAAAACCTGAAGATACCGCCGGTGCGCCTGTCAGCAGCAGTGGTTTCCTCGGCGCCCCTACCCCGCTCAACAACGGTGTACTGGAGAGCAGCGAGCCTACCCCGCCGGTGCAAACCGCCGCGCCGGTGACCGCGCCCGCAGCAACGCCAGCCCCTGCGGCCGTCGCCGCACCAGTGGCTGCGCCTGCCGCAACCGGTGACTTTGTGGTTCAGGTTGGTGCCGTCAGCGACCAGGCGCGCGCGCAACAGTATCAACAGCGTCTGAGCCAGCAATTCTCTGTGCCGGGACGCGTCACGCAAAACGGTGCTGTCTGGCGTATTCAGTTAGGCCCGTTCAGCAATAAAGGCGAAGCCAGCACCCTACAACAACGTTTGCAGAGTGAAGCCCAGTTGCAATCATTTATTACACGCGCCAACTAAGATGTAGCAGGCTTCCGATAGCGTTTGCTAATGAATGTAAAAGTCATTAACAAAGTCGTATGCGATGTCGGATGCCTGCCCGCAGTGCATTTGCTATAGTAAGGCACTTTTTTTAATTCCATAAACGGACGTCGTTGTTCTGACCATGAAGACCTCTCTTTCTGCTTGCTTACTTATCCCAGCGCTCTCAGTCGCCGTACTGACTTCCGCTGCCCATGCCGATGATTTAAACATCAAAACCATGATCCCAGGCGTACCGCAGATTGACGCGGAATCCTATATCCTGATCGACTACAACTCAGGTAAAGTTCTGGCGGAACAAAACGCTGACGCCCGCCGCGACCCGGCCAGTCTGACCAAAATGATGACCAGCTACGTTATTGGCCAGGCGATGAAAGCGGGTAAATTTAAAGAATCCGATCTGGTCACCATCGGCAACGACGCATGGGCGACCGGCAATCCGGTGTTCAAAGGCTCTTCGCTGATGTTCCTGAAACCTGGCATGCAGGTTCCTGTTTCTCAGTTGATCCGCGGAATCAACCTGCAATCCGGTAACGATGCCTGCGTGGCAATGGCCGACTTCGTGGCGGGCAGTCAGGATTCCTTCGTGGGCCTGATGAACAGCTACGTCAGCGCGCTGGGCCTGCAAAATACCCATTTCCAGACCGTTCACGGCCTGGATGCTGACGGTCAGTACAGCTCCGCACGCGATATGGCGAAAATCGGTCAGGCGCTGATTCGCGATGTGCCAAACGAATACACGATTTATAAAGAGAAAGAGTTCACCTTTAATGGTATTCGTCAAACCAACCGTAACGGCCTGCTGTGGGACAACAGCCTGAACGTTGATGGTATTAAAACCGGGCACACCGATAAAGCAGGCTACAACCTGGTGGCATCCGCGACCGAAGGGCAAATGCGTCTGATCTCTGCCGTAATGGGGGGGCGCACCTTTAAAGGGCGCGAAAGTGAAAGCAAAAAACTGCTGACCTGGGGTTTCCGCTTCTTCGAAACCGTCAGCCCGCTGAAAGCCGGTAAAGAGTTCGCCTCTGAGCCCGCCTGGTTCGGCGATAGCGATCGTGCTTCCCTCGGCGTGGACAAAGACGTTTACCTGACTATCCCGCGCGGTCGCATGAAAGACCTGAAAGCCAGCTATGTGCTGACCTCTACCGAACTGCACGCGCCGCTGCAGAAAAACCAGGTGGTCGGTACAATTAACTTCCAGCTGGACGGCAAAACGATTGAACAGCGTCCGCTGGTGGTGCTGCAGGAAATTCCGGAAGGTAACTTCTTCGGCAAAATCATTGATTACATTAAATTAATGTTCCATCACTGGTTTGGTTAAAAATCACCCACTTGAAAGTGTGATTTCGATCCCCATATACTATGTAACGTTAAACAACTCCCGCCTGTCCGGCGGGAGTTGTTCTTTTTACCACTGGAGCTGACATGAAAACCAAACTGAACGAACTGCTTGAATTCCCGACTCCCTTTACCTACAAAGTGATGGGTCTGGCGAAACCTGAGTTGGTTGACCAGGTGGTGGAAGTGGTACAGCGCCATGCGCCTGGTGATTACTCTCCGCAGATAAAACCGAGCAGCAAAGGCAACTACCACTCGGTGTCCATTACCATCAACGCGACGCATATTGAGCAAGTGGAGACGCTGTACGAAGAGTTAGGCAATATCGAAATTGTTCGTATGGTGCTGTAATCCCTGCCACGTTACCCGGCCTGCCGGGTAACGTTAATTGTTTGTGATATACTCCCCGTCCATGAATTCCCTTCTCTACGGAGATGCTGTTTTGGACACCAATACCCTTCTCATTCGCCAGCTTGGTTTACAGCCGTATGAACCCGTCTCCCAGGCCATGCATGAGTTTACCGATCAACGCGACGACACAACGCTCGATGAAATCTGGCTGGTAGAGCATCACCCTGTTTTTACTCAGGGCCAGGCCGGTAAAGCGGAGCACGTACTGGTGCCGGGGGATATCCCCGTCATTCAAAGCGACCGTGGCGGCCAGGTGACCTATCACGGGCCGGGCCAGCAGGTCATGTATGTGCTGCTGAACCTGAAGCGTCGTAAGCTTGGCGTGCGTGAGCTGGTGACGCTGCTGGAACAAACGGTCGTGAATACGCTGGCGGAATGCGGTATTGACGCGCATCCCCGTGCCGATGCGCCTGGCGTTTACGTGGGAGAGAAAAAAATCTGCTCCCTGGGGCTACGAATTCGTAAAGGGTGTTCGTTCCACGGCCTGGCACTGAATATTGCGATGGATTTATCCCCGTTCCTGCGCATCAATCCTTGCGGTTACGCCGGTATGGAGATGACGCAGGTTCAGCAGTGGAAAACAGATGCCACACCTGACAATATTTCGCCACTTTTAGTCTCACATTTTTTAGCCCTGCTAAACAATCCGCCACACGAATATATTCACGCTTAATCTCTTTTCGTCTCGGCCCGATAATATCATTGGGCTGAGAACATTTCCCGTTCTCTCTCTTTACAAGAATATAAAACTTCTATATTTTTCACTCATTGCACCGTTCAGAAATTAACACATCCGACTTTCGCAGTATCACAACCCATTGAATAAATGCGATTAAAATAAAATCAGCATTTTTCATCACCGATAATAATAATGACACAGGCAATAAGATATTCACACGGTGAATATATACAGGGCAAACAGAGTGGAATATCAGCGACCATTAAAAGACAAATCACCGACACGTATCAAAAATGATTCAACCCAGCTTTTCCGCACCTTACGTAATATTGATCTTAATTTGCTGACAATTTTTGAAGCGGTCTATGTGCATAAGGGTATTGTTAATGCCGCAAAGGTGTTGAATATCACACCGTCTGCCATCAGCCAGTCGATTCAAAAACTGCGTGGACTGTTTCCTGACCCGCTGTTTGTCCGTAAAGGCCAGGGCGTGACGCCAACGGCCTATGCCACTCACCTGCATGAATATATTAGCCAGGGGCTGGAGTCGATACTTGGCGCGCTGGATCTTACTGGCAGTTACGATAAACAACGTATCCTCACCATTGGGACGACGCCCTCTGTTGGGGCGCTTGTCATGCCTGCAATTTACCAGGCCATAAAAGAACGCTTCCCGCAGATTCTGGTACGTAATATTGCCGTCAACGACACAGAAAACCAGCTTAGTCAGTTCCAGACGGATTTGATCATCGATAGTCATGCTCAGACAATGCCAGCGCTATACAGCCACACTCTTTTCCGCGACCCGCTGGTAGTGGTCTGTCGCCATGGGCACCCCATCTTACAGCAACCGATCACGCTGTCATTGTTGAAGGCATATGAATATACGCTGCTGACGCCCGATGGCAGCAGCCACAGCAGCCTGCATAAACGCATCCATGAAATGCTGCCAGACCGACAGGTGAGTTTCAGCAGTTACAATTTATTCACCATTGCATCACTGATTGGCGGCAGCGACCTGTTGGGGATCATGCCGCGCCGGTTCTTCTCTCTTTATCGCCAGTGCTGGCCGCTGACGAGCATTGATTTTGCCCCTATTCAGCAAGAAGAAGTTGAATTTTCATTGCATTACAACAAACTCAGCCTGCGGGATCCGGTTTTGCAGGGTGTCATTGATGTCATTCGTCAGGCATTCTGAACACGAAAAGAGCCAGTCCGTCCGATAACTAAAAAGCATAAAACAACAACTATTTTACAATTTGCCGCACTGGCAGGCTGCTTTGACACCCGTTTCAATGGTATACTGCTTACAATGAATTCAAAAATAGTTGATAAATGCAACATTTCATTGAATTGAAACGCTTTCCTTAAAGACTCGCAACTGGAACACGCATGCTATGAGTAAACCCATTGTGATGGAACGCGGTGTTAAGTACCGCGACGCCGATAAAATGGCACTTATCCCGGTCAAAAACGTGGCCACCGAGCGCGAAGCGCTGCTACGCAAACCCGAGTGGATGAAAATCAAACTTCCGGCGGACTCCTCCCGTATTCAGGGCATCAAAGCGGCGATGCGCAAGAATGGCCTGCACTCTGTTTGTGAAGAAGCCTCTTGCCCGAACCTGGCGGAATGTTTTAACCACGGCACTGCGACATTCATGATTCTGGGTGCGATCTGTACGCGTCGTTGCCCGTTCTGTGACGTTGCCCACGGTCGCCCGATTGCTCCGGATGCCAACGAACCGGGTAAACTGGCGCAAACCATCGCCGACATGGCGCTGCGTTATGTTGTGATTACCTCAGTTGACCGTGATGACCTGCGCGACGGCGGTGCCCAGCACTTTGCCGATTGCATCAGCGCCATCCGCGAGAAAAGTCCTGCGATCAAAATTGAGACACTGGTTCCTGACTTCCGTGGTCGCATGGATCGCGCGTTAGAGATCCTGACGGCAACCCCGCCGGATGTCTTTAACCACAACCTGGAAAACGTGCCGCGTATTTATCGCCAGGTGCGTCCGGGCGCGGACTACAACTGGTCGCTGAAGCTGCTGGAACGCTTTAAAGAAGCGCACCCGGAAATCCCAACCAAATCTGGCCTGATGGTCGGCCTGGGTGAAACCAACGCGGAAATCATCGAAGTGATGCGCGACCTGCGCAGCCATGGTGTCACCATGCTGACCCTGGGACAGTATCTGCAACCGAGCCGCCATCACCTGCCGGTACAGCGTTATGTCAGCCCGGATGAGTTTGAAGAGATGAAAGCGGAAGCGCTGGCGATGGGCTTCACCCACGCCGCGTGTGGCCCGTTCGTTCGTTCCTCCTATCACGCCGATCTGCAGGCGAAAGGGATGGAAGTGAAATAAACACAGGCGCTGCGTTTAACGAAGCCGTTGCCTTTAAGCAGCGGCTTTTTTATATCGGCATTAGAAACATCTGATTGCAACTTAATACCTTTCGTCATATTTCAGACATCAAAAAAGGCCAATGCGTCTCCGCGTTGGCCCTTTTTTACAGGCAGCTATCGCCCGTTATAAAGCATGCATCTGCTTAACGCAGAATTTGTCCGCACGCCTTATACAATGTCTGCTGCTTACTCTTTGTGAGAGAGTTTTTCCGCCGGGATGTCATCCGCATCAACGCTTTTCTTCGCGCTGACGTCATCCTCGTTCATGGCTTTCTTGAAGCCCTTGATTGCTGAGCCCAGGTCACCGCCCAGCGTACGTAATTTTTTGGTACCAAACACCAGAATAATCAGCGCTGCGACAACCAGCAGTTTGGTAATACTAATCTCACCCATAGATACCTTCTTCTCTAAAACAGGCTGCAAAATGCGTTAAATGACCATAGCGTATTAACGGTCATCTTACCGCGCGCACACAATAGCAATCTGTAACAAGGTGAATCAAGTGTTGTTTAAAAAAACGTCACAGTAATTGCGGTAGCGCAAAGCGGCGGTTAGTTAATACCGGTAATTGTGCGCGAACCTCTTTCACCTGCTGTTCAAAGACTTCTGCCATTATAAGTTGCGGCGTCGCCCCGGCACCGGCAAGCGTGACGCCTAAAGGGTCGATAATACGGCTCTGGCCAATATTCCGACTGCCGCATTCGCCCGAAGCGACGATATAGCAGGTCGTATCCAGCGCGCGTGCGGCCAGAAGCGTTGACCAGTGGTGCTCCTTCAGCGGCCCTCGCACCCATGCCGCCGGTAACACCAGCAGATTTGCCCCCTGAAGTGCCAGGCTCAATGCCAGTTCCGGAAAACGCAGATCGTAGCAGGTCATTAACCCCACGCGCATTTCGCCCACTTCAAGCAGCGGTGGTAGTACATCACCGGCATCCACAAGCCTCGACTCCTGCACGTTGAACGCGTCATAGAGGTGCAGCTTCTGGTAGTGCGCAATCACTTCTCCGCCACGCAGCGCCACCAGCGTATTCATCGCCCTGCCCGCCGTAGAAGGCACGTGCAGCGTCAGAATGGTCGTCAGGGTATCCTGACGACTCTGAGTCTTCAGTAGCTCCATAAAGCCGCCATCAAGCGTCTGAGCGGATTTCACGCTGAGATCCGGGTCGGCGGTATCACGCGCCAGCAATGCTTCAGGCAGAACCAGCAATGACACACCACGTTCAGCTGCCGTGCGCATCAACGCGACGCACTCCTGTGCATTGGCCTGCCAGTCGGCAGAAACGCTAAATTGACCCGCTGCGACCCACATATAACGCCCTCTTTATTACATTGTTTCTGGCAAGATTAGCAGCTTCGACGCTAAACTCACCCCATTCGATAGTTTGAAAACAGGAATAATCAGGTGTTCAACGTTCTCCTGGCCGTTTTTATCGGCGGCGGTACCGGTAGCGTCGCGCGCTGGATGCTCAGCACCCGGCTCAACCCAATGCATCATGCACTGCCGATTGGCACGTTAACAGCAAACCTGCTGGGCGCGTTTATCATTGGGGCGGGGCTGGCGTGGTTTAACCGAATGACGCATATCGATCCGATGTGGAAACTGCTTATCACCACAGGGTTCTGCGGCGGTTTAACCACCTTCTCAACCTTTTCAGCGGAAGTGGTCTTTCTGTTACAGGCGGGGAAGCCGGGATGGGCGCTGCTGAATATCGCGGTAAATCTGCTGGGCTCCTTTGCGATGACCGCCCTGGCCTTCTGGCTGTTTAACGCCAGCCGCTAAATAGGCGAAAAAAAACCCGCGATTAAGCGGGTTTTGAATTCTGACTGCTAATGCGCTGATTACAGAGCGATTACGTTAGCAGCAGAAGGGCCTTTGGCACCGTTAGTGATTTCGAACTCTACACGCTGACCTTCAGCCAGAGTTTTGAAACCATTGGTCTGGATTGCAGAGAAGTGTACGAACACGTCTTTGCTGCCATCTTCCGGAGTAATGAAACCGAATCCTTTGGACTCATTAAACCACTTAACGTTACCTTTAATCTTAGACATCAAAATTACCTTTATATGAAAAAACGACACAAATGCTGTGTCAGGTATCAGTACAACAATAATGCTGCGTTTTGTCTAGTGCAGGTTAGCTAAAAAGTGATAAATGTCTCTAACTTTTATACGGGGGTTGACTTTAATTCGAGTTTGTTAGCAACCCAGTCAACCCCACTGCTTCCGTGCGCAAAACCAGGGGTTAAAACTGGAAGCGCATCCAGGCAAAGTACACGTTACCGTTGTTGTAGGTGCCCGGAATGTAGGTCATCTGGAACGTGGCCGGGCCATAGCCGATTGACGCCATCGGCAGCAGCACCGGAATCGGCACATAGTTGTAGTTATCACGCGCCGTTACCCCAACTGTGTAACCGAGCCCCAGACGGAAATTATCGTCGGTCAGCGGTCGCCAGGTTTTCTCCCAGCCGTAGCCGCCAATGGGCTCCCATTTGTTCCAGGAGTCTTTAAACGCCATCAGATAGATGCCGTGCCAGTTTCCTTTTTCATCCCAGCGAGAGACACCGAAACCCGCGCCCCATGGACGCTCGTTGTAACGGTCGGTCTTCTCTTTATCGTAGGCAAAGCGCGCATGCCAGGTGATGGCCGGAACATAGAGATCGTAATGTTGAGGTTCATCCCAGGTTTGCGCAATATTATCGTTGAGCGTGGAGAAGCCGTTGCGCACCGTTTCGGTAAATGAGGCATTCGCCGCAGGCAGAATGCAGAGTTGAGCCGCAATTAGCGCAGCCACTAAATAAATTCGTTTGAGCATTAACACGTTAGCATTACCAAATCTTATTACATAATGGAAATAGCGTACCAATGCTAACCTTAATCAAGGCTTAACAATATCGGGTAATTCTTTATTTTAGGGTAATTCTGAGTAAAGAAAGTAAAGTAATTAAGCACCCCGCAGGGTGCTGATATTCATTGTTTACGGTGAATGATGCGATAGAGCGCGGGAATAACCAGCATCGAGAGTAACGGCGCGGAAATCATCCCGCCGATCATTGGTGCGGCAATGCGGCTCATCACTTCCGAACCCGTACCGCTACCCCACATGATAGGCAGCAGGCCAGCCATGATGGTCGCGACCGTCATCACTTTAGGGCGCACACGTAGCACCGCGCCCTCATGAATCGCGCGCATTAATCGCGGTGTACCGCCATCAGGATCGAGCTTTCGATGTTTCTCAAGCGCATGATTTAAATAAAGCACCATAATCACGCCAAATTCCGCCGACACGCCAGCAAGGGCAATAAATCCTACCGCACCGGCCACCGAGAGATTATACCCCAACAGCCATAACAGCCAGACGCCGCCAATCAGCGAAAAGGGAAGTGTTCCCATTATCAGTAATACATCTGAAATACGTCTGAAGGTGAGCCAAAGTAGTGTAAAAATAATCACTAAGGTTACCGGAAGCACTATTTTCAGTTTCGCCGTGGCGCGTTCAAGATATTCAAATTGCCCGGACCAGGAGAGCGTTACCCCCTGCGGCAAGGTCACCTGTTGCGCAACACGCTGCTGCATCTCATCCACCGCCGATTTCAGGTCACGCCCGCGTAAATCGACATAGATCCAGTTCGACAGTCGCGCATTTTCGCTTTTCAGCATCGGTACGCCTTCGGTGATACGGATATCCGCCAGTTCGCTGAGCGCCACCTGGTTCCCATTTGCTGTCACTACCGGCATTGCCCGCAGTTTGTCGATATTATCGCGCCATTCGCGTGGATAACGGATGTTAATCGGGTAGCGTTCACGCCCTTCGATAGTTTGACCGACGTTTTCGCCGCCCACCAGCGTCGACACCAGCGATTGCAGCTCTTTCACCGACACGCCATAGCGCGCCGCCTGCTGGCGGTTGATCGCGATATCGACATACCGCCCGCCGGAAAGCCGCTCCGCCAGCGCGGAAGTTACACCCGGCACGCCTTTTACCACCTGTTCGATTTCGCGGGCGACACGTTCGATATCCGCGAGATTGTTGCCGTTTACTTTGATCCCCACCGGGCTCTTGATGCCGGTTGCCAGCATATCAAGACGGTTGCGAATCGGCGGTACCCAGACGTTGGCAATCCCCGGTACTTTCACCGTTTTATCCAGCTCCTCAATCAGTTTGTCCGGCGTCATGCCCGGTCGCCACTGGTCGCGAGGCTTGAACTGAATGGTGGTTTCCAGCATGGTCAGCGGCGCAGGGTCGGTCGCCGTTTCCGCGCGTCCGGCCTTACCGAATACACTGGCCACTTCCGGCACACTTTTAATCAGCCGATCGGTTTGCTGCAGCAGGCGGCTCGCTTCACGTGCAGAAATGCCCGGCAGCGTAGACGGCATATAGAGCAAATCTCCCTCGTCGAGCGGCGGCATAAATTCGCTGCCCAGTTGGCTTAGCGGCCAGAGCGTAACACCCAGCAGCAGCAACGCCAGCGCCAGCGTGGCCTTTGGCCAGGCCAGCACCTTATCAAGCAGCGGTTCATAGGCGCGAATCAGCCAGCGGTTGATCGGGTTAGATTGCTCATCGGGAATTTTCCCGCGAATAAAATAGCCCATCAACACCGGTACTAAGGTGATGCCGAGCCCCGCCGCCATTGCCATCGCCCAGGTTTTGGTGAACGCCAGCGGCGCGAACATCTTCCCTTCCTGCGCTTCCAGTGAGAAGACGGGAATAAACGACAGCGTGATGATCAACAGGCTGCAAAACAGCGCGGGCCCCACTTCGGTAGCCGCTTGCCCGGCAATGTGCCAGTAATCGGGGCCGGACGGCGTTTTATCGGGATGATCGTGCCGCCACTGCTCCAGCACTTTATGCATGTTTTCGATCATCACGATCGCCGCGTCCACCATGGCACCGATGGCAATCGCGATCCCGCCCAGCGACATAATGTTGGCGTTGATCCCCTGATAGTGCATGACGATGAACGCGCCAAGTATGCCCAGCGGTAGCGAGACAATCGCCACCAGCGCCGAGCGGAAATGAAACAGAAACAACGTACACACCAGAGCGACAACGATAAACTCTTCAATCAGCTTATGGGTTAACGTTTCGATCGCGTGGTCGATAAGCTGCGAACGGTCGTAAACCGGGACGATCTCCACCCCTTCCGGCAAGGTTTTTTGCAGCGACTGAAGTTTCGCTTTCACGTCCATAATGGTCTGACGGGCATTCTTGCCATAACGCATGATGATAATGCCGCCGGCCACTTCCCCCTCGCCGTTAAGCTCCGCGACGCCGCGCCGAATTTCCGGCCCCATCCGCACATCGGCGACATCGGCCAGCAGCACCGGCACGCCATCACGGCTGGTCACCACCACCTTGCGGAACTCATCAAGCGAATGCAGATAACCGGTGGTGCGCACCATGTATTCCGCTTCACCCATCTCCATCAGTGCGCCGCCGCCCTCCTGGTTGGCAGATTTCAGCGCATCGACAATTTGCTGATGCGTCACGTTTAGCGCCCGCATCCGCGTCGGATCGGCTATCACCTGATACTGGCGCACCATCCCACCGACGCTGGCGACTTCCGAAACATTAGGCACGGTTTTCAGTTCGTACTTCAGCGTCCAGTCCTGGAGCGCACGCAGATCCGCAAGGCTGTGTTTGCCGGTACGGTCAACCAGCGCATACTCGTAAATCCAGCCCACGCCCGTGGCATCCGGCCCTAATGCGACCGTGACGCCCTCCGGCATTTGCGCCTGAATCTGACTCAGATACTCCAGCACGCGCGAACGCGCCCAGTAGAGGTCGGTACCATCTTCAAACAACACGTACACATAGGCGTCGCCAAACATCGAAAAGCCACGCACCGTCTTCGCGCCAGGCACCGAAAGCATGGTGGTGGTAAGAGGATAAGTGACTTGATCTTCAATAATCTGCGGCGCTTTTCCCGGATAACTGGCACGGATAATCACCTGCACATCAGAGAGGTCCGGCAGCGCATCCAGCGGCGCGCGTTGCACCGCCCAGGCGCCCCACAGCGCCATCCCCAGCGCCGCGAAAATCACCAGCAGGCGATTACGCAACGCGGCACGAATCACGGCGGCAATCATTTCTCGCCTCCCGTCATTGGCATCCATTGTGAAATCAGCGGCCCCTGCGCATCATCCAGCGTAAAGTGGAACATGATGTTATCGCCGGTTTTTGGTTTTGCCGCACTGGCGTCGAGGGTGAAATCCATAGTCATCGCGCCCCAGTGCAGTTCAGGAATGGGCTGGTGCGACAGCGTTACCGTGTTCCCTTCGATAGCCTTGACGACGCCGTTGCCGACATACTCTTGCGCCTTTTTCGTTTCCTGCGGCAAGGCGCTACGCAGGCTGGCTTCGGAGTCAATCAGGAACTGACCGGAGGTCACCACCTTATCGCCCTCTTTCAGCCCCTCTTTGACTTCCGTCCAGCCGTTGGCGGTTACCCCGGTGGTGACGCGCGCGGGTGCAAAATGCCCGTCGCCGGTAGCGACAATCACCCGATTTTCACTGCCGGTGGCAATCAGCGCTTCCTCCGGAATAGCCAGCACCGGCGGCTGCGCGGATTCATCCTGCAAACGCACGGTTAAAAACATGCCGGGCTTCAGTTTGTGCTGCGGGTTATCCAGCACAATGCGCGCCTTCAGCGTGCGCGTGCTGGCTTCCATCTGCGGCAGCAGTTCACTTACCTTGCCGTGGAACGGCTCGCCAGGCCAGCCGTCAGCGCTCGCCACAACATCGCTTCCCGGTATCAGACGTTGCGCCTGGGTTTGTGGATAATCAATCACCACCCATACCGGGTCCTGGCTTGCCAGTTCAAACAACGGCGCGGTGGCGGTCACCTGCGCGCCTTCACGCGTATCAAGCTTCGACACGTACCCCTCTTGCTCAGCACGTAACACCATCCGCGACTGCGGTTTGCCGCTGCGTTCTACCTGGCGAATGACGGATTCGGGCATAAACGTCAGCGTCAGGCGCTCGCGAGCGGCACGGCTCAATGCGGCATCGCCCAGTTGACGTACGGCCAGATACTCCTGCTGTGCCGCCGTCCATTCGGGGATCCACAACTGCGCCAGCGGCTCACCGGCTTTCACCCATTGCTGCGGGGCGCGAACGAACAATTTCTCGACGACGCCGTTGGCCGGAGACGGAATAATTTGCAGGCTACGCTCATCGGTGGTGACCGTCGCAAACGCGGAAAAAGGCTGAACCAGCGCGCGTTTTTCCACACTGCCGATTCGCATGCCGAGACTTTGCTGCTGTTGCGGGCTAATGCTAACGCCGCCGTTATCCGGCGTTTCATCGGCATAACGCGGCACCAGTTGCATATCCATAAACGGTGATTTCCCCGGCTTATCAAAGCGCTGGCCGGGGACCATCGGGTCATACCAGTAGAGCACTTTGCGCGCGGGAGATTCAGTAGCAGGGGCATCTGCCACTGGGTTACGATGTCCGGCGTAATAGCCCGCGCCCGCCGCCACCGCGGCCACAATCGCCAGGGTCAGTAAGTTCTTGTTCATAACGCCAGCTCCTGTGGAATCAAATAGTGAATGGCCGCCCAGGTCCGGGCGACCTCGCGCTCGGCCTGACTGGTGGCGAGGGTGCTGTCCAGCACATCGCGACGCGCGGCAAGTAAAGAAGGAAGGTCAGACTGCCCGGCGCGATACTGGGCAGTCAGTAAGGAAAGGCGCTGCTGCTGAAGTGGTAGTGTTTCATCGCGCAGGCGCAACCAGATATTTTGCGCGGCCTGATAGTCGGCAATCAGCGAGCTGACCTGGGCGGCATGATCGCGTTCCGTCAGCGAAAGCTGATCGTTCGCCTGCATCGTGCGAGAGACATCTGCCGCGTAATCTTTATCCTGGCGTTTATCCTTAAACAGCGGCAAATCCACGGTAAACATCACCCCCGCCATATCGTCATATCCTTCCGAGCGATGACCGTAATACACCTCGACATCGACATCGGGGATGGCCGCCACCGCGGATTGCGCCGAACGCGCTTTAGCTTCGTTGGCTTCCCGCGCGGCGGCAATCACTTCCGGGTGTTGATCCACGCCGGCCAGCAACGTGGCTTCATCCGCAGGCAAACGCTGATACGGCGGCAACGTGCCGGAAACTGATTCGATCGGCTGACCGGTAAACTTCATCAGTTTTGCCCGCGCCACCTGTACATCACGCTCCGCCAGCGTAACGTTATTGCGCATTGCGTTCAGCGTGACTTTAAGCGCCAGTACGCTGTCCGGCGCGGCGGTTCCGCTGCCGACGCTGGCGCGCTGCGTACCCTGTTGTCGCTCGGTTTCCGCCACCAGCTTTTTGGCCGATTGCAGCGCTTTTTCCGAGAGCGCGAGGTCGAGCCACGCCTGCGCGGTATCGCGTTGCAGCGCGGCGCGAATCGCTTCTGATTTCGCGCTAACGCTTTGCGCCTGCGCCTGCAACGTCTGCGCCTTGCGTTCGCGTTTTTCAGCGCTGACGTAGCGCTGCATAATGCCCACGCGCTGCATGGTCATCCCTTCGCGTGTCAGACGTTGGTTATTACTGCCCTGTACCGGAACGTTTTCAATGCCAAATTTCAGTTTCGGATCCGGCAATTCTCCTGCGGAGTCGGCCATATTCTCCAGCGCCCTCGCTTCATTGCGGTTCGCGGAAAGTTCAGCGGAATAGCGCTGGGCTTGCGACAGGGTTTGCGTGAGCGTCCATGACTCCGCCTGCACGGCGGAGCCAAAAAGCCCAAGCAACACCCCGCCGAGCCAGAGGCTCAACGTGTGTTGTTTCATATCACCTCCGGCTTAGCGGTGCGGATTCAGGGAGACAATCTGGTAACCGCCCTCACCTTCGGTGAAGGTGAAATCCACCTCCTCGCCCACGCGTTGCGCGGTCACAGGATGGCTTGTCGGTTGCGCAAATTGCATCGTCATCGCAGGCCAGTTCAGCGCGGGGATAGGATGATGGGCAATAGTAATGGTAGTGGGGGTCACTTTTTTGATAATGCCTTCCCCCTGCCAGCTGGCGGCGGAGGGCATTGTCATGGTGGTGTGCGCGCTCATATCGTGCGCGGAAACGGAAAAAGCGGATACAGCAAACAGTACGCCAGCCAGCGCACGGGAGAAAATTGCAGACATAGTAAACTCCTGATAATCGTTAATGAATTGATAGTTAAACGGATTATCAGGTTTCTATTCGCGGAACCGGCAAAAACGAATCGTTGCCGGCGGCCCTACGGCGGGAGGTGCCAGTGACCACGCATCTTCCTGGACGGCTTCACAGGTCGGCATAACCAGCGCAAGGCTGGAAGCCACCGGAATCGCGACTAAAGAGGCGTTATCGAGCGTTTTCTGCGAGGAGTCGGGCACACAGTGCTGCCCACACAGCGACATATTGGTTTCGGTCGCATGGGATGACATCTGGTGATCCATATGCTGGATCATCGCCGTCTCCCCCGCCGGGCTTAACTGACAGTCATGAGAAGCAATCGCCACCTGGCACTGGATAAACCAAAAACCGAACGCGAGCAGAAGCATCAGAAAATGTTTTCTGATGAAGCGTAAGCGCCAGTTCCAGGATGCGTACATAATCACGATTCAGTTAATGAAAGTAACCGGAGTATACGCAGGCAATATTCGCGAAATAAAGTCTTTTTTAATTGCTTTACGATTCAACAAACTGGAAATAATTATAACAATTAATTCACTTATCGCTTTCACAGTCCTCCTGCCCCACTATAATTAAACGGTTTGCAGCTTTGTGATTTACTCGATCAATTGCCTGTTGTATTACTACAAATAATCATTTTATTGATTTCCATCAGCAAGTATTGCCGCTTATTTCGGCACATTCCCGTTATTATTCTTTTTTATGCGTCATTTGTAGCGCATATTTTCGACAATGGTGACAGGTATAAATATGTTAACGGCATTTGAGCTCCTGATAGGGGTCGTGGTCATTGTAGGCGTTGCCCGCTATATCATTAAAGGCTTCTCCGCCACGGGCGTCTTGTTCGTCGGCGGGATTGTATTGCTGATCGCCAGCGCACTGATGGGCCATAAAGTGTTACCGGCCAGCGAAGCAAGCACCGGTTATTCCGCGACCGACATCGTTGAATATATTAAAATCCTGCTGATGAGCCGCGGCGGCGACCTCGGCATGATGATCATGATGCTGTGTGGTTTTGCCGCCTACATGACGCATATTGGTGCCAACGACATGGTCGTGAAGCTGGCCTCAAAACCGCTGCGTTATATTAACTCACCCTATTTACTGATGATTGCCGCCTATTTCGTCGCCTGCCTGATGTCGCTGGCCGTATCGTCCGCAACAGGTCTTGGCGTATTGTTAATGGCGACGCTGTTCCCGGTGATGGTTAACGTCGGCATTAGCCGCGGTGCGGCTGCCGCGATTTGCGCCTCCCCGGCGGCGATTATTCTTTCCCCTACCTCCGGCGATGTCGTGCTGGCGGCAAAAGCGGCAGAGATGCCGTTGATTGATTTTGCCTTTAAAACGACGCTTCCAATCTCCATCGCCGCGATTATCGCCATGGCGATTGCCCACTTCTTCTGGCAGCGCTATCTCGATAAAAAAGAGAATGTGTCTCATGAAATGCTCGATGTGAATGAAATCACCACCACCGCACCGAGCTTCTACGCCATTCTGCCGTTCGCGCCGATTATTGGCGTACTGATTTTCGACGGTAAATGGGGCCCGCAGCTGCACATTATTACCATTCTGGTTATCTGCATGCTGCTGGCAGCGGTGCTGGAATTTTGCCGCAGTTTCAACACGCAAAACGTGTTCTCTGGCCTGGAAGTGGCCTATCGCGGAATGGCAGACGCCTTTGCAAGCGTGGTGATGTTGTTAGTCGCAGCGGGTGTCTTTGCGCAGGGGCTGAGCACGATCGGCTTTATCGATAGCCTGATCTCCATCGCCACCTCGTTCGGTTCCGCCAGCATTATTCTGATGCTGGTGCTGGTGGTGTTGACCATGCTGGCGGCGATGACCACCGGTTCCGGGAACGCGCCGTTTTATGCATTCGTCGAAATGATTCCTAAGCTTGCGCACACTTCAGGTATCAACCCGGCTTATCTTTCCATTCCGATGCTGCAGGCCTCCAACCTTGGCCGTACCATCTCCCCGGTTTCCGGCGTGGTGGTTGCAGTGGCCGGGATGGCGAAAATCTCGCCGTTCGAAGTGGTAAAACGCACCTCCGTTCCGGTGCTGGTTGGCCTGGTCGTGGTGATCATCGCGACCGAAATCTTGGTGCCGGGCAGCGCGCTGTAAGTATTCGCTAAACTGATAAAAGGCGTCTAACGACGCCTTTTTTATGTTTTAATAATTGCCTTGAATCGTTAACACCCCGGATACGTACTATGTTCAGGAAGGATCTTCTGGCCGGATGCGTCGGCACCCTGCTGCTCGTCGCGCAAAGCGCCAGCGCCGCCCCCCTCACGCCCTCGCAATATGGCGATTTTGACCGTTATGTGCTGGCGCTTTCGTGGCAAACCGGTTTTTGTCAGAGCATGAACGACAGAAATCGCAAAGAGCCGCAGGAGTGCAAAATCCAGAAAGAGACGGCGAATAAAGCCGACCACCTCACCGTCCATGGTCTCTGGCCGGGGCTGCCAAAATCCATCGCCTCTCGCGGCGTGGATGAAGGCCGCTGGATGCGCTTTGGTTGCGCGACGCGCCCGATTCCGAACATGCCGGAAGCCAAAGGCAGCAGAAAATGCTCTGCCCCTGAAACCGGTTTATCGCTGGAAATGGCGAACAAGCTGAACGGCGTGATGCCCGGCAGCGGCGGAAAATCCTGCCTTGAGCGTTATGAATATGCCAAACACGGTGTCTGTTTTGGTTTCGACCCGGATGCATATTTTGGCACCATGGTGCGCCTGAACAGCGAAGTGAAAGCCAGTGCGCTGGGGCAATTTTTAGCCGCTAATTATGGGCAAAAAGTGAAGCGCAGCGATTTTGATGCCGCCGTCGCCAGCGCCTTTGGCAAGGAGAACGTCAAAGCGTTTAAGCTGACCTGTAATGGCAACCCGGGCTATCTCACAGAGATGCAAATTTCACTAAAAGCCGGGAACATCAATGCCCCACTTTCTCCCGCGTCGTTCCTGCCTCAGCCGCACCCAGGTAACTGTGGTAAACAGTTTGTGCTGGATAAAGTGGGATACTGACAATAATCGCGATAAATCGATAATTTTCAGTGATTGAATGTGCGTTGTATCACTTCAAACCTGATGATTGAATGCGTATGATAGAGTGAGATTAACCCTTGCCGCTGGCGGTGAGGGTTTTCTTTTGGAAAGACGTATCTGGAACGACATGGAGTAACTATGACCAGACCTGCCATCATCATTAATGAGTTCGATGCGGAGCGTATCGACAGACTGCTGGAACTGCCTGCTTACGCAAACTCTCCGGTGGCTGGCGCGCTGAATGAAGAACTGGACCGCGCGCAAATGTGCCCGCCGGAACAGGTTCCGCCTGATGTCGTAAGCATGAACAGCCAGGTGAGATTTCGCGATCTGACCAGCGGCGAAGAGCGCGTGCGAACGCTGGTATTTCCTACGCAAATGACAGACAGCAACACGCAGCTTTCCGTGCTGGCCCCTGTGGGCGCGGCGCTGATTGGCCTGCGCGTCGGCAGCACCATTCACTGGGAGCTCCCCGGCGGCGCATCCACGCATCTGGAGGTGCTGGAACTGCTCTACCAGCCGGAAGCAGCCGGTGATTACCAACGCTAAGCGCGATGAATTAAGAGGATGCCCCGGCATCCTCTTTCTGTATCTGGTGACATTGAAAAAACTTTACACCCATCCACACAGCGAACGAGAAATTTGCGATATCAATGACAAACTAAAACGTCGTAATATGCTTTGATATCAAATACAGAGACAAGGAGGAATGCATATGTACAAGACAATCATTATGCCCGTTGACGTATTCGAGATGGAATTGAGTGATAAAGCTATCGCTCACGCTGAATTTCTGGCGCAGCAGGATGGGATCATTCATCTGCTCCACGTGCTGCCCGGCTCGGCCAGCTACACCATGAGCCGTTTTGCCGCGGATGTTCGTCGCTTTGAAGAGCATCTTCATCAGGAAGCGATCAACCGTTTAGAAACAATGAAAAGCCACTTCAGCATCGACCCTGAGCGCCTGAAACTGCACGTGCGCATCGGCAGCGTTCGCGACGTGGTAAATGAGCTGGCGGAAGAGCTGAAAGCGGATGTCGTGGTGATCGGCTCCCGCAACCCGTCCATCTCCACTCACCTGCTGGGTTCGAACGCCTCCAGCGTTATTCGCCACGCCCATGTGCCGGTAATGGTGGTGAGATAAAAAAAAGAGGCTACCTTTCGGTAGCCTCTTCAGCTTGCTAACAAAATGCGCTTTGTTCTTGCCGGATGCGGCGTAAACGCCTTATCCGGCCTACAAAATATTGCCAAACCATGTAGGCCTGATAAGCGCAGCGCATCAGGCGTTTTACATTTGTCATTTGTGTTAAAAGGCTACCTTTCGGTAGCCTTTTTCATTTGCAGGTGTCGTCTTACTTCTTTTTTTATGCCGTTTTGGTACGAATCAGATAATCAAAGGCGCTGAGTGACGCTTTCGCGCCTTCGCCTGCGGCGATGATAATCTGTTTGTACGGAACGGTGGTGCAGTCACCCGCGGCAAAGACGCCTTTGACGCTGGTTTCACATTTCGCATCGATGATGATTTCACCCATCCGGTTGCGCTCAATCGCGCCTTCCAGCCAGGTGGTGTTCGGCAGCAGACCAATCTGTACGAAGATCCCCGCCAGTTCAATCTGATGCGTATCACCGCTGACACGGTCACGGTATTCCAGGCCGGTCACTTTACTGCCGTCGCCTTTCACTTCCGTGGTTTGCGCATTCAGAATGATATCGACGTTTTTCAGGCTGCGGACTTTATCCTGCAGAACCTGATCCGCTTTCATTTCCGGCGCAAATTCCAGCAGGGTAACGTGTTCAACCACGCCAGCCAGGTCAATGGCCGCTTCCACACCAGAGTTACCGCCACCGATAACCGCTACGCGTTTGCCTTTAAACAGCGGGCCGTCGCAGTGCGGACAGTACGTTACGCCTTTGGTGCGATACTGATCTTCACCCGGCACGTTCATATTGCGCCATTTCGCACCGGTTGCGATGATGATGCTGCGCGCTTTCAGCACCGCGCCTGAGGCAGTTTCAATCTGGTGTAAGCCACCTTCCTGCGCCGCCGGAATCAGTTTTGAAGCACTTTGGCTATCAATCACATCAACATCATATTCGCTTACGTGGGCTTTCAGTGCGCCAGCCAGTTTCTGACCTTCGGTTTTCGGCACAGAGATATAGTTTTCGATATCAACCGTATCCAGCACCTGGCCGCCGAAACGTTCGCCCATCAGGCCGGTACGGATGCCTTTACGTGCTGAATAGACAGCAGCGGCCGCACCAGACGGGCCAGAACCCACGATCAGCACTTCATAAGCATCACGGGTGCTCAGCTCTTCCGCCGCACGTTTTTCTGCACCGGTGTCAATCTTCGCCACGATTTCCGTCAGCGTCATGCGACCCTGACCAAACTCCTGACCATTCACGAACACAGCCGGAACGCCCATCACGTTACGTTCCGTGATTTCGTTCTGATAGGTGCCGCCATCGATCGCCGTGTGTTTAATGCGCGGATTAAGCACGCTCATCAGGTTCAGCGCCTGCACCACGTCAGGGCAGTTGTGGCAAGAGAGTGAATAATAAGTTTCGAATTCAAAATCACCGTCGATATTGCGGATCTGCTCCAGCAGAGACTGCGCTTCTTTCGACGGATGACCACCGGTCCACAGCAGCGCCAGTACCAGCGAGGTGAACTCATGTCCCAGCGGGGAGCCGGCAAAACGCGGGCCCTGGTGGGAACCTGGGTTGGTAATCAGGAACGACGGTTTACGAACGGCCAGCGTGTTATCTTCTTTGAAGGTCACTTTATCTGACAGTTCTGCAATCTCAGCCAGCAGTTCCTTGATTTCTGCCGATTTGGCGCTGTCATCCAGCGTGGCAATCAGCTCAACAGGTTTGGTCAGCTTTTCAAGATAGGCTTTGAGCTGGGTTTTCATGTTGGTGTCGAGCATTGTTAATCTCCTGGGCTAAATACATCATCATGCAAGCTGCCTCATTCGGGCGGCCTGGATGCAACTTGCATCATAGTGCGTGGGGAAGAAAAACGGGTGCATAGCACCCGTTGGTTGCCGGATGACACAGCGTTTACACGGCCTACATTTGTAGGCCCGGGCACGCGTCGCGCCGCCGGGCAATAAAGACTTAGATTTTGCCAACCAGGTCCAGGGACGGAGCCAGAGTCGCTTCGCCTTCTTTCCATTTAGCCGGGCAAACTTCGCCTGGGTGAGAAGCAACGTACTGTGCTGCTTTGATTTTGCGCAGCAGGTCAGATGCGTCACGGCCAATGCCTTCAGCGGTAACTTCGATAGCCTGGATGATACCCTGCGGGTCAACTACGAAGGTCGCACGGTCAGCCAGACCTTCATCTTCACGCATGTTGTCGAAGTTACGGGTCAGGGCGCCAGTCGGGTCACCGATCATCGCGTATTTGATTTTCGCGATGGTTTCAGAGCTGCTGTGCCATGCTTTGTGAGTGAAGTGGGTATCGGTAGAGACAGAGTACACGTCCACACCCAGTTTCTGCAGTTCTTCGTAGTGGTCTGCTACGTCGCCCAGTTCAGTCGGGCAAACGAAGGTAAAGTCAGCCGGATAGAAGAAGAATACGCTCCAGCGACCTTCGGTATCTTTTTCGGTGACTTCGATGAATTCGCCGTTTTTGAATGCCTGGTTTTTGAAAGGTTTAATTTTAGTGTTAATCAAGGACATCTATACTTCCTCCGTGTTTTCGTTGAGTTGTAAGTTAACGAATTTTGATTGATAGAGCCAATGCGTTTCTATTATCAAATCAATAAGCGTTACCTTACAACCGACTCAAGACAACATTGTGAACCTGAAAATGGGTAAGGCACAAAATGCCCCTTGCCCGTTTAAATCTGCGTAAAGTAAAAAGGCCCCCTCTTCAGGCGGCCCCGTTACCTGAACACCCGTCGGTGGATTCAGCACCAGCCAGGCTGGCAATATGTTGCGCTCTACATTACCTTAACAAAGGTTGTAACAGCTAAGGGATTACATCACCCCACCCTTCAAAGGGCAATCCGCTGCCGGTTGGTCTTATCTATGGTTGTGATAGGCTACACCATTTCATTCATCTTACGGACTGATTTTACAGAGATTTTCTATGTTAAAACGTTCTTTACTCCTCACTCTTCTCCCTCTCCTCGCCCACGCGGAAGAACTCCCTGCACCGGTAAAAGCCATCGAAAAACAGGGTATTACCATTATTAAACCGTTTGATGCACCCGCAGGTATGAAAGGGTATCTGGGCAAGTATCAGGATATGGGCGTGGCTATCTATGTGACACCAGACGGCAAACACGCCATTTCCGGCTATATGTATGATGAGAAGGGGCAAAATCTCAGCGAGCAGCTGTTCCAGAAGGAGATTTATACCCCGGCCGGGCAGGAAATGTGGAAGCGTATGGAAAAAAGCACGTGGTTACTGGACGGTAAAAAAGACGCGCCGGTCAAACTGTATGTATTTGCCGATCCGTTCTGCCCTTATTGCAAGCAGTTCTGGCAGCAGGCTCGCCCATGGGTCGATGCGGGAAAAGTTCAGCTTCGCACGCTACTGGTTGGCGTTATCAAGCCAGAAAGCCCGGACACTGCTGCGGCAATCCTGGCGGCGAAAGATCCCGCCAAAACCTGGCATGACTATGAACAATCCGGCGGGAAGATGAAACTCCCCCTGCCCGCCACGCCATCTGCGGATGCCATGCGCACATTAAACGAGAATCAGAAACTGATGGATGATCTGGGCGCTAACGTTACTCCTGCCATTTACTATATGAATAAAGAAGGCCAGTTACAGCAGGTCGTCGGTCTGCCTGATGCTCAAAAACTGAAGGTCATGATGGGCGAAGAGTAATAAATCCAGGGTGATTGTATAAAAATAAAATATCAATCACCTTGTTTTCTAGGATCTATAGTAAAACGCAATTTTCTGATATATATTTAGTCAGGATGTAAGGTGCTTTAAGTTTTACGAAAACATGGAATGTTAATAATCTTCGCGGTACAGGAGAGCATCAGTGCCTTCTCTGCTACCTGCACCGAAACAAGGACAACAAAATGGCCAACCTCTATGATCTAAAGCGGTTCGATCTTAACTTATTAGTTATTTTTGAATGCATTTATCAACATCTCAGCATCAGTAAAGCCGCGGAGACGCTGTTTATTACCCCCTCCGCGGTCAGTCAGTCATTACAGCGCTTGCGTATTCAGCTCAACGACCCGCTGTTTGTTCGTTCCGGTAAAGGGATCACTCCCACTACGGTCGGCGTTAACCTGCATCATCACCTTGCGGATAACCTGAATCAGCTGGAAAAAACCATCAATATTATGAGCAATTCGGAGCTCACGAAGCGCTTTGTCATTTATGGGCCGCAGATTTTCATTTCCGGCCCAGTCATCAATATCGTGACACGTTTGCTTGACGATCCCAGCATTGAAATTGCCCATTACGATTACGTCGCAACTTCCGATAACATCGAAGATTTAATGAGTTACAGGAAGGCTGATCTGGTTTTAAGCACCTCGCCTATCATCAACCGTTCGGTTGTCTGCGAGCCATTTAAAGAAGTCTCTACCGTTCTGGTTTGCCGCAAAGATCACCCTCGTCTGGAAGGGAGCGCGACACGGGAAGAGATTCTTCAGGAACGTTTCGCGACCTACACAACTGAAGAACCCGGTATTAAGGGATATCAAACGGAAGTGGATGAGCAGTACCTGGGCAGACGCACTGGTTTACGCACTAATTCACTTATAGGTATGGTCAACATTATTCAAAAAACCGATTTAATTGGCATTATTCCGCGTGAATTTTTCGATTATTTAGGTGGTAATGGCCAGCTGAAAGAGATTATCACGCCTGAACCATTACCCTCGATAATGATATACATTATCTATAATCGCTCGTCGATGAATACACCCTCATTTGCAAAAGTGATTGAAAGAATCTCAGCGCATGATAAATTTATTGAATGAATTAATAATAGTCATGCATTCACTCGTAAGATACATATTTATCAATATCTGTATCTTACAGTAACCATTAATTAAAAATATTACATTCGCCATCCTTGTCGTTATATGATAGCTAATAAATTAAGCCACATATTTCGCAAGGATTGCCAACAATGTCATTATTAAAGGTTCCACTATCCTGTACCGTGCTGGAAGCCAGCCAGCATCGAGCAGTCTGGGCCTTACAAAATTTCCCCCGCGTTTGCGTTTCGTTTTCCGGTGGCAAAGACTCCACGGTAATGCTGCATATCACCGCGCTACTGGCACGGGAAATGGGCAAGAAAATCAGCGTTCTGTTTATTGACTGGGAGGCGCAGTTTTCGAGCACTATCGCCCACTGCAAACGCATGCGCGATCTCTATAAAGATGTTATTGACGATTTTTACTGGGTGGCAATTCCCCTTACCACTCAAAATGCGCTTACCCAGTTTGAACCCGAATGGCAGTGCTGGGAACCCGGCGCGCAATGGGTCAGGCAACCCCCTAAAGGCGCGATTACCAACCCGGCATTTTTCCCTTTTTACCGTCCTGGCTGTACTTTTGAAAGCTTTGTCCAGAGCTTTGCAGAGTGGTTTTCGCAACAGCGCCCGGCCGCCATTCTGGTGGGTATCCGCGCCGATGAATCCTACAATCGATTCCTGACTATCGCATCAAGACGCAAGCAGCGTTTTGCCGACGATAAACCGTGGACTACCGCCGCGCCTGGCGGCCATGCCTGGTATGTGTATCCACTGTACGACTGGAAAACGGCGGACATCTGGACATGGTTTGCTCACTCGCAACAGTGCTACAACCCTCTTTACGATTTGATGTACCAGGCCGGTGTCCCCCCTCGCAACATGCGTATTTGCGAACCGTTCGGGCCGGAACAGCGCCAGGGATTGTGGCTCTACCATGTGCTGGAACCTGAGCGCTGGGCCGCGATGTGCCAGCGCGTAAGCGGCGTGCACAGTGGCGGCGTCTACGCCGGGCGTGACAATCAGTTTTATGGTCATCGCAAAATTGAAAAACCCGCGCATCACAGCTGGCGAAGCTACGCAATGTTTCTCTTGCAAAGCATGCCGCAAACCACCGCTGAGCATTACCGTAATAAAATCGCGGTCTACCTGCGCTGGTATCAAAAACAGGGCATGGAGGATATTCCGGACAGCCAGGAAGGTGACGTCGGCACAAAGGATATCCCCTCCTGGCGTCGTATCTGCAAGGTCATGTTAAACAACGACTACTGGTGTCGTGCGCTCTCTTTCAGCCCAACAAAGTCCGTCCACTATCAACGCTATCGTGAGCGGATGAACCATAAACGTCAACAATGGGGGATCCTGTGCAACAACGATTAATTAATGATATGACTACCTGGCTGCAATCGCTTGATTTTGAGGCACGCGTAGAAGCCATCAATCACTTTCGGCAGGCGCTACACGGCATCAGCCCGTTTAAGGATCAGCCGGTTGATTGCGTCATTTGGGTAAAAGAGGAACAGGTAACGCCCAATGCCTATAACCCGAATAATATGGCGCCACCTGAAAAACGCCTGCTTCAGAAATCTCTGGAGGCAGATGGTTTCACACAACCGCTGGTGGTTATGGACAAAGATGGCGATCAGTATGAAATCGTTGATGGTTTCCACCGTTATGCGCTCGCCAGCAGCAAATCAGCGCTAAAAAAACAGTTTAAAGGCTATCTGCCGGTTACCAGTATTGATCATCGTAGCGCCACGCTGCCTTCGCGTATGGCGGCTACCGTGCGCCACAACCGCGCACGTGGGCGACATCAAATTAATGCCATGTCAGATATCGTGCTGGAGCTGGCGCGTTTAGGCTGGAATGATGAGAAGATCAGTAAAGAACTGGGGATGGACAGTGATGAAGTGCTGCGACTGAAGCAAATTAATGGCCTACTCGAAATGTTCGGAAATCGTCATTTCTCACAGGCCTGGACCGTTAAATAATCAAAGCTGGCACAAGCGTTCTGCTGCTGCAAGCAGCGTCGATTCCTGCTTGGCAAAGCACAGGCGAATCAACTTATGCGGGAACGGATCGGCGCAAAAAACCGATAGCGGAATTGCGGCAACGCCGACTTCAGTGGTTAGCCACTGGCAGAAGCTCACATCGTCCATGTCGGAGATAGCGCTGTAATCGGCCAGCAGGAAGTAGGTGCCTTCACAGGGCAGAATGTCCAGTCGGCTCTCTCTTAATGCGTCAATAAACAGATCTCGCCGCTCACGGTAAAACGTGGGCAACTGGCGATAATGCTCCGGCTGGGCGCGCAGCATATCGGCCAGTGCCAGCTGCGCCGGGGTATTGACTGCAAAGGTCAAATACTGGTGCACCTTCCGTAATTCGGCGCTTATCGCGGGCGGCGCAACGCAATAGCCGACTTTCCAGCCTGTCATATGATAGGTTTTACCAAACGAAGATACCGCGATAGCCCGTTCACGCAACTGAGGATGAGCCAGCACGCTGGCGTGGCCCTGCGGGTCAAAGCAGATATGTTCGTAAACTTCATCGCTCAACACGTAGATTTCCCGTTCCGCAATGGCCTGCCAGAGCGCGGCGAAATCTGCCGCGTGCCAGACGGTGGCGGAAGGATTATGCGGCGTATTAAGAATAACCAGACGCGTTTTATCGCTCAGTAATGCGCGAAACGCGGCCCAGTCGACACGGAAATGTGGCGGCTGTAGCGCAATGCGCTTGAGGATGCCGCCCGACAGTTCAACCGCTGGCGCATAACTGTCATAGCTTGGGTCAAAACAGATGACTTCATCACCAGGGCGAACAAGTGCAGTAATCGCCGCATAAAGCGCTTCCGTTGCACCGGCCGTCACGGTGATATCGCTGTTCGCGTCCGGCGTGTAACCGTAGAGCGCACCGGTTTTTTCAGCAATAGCTTCACGCAGCGCCTGTACGCCGGTCATCGGCGCATACTGATTCGCGCCTGCGGCAACGTGATACGCCAGCCGCTCCTGGAGATAACGTGGGCCGTCGAAATCAGGGAAACCCTGCGACAAATTTATCGCCTGATGTTTAAGGGCCAGCGCACTCATTTGCGTGAAAATCGTGGTGCCGAGATTAGGGAGTTTACTCTGTGGAATCAGTGGGTTGTGCGTCATTATTGTTGTTCCATCTGTGATGCGGTGTTGAAGCCACTATAACACGATGTTAGTATTTGGCAATCAAGACGTTTAGACGTCCATACAACAATAATAGCCTGAGGCACAACATCTATGAGTCATACCGATATACGCGTGGTTCCCGGCCCCGCCAACTACTTCTCGCATCCCGACTGTCTGCAACGTCTGAATGATTTTTTCAGCCCAGAGCAACTCGCACGTGCGGTCTGGATTTACGGCGAAAAAGCGATAGCAGGCGCGCGGCCTTATCTGCCGGAATGCGCCACCGCGCCGGGGTCAACGCAGATTCTTTTCACCGGTCACTGTAGCGAACGGGATGTAAACACGTTGGTTTCACAGGCAGGCGACGATCGCAGCGTCGTGATTGGCGTGGGGGGCGGCGCGTTGCTTGATACGGTGAAAGCCGTAGCCCGCAGGCTGAATCTGCCGTTCGTTGGTATTCCGACAATCGCCGCCACCTGCGCCGCGTGGACACCACTTTCCGTGTGGTACAACGATGCCGGTCAGGCGCTGCATTTTGAGATTTTCGACGATGCCAACTTCCTGGTGCTGGTTGAGCCGCGCATTATCCTCGACGCACCGGCAGAATATCTGCTGGCAGGCATTGGCGATACCTTAGCGAAGTGGTACGAAGCCGTGGTTCTCGCCCCGCTGCCTGAAACGCTGCCGCTGACGGTGCGCTTAGGCATTAACGGCGCGCTGGCGATTCGGGATGTGCTGCTGGTAAGCAGTGAGCAGGCGCTAAATGATCAGCAGCAAGGGAAATTAACCCAGGCATTTCGCGACGTGGTGGATGCCATTATCGCCGGTGGCGGTATGGTTGGCGGCCTGGGCGAACGCTTCACCCGCGTTGCCGCCGCACATGCGGTGCATAACGGCCTCACCGTACTACCGCAGACGGAGAAGTTTCTCCATGGCACGAAGGTGGCCTACGGTATTCTGGTACAAAGCGCCCTGCTTGGTCAGGATGATGTGCTGGCGCAGTTGGTTCATGCCTATAAGCGCTTCCATTTACCCACTACGCTTGCGCAGCTTGACGTAGATATTCATAACCGCGCCGAGCTGGATAAAGTCATCGCCCACACGTTGCGTCCGGTGGAATCCATTCATTTCCTGCCTATCACGTTAACCGCGGATACACTGTTTGCGGCCTTCGAAAAAGTGGAAAACTTCGCGGGTTAATCTACGTCGAGTGCAAGCCTCTGTCGGTTGACATAGGTTTTTGCGAGCCTTCACGAAGCCTTGCCTTTTGCCTCTTCCTCCTCTCCCCAGTCTTGCTTATCGTGACGTTTATTAGAAATAAATCATTTTCTAATAAACTTATATTTTACTTATTCAACACGAAAGCGTACAGTGGAGGTACAGGATGGTTATTACCTGGTCAAGAGTGGCAAGGCGGCAGTTAGAAAGCATTGATGTGAGATATCGGCAAAAAGTCACCGAGAAGATAATGGCGTTGAATGACAGAAACGCACCGATGCCCGATCTCGTTAAACTCTCTACGCCAAAGGGCCACTATCGCCTGCGCGTGGGCGACTATCGCATTATTTTTACGGTGATAGACGACGAAAACACCTGCCACATTGTGGCCGTGAAGCGCAGAACAACAACGACATATCTGCACGAGGAGAAGGCGCCCTATGGCTATTCAGCTAATTAAGGATGAAAACGGGAAACCGCAGTACGTTGTGATCCCTTACGACGAATATTATCGCCTGCGTTTGCAACTGGCAGAGTCCGCGAGCGACGATGACGATGAATGGGAAGATATTCCCTGCGAACATGATGACGATGACAACACCAGCCTCCCCGGCATTGTGTGTGACATCATGGATAAAGAAGGGGTGAGCTTACAGGCAGCATGGCGCATTCATTGCGGCTTATCACAAAAGGACGTGGCGGAGAAACTGGGAATCAGCCAGTCTGCCGTCTCACAACTCGAATCTGCCGAATCTCGCCCGCAAAAACGCACACGCGAAAAACTGGCGGCGATTTACGGCTGTAAGCAGGAACAAATCAGTCTGTATCTGCCAAAAGAGGGTTAACAGCAGCGCGCGCCGCCTTTTCCCCCATAGCGAGCGTCCTGGCGATCGCGGAAAAACTCTTCATACGTCATTGGCGTCTGCTCAGGATGGGTCACGCGCATATGTTCGACATAGTTGTCGTAGTCCGGCACGCCAATCATCATCTTCGCGGCCTGGCCTAAATATTTACCTGCTTTTGATAACGTGTCGAACATGGTGATTTCTCATTGATTGTGGTGCGTTTTGTTCCCCTCACCCCGCCCTCTCCCACAGGGAGAGGGAGAAAACCGACGCAAATGTCACAACGAGCTCGGTCGGTCCCCTCTCCCTGAGGGAGAGGGTTAGGGTGAGGGCATCTGTCAATGTGCCCCTTTCGCCTGGCTTACAATCTCTTCGAGATTTTCAGGCATCGGCTCATAAGGGGTTTCTTTCGCCGTCGGTTTATCCTCTTTCAGTGCCGCCAGCGCAGTCTTAATCGAGAACAGGGCCAGCACCACAACCACCACCATAAAGAAGATGGTCAGGCCAGCATCCAGACGGTTATTGAATACCAGTTGCGCCAGCTGAGATTCCGTATACTGCGGAGGAATCGCCCCGCTGTCGATCATCGCCTGGAATTTATTGGCGATGGCCAGGAAGCCCACGCGTACGTCCGGACTGAACGCTTTCTGCCAGCCCGCCGTTAACGTACATACCAGCAGCCAGGCCGTTGGCACCAGCGCCACCCACGCATAGCGTTGGCGTTTCATCTTAAACAGTACCACCGCGCACAGCATCAGCGCCATACCTGCCAGCATCTGGTTGGCAATACCAAACAGCGGCCACAGGGTGTTGATACCGCCTAACGGGTCAACCACGCCCTGGTGCAGGAAGTAGCCCCAGGCCAGTACACACAGTGCCGTCGCCAGCAGGTTCGCCGGCAGCGAGTCCGTTTTCTTAAGGTTCGGGTTAATGACGCCCAGCAGATCCTGCAACATGAAGCGCGCCGCTCGCGTACCCGCATCCACCGCCGTCAGAATAAACAGCGCCTCAAACAGAATGGCGAAGTGATACCAGAATGACACATCCATCAGGCCGCCCAGCGCGCCGTGCAGAATGTACGCCATACCGACCGCCAGCGTCGGCGCACCGCCCGCACGGGAGATAATCGACTGCTCGCCCACTTCGTTAGCGATATGGTTCAGGGTTTCCGGCGTCACCGTAAAGCCCCAGCTACTGACCACCTGTGCCGCAGAAGCCACCACATCAACGGTACCTGCAGGTGCCAGCATCGCCATCGGGCTGTTCATCGCGAAGTAGACACCCGGATCGATGATACAGGCGGAAACCAGCGCCATAATAGCGACGAAGGATTCCATCAGCATTCCGCCGTAGCCAATCAGGCAAGCCTGGCCTTCATTCGCCAGCATCTTCGGCGTGGTACCGGAAGCAATCAGCGCATGGAAGCCCGACACCGCGCCACAGGCGATGGTGATAAACAGGAACGGGAACAGGTTGCCGGTCCACACCGGGCCGGTACCATCGACGAATTTGGTCAGCGCAGGCATGGTCAGCGTCGGACGCATGATCAGAATACCGACGGCCAGCCCAACAATAGTACCGATTTTAAGGAAGGTAGAGAGGTAATCGCGCGGCGCCAGCAGCAGCCACACTGGCAGCACCGCCGCCACAAAGCCATAACCCACCAGCATCCAGGTCAGCTGTACGCCTGTAAAGTCAAACCACGGTGCCCAGGTTTCACTTTCCGCCACCCAACCGCCAGAAATAATGGCAAAAATCAGGAAGAACAGGCCGATGACAGAGACTTCGCCAATGCGCCCCGGGCGCAAATAACGAATGTAGATCCCCATAAACAGCGCCAACGGGATGGTAAACGCTACGGTGTAGGTTCCCCATGGGCTGTGCGTCAGGGCTTTCACCACGATCATCGCCAGCACCGCCAGAATGATCACCATGATCATAAAGGTGGCAATCAGCGCGATAACCCCGGCGGTTGGCCCCATTTCCTCTTTCACCAGTTCACCCAGCGAACGACCGTCGCGGCGCGTGGAGACAAAGAGCACCATAAAGTCCTGCACCGCACCGGCAAGTACCACACCCGCGAGGATCCAGATCATCCCCGGCAGATACCCCATCTGCGCCGCCAGCACCGGGCCCACCAGCGGCCCCGCTCCGGCAATTGCCGCAAAATGGTGACCGAACAGCACTTTCTTGTCGGTCGGTACATAATCCAGCCCATCGTTATGACGCACGGCGGGTGTCATACGCGTTGGGTCAACCGCCAGCACATTTCTGGCGATATAGCGTCCATAAAAACGGTAAGCAATCAGATAGATACAGACTGACGCCACCACTATCCAGAGGGCGTTAATCTGTTCACCACGATTGAGGGCGATATAGCCCAGGGCAAACGCTCCGACAATGGAGAGCAATGCCCATGTAAGGTATTTCCCTGAATTGTTCATAGATGTTGTCCGTGTGAGTCGCTGAGAGTGTTACATTTTATTTCTGTATCAACAGGTTTGATTTAACAACTCAGAAACCAATAAGTACAACAAGAACACTACGTATTTACATCACATTGTTAACGGGATCACTTAAGTTACGAAAAGAAGTGTAAAAACAGGCAGGATGAGTGAGGTAGGTCGCTGCTTTGCCCCGTGGCGCATACGCTTACCAGGCCTACATATTCTTGCAAATCGTAGGCCTGATAAGCGAAGCGCATCAGGCATATTGATGTCGCTTTAGCCAATCACCGCCGTTCCTAAACGGCAGGTGCAACAGCGACGCCCCTGTTCATCAAACACGACGATTTCCCAGCTTTGGCTTTGGCGGCCTAAATGCAGCGGGCGGCAGACACCGCGCACTTTGCCCTGTGAGACCGGGCGATGATGCGAGGCGTTAAGTTCCGTTCCCACCACACACTGCCCATCGCGGGTCATCATAAAGCCCGCCATTGAACCGAGCGTTTCAGCCAGCGCCGCCGAGGCTCCACCATGTAACAGGCCAAACGGCTGATGGGTACGCGCATCCACCGGCATTTCCGCTTCGAGAATGTCATCCCCAAGATGGGTGTAAACAATCCCCAGATGCGCCACCATCGTATTCAGGCTGGTGGCATTCAGTTCTTCAAGCGATAAGTGACGTTTCCAGATCATCTTACGCCCCCAGCGTTGAGCCGCCGTCAACCACGATGTCCTGCAACGTGATATGGCTGGCGCAATCAGAGGCGAGGAATAGCACCGTGTTAGCAATTTCCTGCGGCTGTGCGATTTTCCCCAGTGGAATGCCGAGCTTAAATTGTTCGCCAAAACCGCGAATACGCTGCTGTTCCGCATCGTCGCTTTGCCACATTCCGCGCTGCATATCGGTATCCGTCGATCCCGGCGAGACCAGATTACAACGTACGCCGGAACCCGCCAGTTCGAGGCCTACCGTCAGTGCCAGGCTTTTCAGCGCCGCTTTCGACGCACCATAGGCGCTCATGCCGATGCGCGGCGTATGCGCGGCGTCGGACGCCACGGTGACAATCGCCCCGCCCTGCTGGTGGCGGAAGGTCGCCATGGTCTGCTGGAAAAAGTTGAATGCTCCACCGACGTTGACCGCAAAGGTCTGCTGCCAGTCGTCAATGCTCAACGCATCCGTCGCGCCCATACGCAGAATACCGGCAGCGTTCACCAGCACGTCGAGACGCGGCGTGGTCGCGAGCAGGCGCTCACACACCTGCGCCACCTGACGCGCGTCGGAAACATCCAGCACCTGCGTGGTAAAGGGATACGCCTCGTCTGAGAAGGCGAGATCAAACCCCACTACCGTTGCGCCCGCATCGACAAACGCCTTAGCGGTGGCAAAACCAATGCCTCGGCCCGCGCCGGTGACCCACACCGTTTTGCAGCTGAAATCGAAGCCGCTCATCACTTCACCTCACGGGAAAGCAGCGCCCACCAGGCGTCAATCGTCGGATTCTTCGCCAGCATCACAAAATCGATATCGCCGTACACTTTGCGCCAGCGGGCGGCCAGGGCCATCATGCGCACGGAATCCAGGCCGTAGTCGATCAGGTTCTCATCATCCATCGGCTCGTCGGATTCATCCAGCAGCGGCAGCACCAGCGCACGCAGTGCGTCTTTACTGGCCGGAACAGAAGGCAGCAGTTCATCCGTCATCACCACGCGGCCACTGCGCCCGGCGACATAATTCAGCGACATTAAATGCTCCTCACGGCTGAAGTCCGCCAGCGCATCAGCCACAAAGAACGGCTTAATATCACGCATAAATGCATCAGTCGCGGTGGTCATGCAGCCAATGTGCGCATACACGCCGGTAATGATCAGTTGATTGCGGCCCGTCTCTTTTAGCATCAGTTCCAGCGGCGAGCGGTGGAATGCGCTGTAGCGCCACTTCACCAGCACCGTATCCGCTTCGTCTGGCGTCAGCGCGGCGACAATTTCCTGCTGCTCAGGCGAACGGGTCAGGCCCGGCCCCCACATATCATTCAGCAGGGCGCGATCTTCATCGCTCTGCTCTTTCGGCTGCGCGGTGTAGTAGACCGGAATATGATTCTTTTTGCAGAAATCACGTAGCGCGGCGATGTTCGCCACTACGGTTTCCATCATCTCGCTGTTATCACCCCAGAAGTTGAGGAAATATTCCTGCATATCATGGATAAGCAGCGCCGCACGCTCAGGCTCAAACGCCCAGCTCACTTTGTTATCCGGAAGCTCCATTGCCGTCGGCAGTGCATAACCCTTTAATTTTGGAATAGCCATTCTCTTCTCTCCTTCAGCCCAGCGCGCGGGAAGCCAGCCACTGACGCAGTTGTTTTTTATCGACTTTACCGACGTGGGTCAGCGGCAGTTCATCTACACACTCGACGCGATCCGGCAGTTTAAAATCAGCAACGCCCTGCTCACGCAGGAAACGACGAACCTGAACGGCGCGCAGGGGTTCTTTCACCACCAGATACGCGCAGCTTTTTTCGCCCATCAGCTCGTCTTCCATACTGACCAGCGCGGCGTGGACAACCGACTCATGCTTGAGAAGCAGGTTTTCTATCTCTTCGGCAGCGATCTTCTCACCGCCGCGGTTGATCTGATCTTTTTCGCGTCCCTGCACGGTGATGTAACCGTCTTCATCAATGGAGATGAGATCGCCGGAACCATAGAAACCGTTAGCATCAAAGGCGCTGGCGTTGTGCTGCGGGCTTTTGTAGTAGCCACGGAAGGTATATGGGCCGCGCGTCATCAGCCGCCCTACTTCGCCACGCGGCAGCGGTTCGCCGTTTTCATCGGCAACCCACACTTCATCGTCCGGGCACATCGGGCGGCCCTGGGTATTGATGATGCGTTCCAGGGAATCATCCAGCCGGGTGTAGTTGACCAGCCCTTCCGCCATGCCGAACACCTGCTGCAGCTGACAGCCAATCTCTGCCGGAATACGCGCGGCAAGCGATGAAGACAGTCGCGCCCCGCCCACCTGCAGCAGCTTCAGCGAACGCAGCGACGCATTACTGCCCCACTCAGTGATGGCCTGTAGCCACAAGCTGACGGCAGGCGGTACCAGTGCCGCCACGTTAACCTGATGCTTTTCAATCAGCGGGAAACAGAGTGTCGCGCTCGGATCGGCGGCCAGTACGACGGTGCCTTCGGCCAGGAACACGCCCAGCGCGCCCGGCGAGCTCATCACATAGTTGTGCGCCGACGGAATCGCGCATAAGAAGCGGGTTTCCGGGCCGAAATGGCAAATTTCATTACTGCGGCGAATACTGTAGTAGTAGTCGTTGTGCGTGCGCGGAATCAGCTTCGGTGTACCGGTGCTGCCGCCGGAAAGCTGGAAGAACGCCACTTCATCGGCGGGCGTTGGCGTGGCGGTAAAGTTATCCGCCGCCTGGGTTAGCGCAGCATCGAGTGAGTGCTCACCTTCCCCACCGCGCAGCAGCACCACGCGTATTGACGGATGGTTTTCGATAAAGGTGTTCAGGAAACTGTCATCGGCGAATAACGCGTGGTCGCGATCGGCAATCAGCAGTGACGGTTCGATTTGATCGGCATAGGCGTTAAGTTCGGTGCGCTGATGGCTGAAGAGTGCGTTAACCGGCGCGACGCCAATTCGCAGCAGCGCAAACAGTGTCATATAGAACTCGACGATATTACCGAGCTGCACCAACGCCGTTTCGCCCTGCTTCAGCCCCTGACGCTGAAGCGCCGAGGCCAGGTTATCGACTGCCTGATTAAGCTGGCGATAGGTGATTTCACGAGAGCCATCAATAACCGCAACGGCATCGCTATTCGCGTGGCGGGTCAACATATCGGTCAGTGGCAGATCCTGCCAGTAGCCTTTTTCACGATAGCGTGCCGCCAGTTCGGCTGGCCAGCGGGTAAATTCCACAGACATCGTTGCTCCTTAGTGCAAACCAAAAACGTTCAACATGGTGGAAAGCTTCACGCCCGTTTCACGCCACTCCGCTTCGGGAGAGGAAGCTGGCACAATGCCGGCTCCGGCAAACAGACGTACTTTGTTCGCATTCACTTCAGCGCAGCGGATAGTGACCACCCACTCGCCGTTTCCTTCGGCATCACACCAGCCCACAATGCCGCCGAACAGATCGCGTTCAAAAGGCTCCAGTTCGGCGATAATGCGTTTCGCCGCCAGATGCGGGAAACCGCTCAGGGCAGGCGTCGGGTGCAGCAGGCATGCCAGCGAAAGTGCGTTCTCAGCCGGGTTCGCCTCACCTTCAATCGGCGTCGCCAGATGCCAGAGCGTTGGCGTGGTAATCAGCTGCGGGGTTTCCGGCAGTGACAACGCGCGGCTACGCGGGGCCAGCGTGGCTTTCATCGCCTGGGTCACCAGTTCGTGTTCGTGGCGATCTTTTTCCGATGCCAGCAGCTTGTTGCCCGCTTCCCTGTCCAGTACGTCATCCGGTTGACGACGCGCGGAACCGGCCAGCGGCAGAGAGCTGAAATGGCTCCCCTCTTTGCGCAGCAGCAGTTCAGGGCTGGCGCCCAGTAACACCCCGCCGTTTTCCAGCGGGACATGGAAGTTAAAGCTCGCCGGGTTTTGTGCGACCAGACGCTCCAGCAGTACGCCGCTATCCAGCGGGCGGTCGGTGGCGATTTCAATCAAACGGGAAAGCACGACCTTATCGACCTGCGGCGTGGCGGTCAGCGCCGCGGCGCGGGCAACCATCTCCATAAACACCGGCTGCTGCGGAATTTCGCGGCGCTCGGTGACGCCAACCGGCGAGGCCGATGCGATATAGCGTGCAGAGTGCTGCTTCCCGGTGCGCGAGAAAGATTGCCACTGTTTCGGGATAAAGAGTGAAGAGGGTTGGTTGGTATCGAAGGGGATCGCGCCGACCATCACAGGTTTTTCGATCCCCGCCGCTTTCGCCTCGGCAAATGCGGCGGCAAGTTGTTGCTGGAAAGGACTGTTCAGGGCATCGCCACCTGCCGCCGGGCAGGAAAAACGACGAAAACAACCGGTGGCAGTAAAGCTCCGGTAAGGCGACATAAAGAAGAAGTTATCCGCGCAGAGTGTTTCTTGCTGCTCGTTCGTATCCACAGCCAGTGACGTTTCCATATCATCCTCCAAAAAACGATAAAGATATTACGAATAATTATCATTTATATTTTCGGTCGGTAACCTAAAAGTAAATGCTCCGTATGTCAACAGCCCGGGGTAGTAAGTTGTGCGCAATAGACGGCTTTGCAGCGCAAGTGCGCAATACCCCGCGCTTTTTACGGTATTTCTTCATAGACTTGCATCAGGCAGGCACAATGATTGAAAATGAGAAGCATTCACCACATCATAAACAGGATACTGCGTTGTGAACTTTCCTACTCTGCCCCACAAATTGTTGCTGTTATGCTTTGTCAGCCTTTTAGGACTATCCTCAGCCTCCGCCGCCGACTGGCCGCGCCAGGTTAGCGATAGCCGTGGCACAATCACGCTTGAACACAAGCCGGAACGGATTGTCTCCACCAGCGTCACCCTTACCGGTTCACTGCTGGCGATTGATGCGCCAGTGATTGCCAGCGGGGCCACCACGCCGAACAACCGCGTGGCCGACAGTCAGGGTTTCCTGCGCCAGTGGAGCGATGTGGCGAAGCAGCGCAAACTGGCGCGCCTCTATATTGGCGAACCCAGCGCTGAAGCCGTCGCCGCACAAATGCCGGATTTAATTCTCATCAGCGCCACCGGTGGTGACTCGGCGCTTGCGCTCTACGACCAGCTTTCCCCTATCGCCCCGACGCTTATCATCAACTATGACGATAAAAGTTGGCAGGAACTGCTGACGCAGCTTGGACACATCACCGGCCAGGAAAAAGCTGCCAGCGCGCGCATTGCAAGCTTTGATAAAAAACTCGCCGAGGTGAAACAGCACATCACCCTGCCGCCACAGCCAGTCAGCGCGATGGTATACACCGCGGCGGCACACAGCGCGAACCTGTGGACGCCGGAGTCTGCACAGGGCAAGCTGCTGGAACAACTGGGCTTTAAACTGGCGACGCTGCCCGAAGGTCTGCATGCCAGCCAGAGTCAGGGAAAACGTCACGATATTATTCAACTTGGCGGGGAAAATCTGGCAACGGGCCTTAACGGCAAAAGCCTGTTCCTGTTCGCGGGTGACCAGAAAGATAGCGACGCTATCTATGCCAACCCGCTGCTTTCCCATCTGCCTGCGGTACAGCAAAAGCATGTTTATGCTTTAGGCACCGAAACCTTCCGCCTGGACTACTACAGCGCGATGCTGGTGCTGGAGCGGTTGTCTGCGCTGTTTAGCGCGAAGTAACGTTTTGCCGGATGCGGCGCGTTGCGCCTTATCCGGCCTACCGACATTCGCAGGGGTTGCCGGCCGCAACGGTCACAGGTCGATTTACCCTTCAACAATCACCGGCTGCTGGCGGAAACGTCGCAGCTCGGTTAACAAGCCAAACAGGATCACGCCAACAATCGCCAGTGCCCAACCGCTGGCACTGGCCGACGCAACTGGCGTCAGAATGGCCCCTAATCCGCCAAGCAACGCCGCGCCAATGGCATCGCCCGTCACGTTCTGTGCCGTCCATAATCCGTTGATACGCCCAAGCATTGCTTCCGGTGTTTGCGTCTGAATCAAGGTGTACTGCAACAGCGAGCTAATTGCGCTCAACCAGCCGAACAGCGCCAGACACACCACGCCCATTGCCCACACGGGCATTAACGCGAACAGGCCAATCGCCACGAACGCCGCCACAGTGGACACCAGCATGATGCGCCCAGGGCGCTCATGGCGCGCCAGATTACCGCTGGTCAGCGCGCCAAACGCCGCACCCAGCGGGATCGCCGCATACAGCAGGCCAATCTGCGCCGCCGACATCTGCCAGTTAAGCGCAAGCGCCGGATAAAGCACGCGCACCGCACTCGCCATGGTCAGCAAACCGCCCAGCAGGGCAATGCCGCCAATCAACGGGCTGGCGAGCAGAAAGCGGAAGCCCGCCACCAGCGAGGCCAGCGGATGTTCCCGCTGCTGCGGCGGAGGGGGTAATTGCGGCAGGCGCAGCAGGGTCAACGTGGTAATAAAGGTGCCCAGCGCCGCCAGCAGGTAGTTCCAGGAGACACCGCCGGATGCCAGCAGCAGGCCGCCCACCATCGGTGAAATCACCGAACCCAGACGTACCGTCAGCATGGTGATCGCCCCGGCTTGCATTAAATTCTCGCGCCCGACCAGCACCGGCGTCGCCGCCAGCAACGCCGTTACGCCAAGCGAGGCAAAGAAGCCATCCCATAAGCCCAGCAGATAAATCGCAATCAGCGAGGGTTCCGGCAGCAGGGCATTCAGCCACAGACCAATAAAACCGATGCCGCAGGTGCCACGCGCCAGCAGAATCAGCTTGCGGCGCTCGTACCGGTCGGCCAGCACGCCGCCGACCATCAGGCCGATAAACATCGCCCCGCCAGTGAGTGTGACCGAAAGCCCCACCTGCCAGGTGGAATGGGTCATCATTTGGATTTGGACTGGAACGGCTACGCCGAGGAGCCCCAGAGAGAGAATAGAGATAAATCGGGCGATAAAGACGGCACGAAAGGCCGGATGCGTTTTGAGCAGGCTAAGGTTCAGCAGCCAGGATTGTCGATTCATTACAGCGCCTTGATGCTTTTTTTTCATACCATTTTCGTGGGCGCACATGCTAACATAAACGAATAAGATAGATAACGATAATTACTATCATTATCAACTTCAGGGATGTGTTATGTCGTTTTCCACTACCGCGCTACGCGCCTTTGCGCTGCCCGGTTTATTTTTGCTGCTCCTCCTCGCAGTAACACTCAGCTTACTTATCGGCGCGAAAGCGCTTCCTGTGTCCGTGGTCGTCGATGCCTTTAGCGGAACTTGTCAGAGTGCAGACTGCACTATCGTGCTTGATGCCCGTCTACCCCGAACGCTGGCAGGATTACTGGTAGGGGGGGCGCTGGGCCTGGCCGGGGCATTGATGCAAACGCTCACCCGTAACCCGCTGGCTGACCCCGGCCTGCTCGGCGTCAACGCCGGGGCCAGTTTTGCCATCGTGCTGGGCGCGGCGCTACTCGGTATTGCCTCACCGGAACAGCAGCTGGTAATGGCCTTTTGTGGCGCGTTTGTAGCGTCATTGATTGTGGCCTTTACCGGCAGCCAGGGCGGCGGCCAGTTGAGCCCGGTTCGCCTGACGCTGGCCGGTGTCGCGCTGGCGGCAGTGCTGGAAGGCTTAACCAGCGGCATCGCTCTCCTCAACCCGGACGTTTATGACCAACTGCGTTTCTGGCAAGCGGGATCGCTGGACATTCGCACCTTTACCACGCTGAAAGTGGTGCTGGGCCCCGTACTTATTGCCGGTATCGCTGCCCTGATGCTCAGCCGCGCGCTCAACAGCCTGAGCCTCGGCACTGACACCGCCACCGCGCTCGGCAGTAAAGTGGCGCGTACACAAATTTTCGGCCTGTTGATCATCACCGTACTGTGCGGTAGCGCCACGGCGGTTGTCGGCCCGATTGCCTTTATTGGCCTGATGATGCCGCATATTTCTCGCTGGTTGGTCGGGGCCGATCACCGGAGATCGCTGCCTGTGACGTTACTGGCAACCCCTTCCCTGCTGCTGTTCGCCGATATTATTGGCCGCTTAATCGTGCCCGGTGAGATGCGCGTCTCGGTCGTCAGCGCGTTTATCGGTGCGCCGGTGCTTATCTTCCTGGTACGACGTCAGCGCGCGGGAGGTGGTCGATGATTGCCCCGTCTCGCCGTTTAGTCGTGACCTGTCTGCTGCTGGCTGCCGCTTGTCTGCTGGTGATGATCTGGAGTCTTCGCAGCGGCGCGGTCACGCTGGAGTTTAGCCAGGTGCTTTCCGCCCTGTTGGGGGATGCGCCGCGCGCTATCACCATGGTGGTGACCGAATGGCGTTTGCCCCGCGTGGTCATGGCGCTGGTGATTGGCGCGGCGCTCGGCGTCAGCGGCGCTATTTTTCAGTCACTGATGCGCAATCCGCTCGGCAGCCCTGATGTGATGGGCTTTAATACCGGCGCATGGAGCGGCGTGCTGGTCGCTATGGTGTTCTTCGATCAGCACCTTACCGCCATTGCGGTCGCCGCGATGGTGGGCGGTATTCTGACCGCGCTGATTGTCTGGCTGCTGTCCTGGCGCGACGGCATTGATACTTTCAGGCTTATTATCATCGGCATCGGCGTGCGAGCAATGTTGGTAGCCTTCAATACCTGGCTGCTGCTACGCGCGTCGCTGGAAACCGCGATCTCTGCCGGGCTGTGGTATGCGGGCTCACTCAACGGTCTGACCTGGGCAAAAGCCTGGCCGTCGGTGCCGATTATTATCGTGATGTTGGTCTGCGCCGCTCTGCTGGTGCGCCGCTTACGGCTACTGGAGATGGGCGATGACACCGCCTGCGCGCTTGGCGTTCGCGTAGAATATTCGCGCCTGCTGATGATGTTTGTTGCCGTCTTCCTGACGGCGGCGTCCACCGCGCTGGCAGGGCCGATCTCCTTCATTGCGCTGGTCGCACCGCATATTGCCCGCCGTCTCAGCGGCACTGCGCGCTGGGGTCTGATGCAGGCAGCACTCTGTGGCGCGCTGCTGCTGGCCGCCGCCGATTTCTGCGCACAGCAGTTGTTCCTGCCTTATCAGCTTCCGGTCGGCGTCGTCACCGTAAGCCTGGGCGGTATTTACCTTATTGTGTTGCTTATTCAGGAGTCCCGCAAAAAATGACCGTTTCTCAGCCCCGTTTGCGCGGTGAACAGTTAACGCTGGCCTATGGTAAAAAGACGATTGCGGAAGACCTTAACGTCACCATTCCCGATGGCCATTTCACCGCAATTATTGGCCCCAACGGCTGCGGAAAATCGACCCTTTTACGTACGCTCAGCCGTTTGATGACGCCCACGCAAGGGCATGTTTTTCTCGATGGCGAACATATTCAGCATTATGCCAGTAAGGAAGTCGCGCGCCGCATTGGGTTACTGGCGCAAAATGCCACCACGCCGGGCGATATCACCGTGCAGGAACTGGTAGCACGCGGACGTTATCCGCATCAGCCGCTGTTCACTCGCTGGCGTGAGGAGGATGAACGCGCGGTGGCGAAGGCGATGCAGGCCACGGGGGTGACAAATCTCGCCAGCCAAAGCGTCGATACACTGTCGGGCGGTCAACGTCAGCGCGTGTGGATAGCGATGGTGCTGGCGCAGGAAACGGCCATTATGCTGCTGGATGAGCCGACCACCTGGCTTGATATCAGCCATCAAATCGACCTGCTGGAACTGCTGAGCGAACTTAATCGTCAACAGGGTTACACGCTGGCGGCGGTACTTCACGACCTGAACCAGGCCTGCCGTTACGCCACGCATTTGATTGCATTGAAGGAAGGAAAGATTGTCGCGGAGGGCGCACCGGGCAAGATTGTCAGCGCAGAACTTATTGAGCAGGTTTACGGTTTAAAATGCATGATCATTGAAGACCCGGTTGCCGGCACACCGTTGGTGGTGCCGCTTGGACGAACCGGGCGTGCCTGATATTTGCCCGGTGGCGCTACGCTTACCGGGCCTACGTGAGTGGCCGGATAAGGCGCTACGCGCCGCATCCGGCAAATGCTCATTAGGCTAATTGCTCTTCCAGGGGAGTCGCTTCTTCAAGCTTGCGAGAAAGCATTGCATTTTGCAGCAGCACCGCACCGCAACCCACCATGCCTCCCACCAGCCCGGCCAGCAGAATGATCAACGCTTTACCCGGGCCATCTTTCTTCACTGGCAATGATGGCGTGAGCTGATATTTAAACGGCTCGAACGACACATCGGAGATATTCAGCGCAGTTAACTGCTGAACATGATATTGCAGGTTACGCAGGTCACCATTAATATCCGCAAGATCCGTTACGCCCTTTTCAATCTGCAGTTTTTTCGCAATACCATCGGCACCTAATGCAATAGAGAAATCAGGATCGTCTTTAACCGCCTGGCCATTGCTGTATACCGGTTTTGCAATACCCGCTGCGGTCGCAATCTCCAGCGAATAATGCAGACGATTAATCTTCGCATCGAGCTGGTTCTTTAATTTTATCAGCTCCAGCGCCAGTTTTTCTTTCTCAAAATGGGTTTTAATATCGAGACGGTTACGCATATCGTCCAGCGTCTCTTTCACCACAATTGCTGAGATGTAATCGATGTAGCCCTTGAGAACCTTCTGTGCTTCTTCCGGGTTTGGGCCGGTAAAGCTCAGCGTCCAGGAGGTGAATAACGCAGGCTCATTCTTCTTACCGAAGTTGTTATCTACCGCTTTCATTTTATCGCTCAGGCCAACAATGGCCCGGTGCAGATCCAGCGGGTCAATTTCAGCCCCTTTCAGCTGATCCATAATCACCGGCGATGTGCGCAGATACTCTTCCAGCAGCGAAAGTGAATTAAATTTCTTAATAAACTGGGTGAACACCTCGGACTTTTTGACGCTCACATCAACATCCAGCACGCGTAATGCCACCAGCGTCTTCTCAAGCTCCTGCCACTGGCTCGGTTCGGCGGTGGTGATCACCGCCTGGCTGGTCCATTTTTGCGGCATCAGGAACGACGCTAATAGTCCTACCACGGCAAATCCGAACGCGATTGCAATAATGCGTGTTTTCGCGCGCCATAAAATATCCACCAGGTGGAGCAAATCAATTTCTTTACTGTTTGAAGAGAGAGCTGGATAGGAAGAGAAGTCTGAATCTTTGTTAGGTTTTATATTAATTGATGACATGCTGTATGTCCTGCAGCGGTTCTGATAGATAACATCCCGACAACATAATACCAGAACTTCAGATTATTCCTACTCTAAATTGCCTATATTGTAAGCACGCTACCAATAATGGCAGGAAAACCGGGCTCGATGTTACTGCCATGTAACAAAACAGCACTCCCTCAAATAAAATGCATTCGAATAATTCATATCGATAATAATGCATCAAGAACAGTTGCCACTCTCAAATAGTCAGAACGGCAATAACCCGTGATCACGATCACATTTTGACAGTTCCACTCCCCTTCCGGAAATATTCCAAATTGAGCCCTATTTTGAGCAAAGTTAAAATTAGTCTAAGACTGCCAGTCTCCTTTCGGCTATTTCATTAACAGCATCATCACAATAAGGTTCAAGTGGATAAAAAATAATGAAAATAGTATTTATTGGTGAATCTATTTCAGGTTTTGGCGGAATGGAAACGGTGATTCGCAATGTCATCAAGACATTAAGCGCCGAACCGTTCTCCGCGCAATGTAAAATATTTTTTACCTGTCGCAAGAATGACATGGATAAGAAATGGCTTAAAGACATTGATGCACATTACTCCATTTCGACTATCAAAATTTCATCTTTACGCAGAGCGAAACACCTTCGCGCCCTGCGTGGCTGGCTTGCTGATGAACAGCCCGACGTGGTTATCGCTATCGACCCACTATCATGCTTCTATGCCAGTAAGGCGCGCTTAAAAATTAACGGCCACTTTACGCTATTTTCCTGGCCACATTTTTCGCTGGACCATAAAAAGCACGCAAAATATATCACCTGCGCCGATGAGCATCTGGCTATTAGCTGCGGCATCCGCCAGCAGATGATTAAGCGAGGCGTACCCGAAAAGAATATTCACGTCATCTATAATCCAACAGATAAAACGCCGATCGTTATTCCCGCCCATAATCAGGAGGATATTCCAACCTTTATCTATGTTGGGAGATTAAAATTCGAAGGGCAGAAACGGGTTAAAGATTTACTCGACGGTTTATCCCGCGTACCCGGACGCTGGAAATTACATGTTATCGGTGACGGCTCTGACAGCGATCGCTGCAAAACATATGCCCAGGAGTTATGTATTGCGAGTCGAATTACCTGGCATGGCTGGCAGGCACAACCGTGGAAAGTGGTGCAGGAAGAGATAGGCCAGGTGACGGCACTGCTGCTGACCTCCTCTTTTGAAGGTTTCCCCATGACGCTGCTGGAAGCGATGGCGCGGGGTATTCCTTGCATCAGTGCAGACTGTGTCTCCGGGCCGGGCGATATCATCATTCCCGGAGTGAATGGTTGCCTCTATCCGCCAGGCGAACGGGCAGAACTTTCAGCGCTTATTTCAGCCATGATAAACGGTGAGATAACGTTCGACCATACGGCAATTCCGGCCACCATCGAAGCGTTTTATGCCGATAATTACTATCGCAGATTAAATGACATCTTGTGTTCGCGCGCCAGGACACCTTCCCTTTCATTTCAGGAAAGCCAAAAAAAGCGCACGCGACTGACTACCGCACTGAACTAATACCCTCCCCCGAAAGGGAGGGTAAGCGGTTATTGTTCGCCAAGAATACGCTTCAGTACCGGGCCAATCGTCACAAAGGCCTGCGGTGAGATAATATCGACGTGGGCGCAATCCTGACGATAGACTTCCAGCTCACCGACCCACGGAGCCCAGGCCTGCTGCGGATCCATGCCTTCCGGTAGCGTGCGTTCAGCGACAAACAGCGTCGCCCTGCCATCGAACCGGGCGCTATGCGCGGTGGTCAGTAACCTCACCGCATCGGCATAGTTGCCTTCGATAGCGGTAAACAGTTCACCAGAGGTTTGCCCTTGTTGAGCGGCGAGAAACGCCTCGCGCTCGCGGGCGATTTCAGCCAGCACTTCCGGATCCAGACCGTTGGCTTCTTTTTCCGACCAGTTTTGCGTTTCCGGCGGCCAGGTATCGAGTAAGCCCAGGAATGCCACCGCTTCACCGCGTGCACGCAGCCGCGCGGCAATGCCTTGCGCCAGCGTGCCGCCCAGCGAATACCCGAACAGATAGTACGGCCCATGCGGTTGCTGCGCCAGAAGCGTAGCAAGATGATGGTCGCAAACCTCGTCCAGTGTCGCGGCATGCTGCATCGGCCCTTCCGGGCGCGGCGACTGGATACCGGTAATCGACCAGTTTTCTGGCAGATAGCGCGCCAGCACGCTGAATTGCCAGGCAAAACCCGAGGCCGGATGGAAGCAAAACAGCGTTGGCCCATGGATTTCACGCAGCGGAAGCAGCGTCTCATAGCCCAGGCGCTGCGCCTGTTCGTCATTTTCAGCCTCCAGCAGCGCGCTGAGTTTGCTCACCGTAGAGGCCACCATCACCTGCCCCGGCGTCACCTGACGCCCGGTTTCCTGACTCAACTGGGCGGCAAGGCGCATCGCCAGTAGCGAATGTCCGCCCAGCGCGAAGAAATCCGCTTCCACATCCCTAATCTCGCAACCGAGAAGCGTGCTGAACGCCTGCGCCACCAGCGTTTCCGTGCCTGCCAATGGCGGGCGGCTTTGCGTGCTTACGGTCAGTTGCGGCAGCGGTAAGGCTTTACGATCGAGCTTCCCGTTAGCGCTCAGCGGCAGAGAATCCAGTTGAAGCAGCACGACCGGCACCATATGCGGCGGCAATTGTTCACGTAGCTGCGCCAGTAAAGTGTCACGATCCAGCGGTAAACCCGATTCTGACACCAGATAACCGACCAGCTGACGCGCGTCGCCGCCGGTGGCTGCCGCCTGGTTGATGACGCAGGCATGGGTGACCGCCTGCGCCACATCCGGCAGGCTTTGCATTACGCGGTCAATTTCCCCCAACTCAATACGCTGGCCGCGAATTTTCAGCTGATCGTCACTGCGTCCCAGATACTCCACCGCGCCGTTTTCCAGCCAGCGTGCGACATCCCCGGTGCGATACATACGCTCACCCGGCGCAAACGGATCGGCAATAAAGCGGCTGGCGGTGAGATCGGGTCTCCCCAGATAGCCTTGTGCCAGTTGAATGCCGGTCAGATACAGATCGCCCGCAATTCCCATCGGAACCGGGCGCATCATTGCATCAAGAATGCGTAATCCGGTATTCCACACCGGATAACCAATCGGCACGCTATTTCCGGTGGTATTCGCCAGTTCCTTGCCAAACGCCGGATACCAGCTCACGTCCACGGCGGCTTCCGTCGGGCCATACAGATTATGCAGTGGGGCGTGCGTAAGCTGTTCCCACTCGCGGCAAAGCTGTGCAGGCAGTGCTTCGCCGCTACAGAACACGCGCTTCAGCGTACGGCAACAACGTGCCGTCTCCGGCGTCAGCGAGGCCACAAACGCCGCCAGCATCGACGGGACAAAGTGTGTGGTGGTGACGCCATATTCTGCGAAGAATTGCTGCATCGCCTGCGGATCGCGGTGAGCTTCCGGCTCGGCCATCACCAGTTTCGCACCGGCGATAAACGGCCACCAGAATTCCCAGACCGAGACATCAAAACTGCACGGTGTTTTCTGCGCGACCACATCATCAGCCGTCAGCGGATAGTGATTCTGCATCCACAACAGACGGTTGACGATGGCTTCATGTCCGACCATCACACCTTTTGGTCTGCCAGTAGAACCTGAAGTAAAGATGATATAGGCCGTCTGTTGCGGCGTCGTCAGGCCCAATGGTTCACAGCCATCTACCGGCAACGGTTCGTTGTAGCAAAGGCTTTCAATGTTCGGGAAACGATCACGCTGATCGGCTGAGGTGATCAGCAGTTTCGGTTTCGCATCTTCCAGCATCATGTGCAGGCGATCGTCCGGGTAGCCCGTATCAAGCGGCAGCCATGCGGCTCCGGCTTCCACGATCCCGTGCAACGCCAGCGTCAGGAACACAGAACGCGGCAGCGCCACTGCGACACTGTCGCCCGGCTGAACGCCGTGAGCGCGTAATAACCGCGCAAGTGCCAGCGTCTGCTCGCGCAATTCACGATAGCTAAACTGATAACGTGCGTCCGCCAGCGCCGGGGCATCTGGCGTTTTTGCCGCCTGCTCCGCCACCAGCGAATTCAGCGTGGCCGCCGGGATCGCATGCGCGGTGGCGTTAATTTTTTCTAACTGCGCGTACTCGTCGTCAGAGAGCAAATCCGCATCGCCGCAGGCTAACGCCGGGTTATCCGCGAATTGCTGCAATAAAGCACTGAGGCGTGCAATGTGGCGTGTAAGCGTCGGCTCGTCATAGCGCTGCTGGTTTGCCAGCACTTCCAGCGTCAGGCCGCCCGACTCATCCGGGAACAGCGCCAGTTCCAGATCATTCACCGGGCCGGTCGCCAGCGTATGGGTCGTCGCCCGTACATCCGTGAAGGCCAGATGGTAATCAAATACTTTGACGTTAAAGACCGGGCCAAACAGCGGTTCATCGCCCGCCGCGCGACCGCTGTCGCGCACAATCTGCTCGGCATCGTAACGTTGATGACGACGCATTTTCTTCAGTTGCCCGGAAAGGCGTACCGCCAGCTCTGCCAGCGTTTCTTTTCCATTCAGGGTGACGGAGAGCGGCAACACATTCAGCACCGGCCCGGTGGCGGTTAACGCCGCCGATCCCATACGACGCATAAAAATAAACCCGGCGGCAAAGTCGCTGCGCCCGCATAAACGCCCAAGCCAGAGCGCGCTCAATGCCAGCGCCAGATCGGCACGCTGGCACTGCGGCGCCGAGGCCGCCAGACGTGAAAATGCGTGGCGATCGGTGGTCAGTTTTAGCCGCCAGACATCGGTGGTTTCCGCGCGACCTGGCAGCGGAACGGGAGAGAGTGATATCGGTGACGGCAGCGATTGACGCTGCTCGCGCCAGAACGCGCCGTCACGCTGATACGCCTCGCTTTCCCGATAGCGCTGGTATTCCTCCACCACCTCAGTAAACGGGGTAAATGGCGATGCTGGCGTCGGTTCCCCCTGCTGCCAGGCGCGGTAAATTTCGCTGATTTGGCGGGTAATTGCCGGGAAACTGAAGCCATCTACCAGCAAATGATGATAACGCTGATACCAGTACCAGCGTCGGTCACCAACGCGATAAAGCTGATGACACAGCAGCGGATTACCGCTGTCCAGACGCAGGTTTTGCGCCAGATCGGCCTGCATCAGGTGCATTGCGGCCTGGTGCGGGTCGGCATCCGCGCGAAGATCGTGTATGCCAGGCGTTGTGAACGTCAGGCTGTCGTCAACCTGCTGCCACGGCTCGCCGTTGTCCTCGCCAAAACGCATACGTAACGTATCGGCCTGATTCACCCCGGCGACAATCGCGCGCGCCAGCAGTTCGCCATCCACTTCGCCTTCCAGCTCAACATAATGCGCCACGCTCCAGGCATTGGGTAACGTTGAGAGTTTTTCCGCCATCCAGATCCCCGGTTGGGCGGCGACTAACGGTAAACGCGGGCTCATGCGGCCCCCTTCTCAGACGCATAGTGCGACGGGGTAAGCGTTGACCAGTTATCCGTGAGCCAGGCATTGCAGGCGTCAATAGATTGCGGCTCACTCATCACGCGCCAGCCCGCGGGCAGCGCGCACTGGGCAGGCCATAGACTAAACTGCTGCTGTTCATTTTGCAGAAGATAAAACAGCCCCTGCACATCGTCGAAGGGGTTACTAACTTGCATACCAAACTCCTGTCGTTAATCGTGCTTTGCTAGTCGGCGTGAACCAAAGGTTCCCAGAGCGTCATCAGCCCCGCGGTTAACCCGCCACGCCAGCAAAGCGCATCATGCCCGCCGTCAACCTGACGCCAGAAAATCGACTGCTGTGTTTGCTGTAGTTGTGATAAGAGCGCCTGATTGGCGCGAAAGATAATCGGCTCGCGTACACCGGCTTCCAGCACGATGCGCAAGGCTGCTGGCTGTATCTCACCGCTTTTGAGGCGTTGCAAAATCAGCCCTTCTTCCTGGCCGCCGCGATGCGGCCACCAGTACGATCCCGACTGGCTTAATATGCAGCCAAAACGCTCCGGCCAGTAAAGCCCGGCGTAGAGCGATGAGAGGCCGCCGAAACTCTGCCCGGCCACCACGGTGCGATCGGCGCGATCGCTAAACGGCGCGATGGCCTGAACTTGTGGCAGGAGTTCCTGCTGTACCGCCTGCCAGAACGTCGGGTTACACGGCAGTTCTACGCTGCGGTGCGCATTGTCGATCACGTCGATCAATAAATAGACCGCCGGAGGCAGTTTTCCAGCCTGGGTTAACGCCGTCAGCGCCGGCCACACGGGCATGCTTTCCGCCCAGAACTGACCATCCAGCAGCACCGCCAGCGGCCTGTCGGAATCACGCTCCTCACCGGTAGTAAAAATCCACGCTCGCCGGGTATTATTCAGGATCGTGCTATGCCATTTAACACACTGCGGCGCGTTCCAGTGCGCCGCAGGCACCGTCCATCCCGGCTGTTCCGGGGCATCGGGCATCTCCAGCGCCGAGACCGCATGGCCGCGCCCGCCCTTCCAGCTTTGGGGATTTGACGGATCCGCCACCGCACGTGGCAAGAGCTTGCGCCAGCCTTCGCGCAGCAGCGCACGATCCGGCACGCTTTGGCTAAAGATCGCTGCCGGAAAATCATCTTCGCGTTCAGAAGGGGCAAAGCAGTAGCTTCCCCGCCAGGTGGCAGGCAGCGTCGTTTGCCAGAACCAGGCATCCGTATCAGGCAGGCGTTCCAGCGTTTGTGGCGCGGAGTTGTGGTGATGATCGGTGACGCCGGTGATGTAAATCCACACCCGACGAACAGGGGATGTTTGCGCGGTTCCTTCGGGATCGCGCCACCAGAATGTGACCTGATAGCGATCGCCAACGCGTTCATAATGTGGGCCTTTTATCGTCGCCCACCAGGCATCGCTTCCTGTTGCTAACTTCTCCGTCACGTTAACCCCATGTTTAGTGTGGAATTTTTTGTTACATGTAAAAATCTATTGATAATATTATTGATAACTATTTGCATTTGCAATAACGTATTGGCGCGCAAGAGATGTCTTTCAAATTAAAAGATTAGTCAGGAACCGCTTTCTTCCCCATGGATGGCAGCTTTCGCAGTTCCCTGACACAACTCATGCCGCCTCTCCTCCCCGTGGGAATGGAGCAAGTGGAGAAAGCGGCGAAGAAAAGCAGGATTAGTGATGAATAACAAGATCAAATCCCTGGCCTTACTGGTCAATTTGGGTATCTACGGCGTCGCCTTCCCCCTCAACGCCGCAGAAACCGCCTCCACCAGCGAAACCGAATCCACTGGCGAGACGATGGTCGTCACCGCCGCGCAGCAGAATCTCCAGGCGCCGGGCGTTTCGACCATTACCGCTGATGAAATCCGTAAAAATCCGGTTGCGCGCGATGTGTCGGAAATTATCCGTACCATGCCAGGCGTGAACCTGACCGGTAACTCCACCAGCGGCCAGCGCGGCAACAACCGCCAGATTGATATTCGCGGGATGGGCCCGGAAAACACCCTGATCCTGATTGACGGTAAACCGGTCAGCAGCCGTAACTCTGTGCGTCAGGGCTGGCGCGGCGAGCGTGATACCCGTGGCGATACCAGTTGGGTACCGCCGGAGATGATCGAACGTATTGAGGTCATCCGTGGCCCGGCGGCAGCCCGTTATGGTAACGGCGCAGCGGGCGGCGTGGTGAATATCATCACTAAGAAAGGCGGCAATGAGTGGCACGGGTCGTGGGATACCTACTTCAACGTGCCGGAGCACAAAGACGAAGGTGCCACCAAGCGTACTAACTTTAGCCTGAGCGGCCCGATGGGCGGTGATTTCAGCTTCCGTCTGTACGGTAACCTGGATAAAACGCAGGCGGATGCGTGGGATATTAACAAAGGGCATCAGTCAGAACGTACAGGAATCTACTCCGACACGCTGCCTGCAGGCCGTGAAGGCGTCATCAACAAAGATATCAACGGCCAGGTGCGTTGGGACTTTGCGCCGATGCAGTCTCTGGAGTTCGAAGCGGGCTATAGCCGCCAGGGTAACCTCTACGCCGGTGATACCCAGAACACCAACAGCAACCAGCTAGTGAAAGATAACTACGGCAAAGAGACTAACCGTCTTTACCGTCAGAACTACTCTGTCACCTGGAACGGCGGCTGGGATAACGGCGTGACTACCAGCAACTGGGTACAGTACGAGCACACTCGCAACTCCCGTAAAGGTGAAGGTCTGGCGGGCGGTACGGAAGGGATCTTCTCCACCAACGACTATGTGAATATCGATCTGGCCGATCTGATGTTGCACAGCGAAGTGAGCATTCCGCTCGACCTGCTGGTTAATCAGAACCTGACGCTGGGCACCGAATGGAACCAGCAGCGCATGAAGGATTTAGGTTCGAATACCCAAACCTTTATGGGCGGCGACGTTCCGGGCGCAACCAGCACGAACCGTAGCCCTTATTCGCAGGCTGAGATTTTCTCTCTGTTTGCCGAAGACAACATTGAGCTGACCGACAGCACCATGCTGACGCCAGCGCTGCGTTTCGACCACCACACCATTGTCGGCAACAACTGGAGCCCGTCGCTGAACCTGTCTCAGGGTCTGGGCGATGACTTCACTCTGAAAATGGGTATCGCGCGTGCTTATAAAGCGCCAAGCCTGTATCAGACTAACCCGAACTACATTCTCTACAGTAAAGGTCAGGGTTGCTATGCCAGCGGCGGTGCCTGCTATCTGCAGGGTAACGACGACCTGAAAGCAGAAACCAGCATCAACAAAGAGATTGGTCTGGAGTTCAAACGTGATGGCTGGCTGGCCGGTGTGACCTGGTTCCGTAACGATTATCGCGACAAAATTGAAGCGGGCTACTCTGCGGTTTCCAGTAACGCCAGCGGTACCGATATCTATAAATGGGAAAACGTGCCGAAAGCCGTAGTTGAAGGCCTTGAAGGAACGTTGAACATTCCGGTTAGCGAAACGGTGAACTGGACCAACAACATCACTTACATGCTGCAAAGCAAGAACAAAGAGACCGGCGATCGCCTGTCCATCATTCCGGAGTATACGCTGAACTCAACTCTGAGCTGGCAGGTACATCAGGATGTCTCCTTGCAGTCGACCTTCACCTGGTACGGCAAGCAGCAGCCGAAGAAGTACAACTATAAAGGGCAACCGGCCACGGGCCCGGAAACGGAAGAAGTCAGCCCTTATAGCATCGTTGGCCTGAGCGCAACCTGGGATGTGACCAAAAACGTCAGCCTGACCAGCGGCGTGGATAACGTCTTCGATAAACGCCACTGGCGTGAAGGTAATGCCCAGACCACGGGCGGGGCGACCGGTTATATGTATGGCGCAGGCGCGAATACCTATAACGAATCTGGCCGTACCTGGTTTATGAGCGTGAACACCCACTTCTAATTGTAATGTTGTTCCGGATCCTCTCCCCGCCAGGGGAGAGGATGATGGGGAAAAGATGCAAACCTACCATTCTACATTTACCCTCGCCCACCATCTTCTACACCGTATTGATTTTCAGCCAGAAACCTTTAGCGACGGCGATTTGCTGTGGTTACCGCATCACGCCGACCTGCCGCATTTCGGCAAAAAACGACGTATTGAGCATCTTGCCGGACGCATTGCCGCCGCGTATGCGCTGCAGCCCTTTGGCCTGAAAGCCATTCCCGGCATCGGTGAACAGCGCCAGCCACTGTGGCCGGAAGGCATTTTTGGCAGCATCAGCCACAGTGGAAAACGGGCGATCGCCGCCGTTTCCCGCAAGCCCGTTGGCATTGATATCGAGCACATCTTCAGCTCGCAGTTAGCTGCCGAAGTGGCGACGCAGATTGCCTCGCCTGCGGAAATATTTCGTCTGCAAACCAGCGGCCTGCCTTTTGCGATTGCCCTGACGCTGGCGTTTTCCGCCAAAGAGAGCGTCTATAAAGCATTCTCTTCACAGGCAGAGCCCTGCCCGGGATTTGCAGCAGCAGAGATGACCGCGATTGATGAGAATGCGCTTTGTCTGCGCTTAGCACCGGCGTTTTCAGCCCGGCTTGCCGGGAAGGAAATCAGCGTGGCTTATGAGATAGAGGGCGACGAGGTGGTGACCTGTACGGTGACTCCTCTTTAATGGAAGCGCGATACGTTGTCTCGCATCGCGCACTCAGACTATTTAAATAAATGCTTCAGGTTGTGTGGCTGGCAGCGAAGATATTGATTCGACGCGTGAACCTGCGCGCCCAGCGCCGCCGCCGCATGCCATGGCCATCTCGGATTATAAAGTACGCCACGCGCGAGCCCGATAAAATCAGCATCGCCACCCGCCACAATTGACTCGGCATGTTCTGGCTCGGTAATTAAGCCCACCGCAACGACCGGGATAGTAACGGCGGATTTCACCGCCCGGGCCAGCGGAACCTGATAGCCTGGGAAAACGTCAATCTGCTGATCAGGATGCAAACCGCCGCTGGAAACATGTATTGCATCCACCCCACGTTCTTCCAGCAGTCTTGAAAATTCGACCGCTTCCTGAATATCGAACCCGCCCTCAACCCAGTCGGTTGCAGAGATGCGCACACTGATGGCTTTATCCGCCGGAAACGCGGCGCGAACGACGTCAAAAATCTCCAGCGGGAATCGGACTCTATTCTCAAAAGAGCCGCCATAATTATCCGTTCTTTGATTCGACAGCGGCGATAAAAATTGATGCAGCAGATAGCCGTGAGCTGCGTGTATCTGGATAAGATCCACATCCAGCCGGGCCGCGCGTTTCGCAGCATCCGCAAATTGCTGGCGCACGGTGTCTAACCCTTCGCTATCCAGCGCCGCGGGTGTGGAATGCCCCTCATTATAGGGAATGGCCGAGGGCGCGACGGTCTGCCAACCGCCCTCTTCATCGGGCGCGAGTGGCCCTTTTTGCTCCCACGGTTTGGACGTGGATGCTTTCCTGCCCGCATGAGCCAACTGGATTGCGATAGGCATATCTGACCACTGACGAATGGAAGCAATCACCCGGCCCATGGCTTCTTCACAACGATCGTCGTACAAACCTACATCCGCAAAGGTAATGCGCCCTTCGGGAGAAACGGAGGTTGCTTCAATGGTCAGTAACCCTGCGCCCGACTGCGCCAGTTGCCCCAGATGCTGCACATGCCAGTCATTCATGCAGCCATCCGTTGCCGAGTACTGGCACATAGGGGCAATCACGATGCGATTATCAAGTTCAAGGTTGCGAATGCGAAAAGGCGTGAACAGCTTGGGTTGCGACATATCTTTTACTCCAGAGTGACTGTTGGATTTCGATAACATTAACTATCGCGCAAAAAAATCAACGGGTCATGTTTGTCATCCACCTTACGCCCAAAATCAGGAAATTCTTCGCGTAAAACCAACCATGGCGTGCTTCCATTGCGATGAAGAAACAGACAGAACGGCAAATTAATTCGGCAGCATCGAATAATCCACCAACAATTACCGAATAATCAGCACAGCAAGTAAATAAATCAGACATTCGTCGAGTTTTTACGGGCAAAAAAGATAGTTTAGCCGCGTAATTACCCCTATCATCCCCGGTGATACATTCAGACAAATTATGAAACACTTTGTCAGTGTTAAGGGAAGCGAATGAGTACACACACTACAACACCAGGGAACGGGGCCGGTGAAAGCCGTCTGATGAGCGGTTTCCTCAATGCGATTGAACGCGCCGGGAATAAACTTCCTGAACCGGCGTTAATATTTTTCTACTTTTTGCTGGTCGTCATGGGGCTGTCTGCCGTCCTGTCGTTGATGACTTTTGATGTCGTCAATCCTATGACGCAGGAGACCGTTCAGGTCAACAACCTGCTCTCCGCCGAAGCGCTCACCAATACGCTGGCCAATATGGTGACGACGTTCACCACCTTCGCCCCGCTCGGTATTGTGCTGGTGGCGATGCTCGGCGTCGGCGTAGCCGAAAGCTCCGGCTTTATTAACGTCGGCCTGAAGAAGATGCTGCGCGTGACGCCGAAGAAACTGCTGACGCCAATGCTGATTTTTGTCGCCATGTTCAGCCACGTGGCGGCAGATGCAGGCTATGTACTGGTGATTCCGCTGGGTGCAATTATCTTTATGTCCGCCGGGCGTCACCCGCTGGTAGGGATCGCCGCTGCATTCTCGGGCGTCTCGGGCGGGTTTGCCGCTAACATGGTGCCTACCGGAAACGATGCCCTGTTGCAGGGCTTTACCCAGGCCGCGGCGCAGTTGCTCGACAGCACCTATACCGTCAACACGCTGTGTAACCTCTTCTTCGGAATTGCCTCTTCGATTCTGATTACCCTGGTCGGCTGGTGGGTCACCGAGCGCATCGTTGAGCCGCGCGTCAGCAAAATGACCATCGACGGCGATTATAAGCATGAAGAAGATATGTCCAGCGTCTCAGACAAAGAGAGCCGCGCCTTTAATCGCGCGTCGCTGGTAATGCTGCTGGGCCTTGCGGCGCTGGCGGCAGCGGCCTGGCCGGAAGGCTCGATGCTGCGCGGCACCGACGGCTCGCTCACCTCTTACAGCGCGCCAATCATGAAATCCATTGTGCCGCTGATTTTCCTGATCTTTATTCTGCCGGGGATTGTGTACGGCTTTGCATCCGGCACGTTTAAAACCGGAAAAGATGTCATCGCGTCGATGAATGACGCGATGAGTAAAATGGGCTCATACATGGTGATGGCGTTCTTCTGCGCCATGTTCATTAAAGCGTTCAGCGACTCGAACATTGGCACACTGCTGGCGCTGGTCGGCGCGGATGGCCTGAAAGCGATGGAACTGCCGGGTGAAGCGACGATTATCGGCATGATCCTGCTGACCGCCGCCGTGAACCTGCTGATTGGTTCCGCCTCGGCCAAATGGGGTTTGTTATCGCCGATTATGGTACCGATGCTGATGGCTGTCGGTATCTCCCCGGAACTGACCCAGGCGGCATTCCGTATCGGGGATTCCAGCACCAATATTATCACCCCGTTGATGGTCTTCTTCCCACTGGTGGTGGTCTATTGCCAGCGCTATGTGAAGGGCGCGGGCGTCGGCACGCTGGTATCCATGATGATGCCTTACTCCATCGCCTTCTTTATTAGCTGGAGCCTGTTCCTGCTGGCCTGGTGGGGGCTGGGAATGCCGCTTGGCGTCGCTGCGCCGTACACCTGGAGCGCGGGTTAACCCTAACGTTACGGACGGTACTTAATCGCACCGTCCGATCTCTTTTTTTCTCCCACCTATACTAAAGGCACCAGTCACCATCGTGAGACGACTATGCCTTTACCTGACTTTCATGTTTCTGCACCTTTTACGCTCGGCATTGAGCTTGAGCTTCAGGTCATTAACCCGCCAGGTTACGATCTTTGCCAGGACTCTTCAGCCCTGATAACCGCCGCCAGCCGTGGGGTAGCACAGGGGGAAATCAAGCATGACATCACTAACAGCATGCTGGAGGTGGCAACGGGCGTGTGTGACGATATCCACCAGGCCGCCACCCAGCTTGCCGCCATTCAACGCGCCGTACTCCGTGCGGCGTCCGAGCAGCATGTCAAAATTTGCGGCGGCGGAACGCATCCGTTCCAGCGCTGGCAAAGTCAGGAGGTCGGGGATAATCCCCGTTATCAGCACACTCTCGAAGCCTATGGCTACCTTGCCCGTCAGGCGACGGTGTTTGGTCAACACGTGCATGTCGGCTGCACCAACGGCGACGATGCGCTGTATCTGCTGCACGGCCTTTCGCGCTACGTTCCACATCTGATTGCGCTCAGTGCCGCGTCGCCCTATCTGCAAGGTGCCGATAGCAGCTTCGCCTGCGCGCGGCTCAATATTTTCTCGGCGTTTCCCGATAACGGCCCCATGCCCTGGGCCGCAAACTGGCAGGAGTTTACCCGGCTGTTTCGCCAGTTGAGCTACACCAGCATGGTCGACAGCATTAAAGACTTACACTGGGATATTCGCCCCAGCCCGCATTTTGGCACGGTAGAGGTGCGCGTCATGGACACGCCGCTCACCCTCGGCCACGCAGTGAATATGGCCGGGCTGATTCAGGCGCTGGCGCACTGGCTGCTTGATAAACGCCCGCATAAAGTCAGTCCGCAGGATTACCTGCTGTATAAGTTCAATCGCTTCCAGGCCTGCCGTTATGGTCTTCAGGGCGTGGTGACCGATGTCGCCAGCGGCGAACAGCGCACCATTGCCAGTGAACTGGAAACGCTGCTGGAACAGCTACAACCGTACGCCGACGTACATCGCGCCGGAAGCGCGCTCGAAGAACTGGCGCTGATGGTAAAACACGGAAAAAGCGAAGCCCAGCGCATGCGCGAGTTTATCGCCGGGGGTGGCTCGTTGATAAGCCTGGTACAACAGCACTGCGACACCTGGGCGGCCTGAGCACAGAAAACCTTTGCATGAGCGGGATTACGCGCTATTTTGCCCTCCCGCTCATCGCACAAGGAACGAAGATATGCTGCGTCTTTGGCTGTTGCCCGCTCTGCTTGCGCTAACGCCGTTCGCCCATGCCGCCTGCACGCTGACCGACCCGTCACTTAAGCTTCAAAGCTATGAAGTCGATCTACAACAAGAAAATATCACCCTGCGCTGGAAGAAAAAGGACGGCAAAGCCTGGGGTTCGCTCTATTCGCTGCTGGCGGATATCAACGGCAACGGGCAGGTGCTGATGGCGATGAACGGCGGGATTTATGGCAAAGATTATGCGCCACTGGGGCTCTATATCGAAAAGGGAAAAAAGCTGGCGCCGATTAACCGCGCATCCGGCGGCGGCAACTTCTTTATTCGCCCGGGCGGCGTGTTTTATCTCAAGAATCAAAAAGCAGGCATCGTGACGCTCGATGCGCTAAAAAGCACCAAAGGGATGGAATACGCAGTGCAGTCCGGTCCGATGCTGATTGAAAACGGCATCATCAACTGGCGTCTAAAGCCGTCGGCCAGTTCGCGAAAATTACGTAATGCGGTGGGCATTAACCGTCAGGGCCGCGTGGTGTTTATGCTGAGCGCCAAAGAAACCAATTTTTATGATTTCGCCTGCTATGCGCAGTCAAAGCTGGATATCAAGCAGATGCTGTATCTTGATGGCACGATTTCGAAGATGTATCAGAAGGAAAATTCGGTACCGTGGCAGTATCATCCGTTTGTCACCATGATTACGGTGGAGAGTAAAACGTCTTCCTGAGCATTGCCGGATGGCGGCTACGCCTTATCCGGCCTACAAGTAAACAGGCCCGGTAAGCGACGCGCCACCGGGCCTTTTTTCAATTAAGCAGCCTTGCGGAATCTCCGCGTCAGGCGCTTCTCTATCTCGACGATGAAGAACATCACCGCCCCCATCGCCAGCGTCACGAACCAGTAGCGAGCAGGCAGCGCTTCGGTACCGAACATCATCTGCATCACCGGCAGATAGATAATCGCCAGCTGGAGCAGCAACAGAACGCCCGTCACCATCCAGATACCTTTGTTCTTCAGCAGGCCGCGGTTGATAGAGAAACCATCGGTGTTGCGACAGTTAATCATGTACAACCACTGCGCGGTCACCAGCATCTGCAACAGCACGGTACGGACAAACTCTGCGCTGTGGCCGCGTGGCGCCAGCCAGGCTTCCAGAATGAAGGCGCTGATGGCAATCATCGAGCCGACAAACGCCACACGCCAGACCGCAAACGCGTCCATGACGTGCTGGCCGGTTTTACGCGGCGGGCGATTCATCACGTTACGCTCGGCGGCTTCGAAGGCCAGGCCGAAGGAAAGCGTCGCGGAGGTCGCCATGTTCATCCACAAAATCAGCACCGGCGTCAGCGGGATCATATTCCCTGCCAACAGGGCAATCACCACCAGCAGACCCTGCGCCAGGTTGGTTGGCATGATAAAGAGGATCGTCTTCTTCAGGTTGTCGTACACCCGACGCCCCTCTTTGACCGAGCTGGCGATGGTGGCGAAGTTGTCGTCGGTCAGCACCATGTCCGCCGCCTCTTTGGTGACTTCGGTGCCTTTAATCCCCATCGCAATGCCGACATCAGCCTGACGCAGCGCTGGCGCGTCGTTCACACCGTCGCCGGTCATCCCGACCACTTCACCGTTCTTCTGCAACGCTTTAACCAGACGCAGTTTATGTTCCGGGCTGGTGCGGGCAAAGATGTCATACTCCATCGCCGCTTTCGCCAGCTCGTCGTCATCCATGTGCTCCAGCTGGTAGCCGGTCATCGCTTCGGTCGCATTGTGGATCCCCAACATCTGACCAATGCTCATCGCCGTTTGCGGGTGATCGCCGGTGATCATTTTCACGCGGATCCCTGCCGTCTGGCAGGTGTGGATCGCATCGACCGCTTCCGGGCGTGGCGGGTCCATCATCCCGGCGATACCAAGGAAGATAAGCCCCTGCTGGAGGTCGCTGTGATCCAGCGTGGTCGCGCCGATATCAGCGGGTTTAATAGCCGCTGCCACCATACGCAGGCCCTGACGGGCAAAGCGCTCCATCTCGGACTCCCAGTAGGCGCGGTCGAATGTCGCCAGGCCACGTGCGGTCTGCTGCTGCTCACACAGCGCAAACAGGACATCCGGCGCGCCAGTAACCATCACCCACTCTTCCGCATCCAGCTTATAGTGCGTTGCCATGTACTTGTACTGGGAATCAAACGGGATCTTCGCCACCAGTTCCGTGGTCACCGGCTCCAGCGACGCTTTCGTTGCCAGTACCTTCAGTGCGCCTTCGGTCGGCCCACCGGTAATTCCCCAGTGGCCCAGCTCATTGCGTACCAGTTGGCTATCGTTACAGAGATCAATCGTGCGCAGGTATTTTTCCAGCACCGTATAAGGCTGAACTTTTACCGGCTCATTGCTGCCCTCAAGGTAGAGATTGCCAACCGGCTCGTAGCTGTCGCCGTCCACGCGGTAGCAGCTATCGGCGGTGATCACCGCTTTCACGGTCATCTCGTTCATGGTCAGGGTGCCGGTTTTATCGGAGCACACCACGGTCATCGCGCCCAGCGTCTCAACGGTTGGCAGCTTACGAATAATCGCCCGCTTACGCGCCATCGCCTGTACGCCCAACGAGAGGATAATCGAGATAATCGCCGGTAAACCCTCGGGTACCGCCGCGACAGCAAGGCTAATCAGCGACAGCAGCAATTCGCCCATCGGCATATCGCGCAGCAGCACGCTGAACACGAACAGTACCGCCATCATCGCCAGAATAATGACGAAAATCGCTTTACCGAGTTTGTCCATCTGCACCAGCAGCGGCGTACGGTTAGTTTCGACATCAGCCATCATCTGGTTGATGCGGCCAAGCTCGGTCGCCTGCCCGGTTGCCACCACCACACCTACGCCGCCGCCCGCGCTCACGGTGGTGCCGGAGAACAGCATATTGGTGCGATCGCCCAGCGGCAGGTCGCCGGTCAGCGCGTCGGTGTGCTTATCGACAACCGTCGACTCACCGGTGAGAATCGCCTCTTCCACGCGCAGGTTATGCGCTTCAATCAGGCGCATATCCGCCGGGATACGGTCGCCCGCGCGCAGCACTACGATATCACCTGGCACCAAATCGGTGGTCGGGATCGTGGCGTGTTTGCCGTCGCGGATCACCTGAGCGTCGCTGGAGAGCATGTTGCGAATGCTTTGCAGCGATTTCTCCGCGTTGCTCTCCTGGATATAACCAATTAGCGCGTTAATCACCGTAACGCCGAGAATCACAGCGGTATCGACCCAATGACCCATCACCGCCGTCATCACAGCAGCGGCCAGCAGGATGTAGATCAGGACGTCGTTGAAGTGCGCGAGGAAGCGCAGCCACGCGGGCTTACCTTTCTTCTGCGGCAGCGCATTAGGGCCGAGCTTCTGCAAGCGAGCGGCGGCTTCAGCCCGGCTCAGACCTTCCGGCTGGGTTTGCTTTTGCTCAAGGATCTGGGCAAGGGTTTGCTGATAAGCCTGCCGGTGGGTGTTACCGCCCGTTGGCGGTATGTTCTGCGGGTTCATCATTTTAGACACGATAAATTTCCTTCTAAATTCCTGTATACGGAAGGCCTGAAATCATTTCTGGCCAAGGCTAAGACGTTTTAATAATTATTAATCCTTGCGGATGAAAAAATTGATCTCACGCAATATTCGATATCCATTAAAATTCAAAGATGATGCCAGTTGATTTAATAATATTAATATTACAGAATGTTCTTAAACTCAAACTAAACGAGGTAAATTATGTTCGGAATCTACCGCGGACGCCGCCTGGCGCTGTACATCGCCGCTGCAATCATCGTTGCAACGCTGATTGGCTACAGCACTTATACATTTGTAAAACTACTGGGTTAAACATGACGATTATTTACGTAAATTAGCGTTCATTTAAACCCAGAGTATTTATTTAATTCATCTACGAATTAATACGTAGCGGCTGTTTTTTATTTTCCAAAATATGTTTACACAGAGTCATTGCGTTATGCCGCCTATTGCCGGAAAATATAGTTTTTAACCTAAGATTAACATCGCATGAAACACCCGCTCGAAACCCTGATTTCTGCCGCCGGTATTTTGCTTATGGCGCTACTCTCTTGCCTGCTGCTACCGGCGCCCTCTCTCGGCTTAACGCTGGCGCAAAAACTGGTCGAGGCCTTCCATCTGATGGATCTCGACCAGCTTTATACCCTGCTGTTTTGTCTCTGGTTTTTAGTGCTTGGCGCTGTAGAGTACTTTGTTCTGCGCTACGTATGGCGCCGCTGGTTTGCCGTGCGCTAAGCCGGTTAAATCGCGCAGCCCCAGCACCAGCGCTTCACTCCATCCGGCGTAATCATGGCCGCTGGATGAGGCATGAAAACTCACTGGATACCCTTTTTCACGCAGCACCTGCTCAAACGCCAGCGTGTGGCGATAGTTGCCACCGCCGGGCCCGCTGCTCTCAAACTGCCCGGCCTGTAACCAGAAGCGTAATGGGTAGCGCGGCGACTGAGCATATTGCCGGGCAAGCCAGTTCACCGGCTCGCCTTTCGGCGCCCACCAATAGGAGCCCGACAGGCTCAACACATTGCCAAACAGACGCGGATAGCGCAGCGCCACCCACGAAGAAGCCAGCCCGCCGTAGCTCGACCCGGCCAGAATCGTCTTCTGCCGCGTTAGCGTAATGCCTTGCTGTTGCAGGAATGGCACCAGCTCATGGGCCATAAAATCCGCAAAATGAGGATTCGGCGGCAGCTCTTTTCCGCGTCTTGCGTGGTCCAGGCTATCAATGAAAACAATATTGATTGGCGGCAGCAGATGGCGAGCAATCAGGCCATCCAGCACGTTAGCGGTGCGATACTCATCCTGCCAGTTTTGCCCATCAAACATAAACATCGTCCATCGCGCGGGCTGCGCGACGCGGGGGCGATAGATTTTGATTTCGCGGCTGTTGCCAAGATGGTGGCTACTCAACGTATGGCGCGTCAGGCTACCGTAGCGGATCGGCTGCGCCATGCGTTGTGCGGAGAAGTAACGGGAAGCTGGCAGCGCCAGTAGAGAAAAGCGGTTCCAGCGATCGAGCGTCAAAGGGCTCAGCGTCAGCGGGTTAAGCGGATCGGCCTGCGCACTGACCTGAATAGCGCGCTGTTGCTCGCGCAAACTGCCCGCGACTTTAGGCACATCCGGGGCGAGTTTATATTGCATCAGCGTATCGGCAGGCACGACATAACTGCGAAACCAGACGTCCGACTGCCCTAAGCGAAACAGCGCATCATGATCGCCACCGGGCGAGCCCAGAAGATAAACATTGCTGCGCGCGCCGCGCCACAGGAAGGTCACGCGTTTATGCTGCGCGTCGACGGGCTCTACCATCGGGGTTCCTTCCTGCTGACGCGCCAGCCAGAACGCGTCAGTATTCCCACCGGCGGCAAGTTCACGTGCGAGTTTTTGCAGTTGCGGGCTGGCGGGCGATTGCTGCTCTTCCACCGCCAGCGCGTGAGTTTCATTGATTTGCCACTGGAAATGCCAGGCCGAGCCCGCTTCACCGTGTAATACCAGTGAAGAGGCCTGCTTAACCGGCAGAGAAAACAGCAACATATGCTGCCCATCCGTCGGGCCACCGGAAACCAGCGTGCGGATGGCGCGGTTTTGCTCATCCAGTAACTGCGCATCGGTCACGCCCGATAAGCGCGCCGAGACATAATTTTCGCCCAGCGCTGGCAGAGTAAAACAAACCTCGCCGCTGGCATCAAATTTGCCCTTCTGCTCCCCCCGGTTGGGAGAGGTTTCACACTCCATCGCTGATGCAGGCAACGCCGTCAGCCCAATCAGTAATCCACTCCACGCCAGTTTCATCGAACACACATTCCCGTTGAAATTTGTTAACAACGCTAATGCAAATGGGAATTGTTTTCAATAGATGAAGTGAGACCAGGTAAGGGTTGTTTCCCCTCACCCCGGCCCTCTCCCACAGGGAGAGGGAGAAAACCGCACATGCCTCACCACCAGCACAATCGGTTCCATCTCCCTGCGGGAGAGGGAGAAAACCGCACATACCTCACCACTGGCACCATCGGTCCCCTCTCCCTGTGGGAGAGGGTTAGGGTGAGGGGAAAAAGGCCGCACCTCACCCCTAATGCATCTGACTACAAAAATTCTCCCGACGATACGCTCCCGGCGACTGGTTAAACGTCCGGGTGAAGACGCGGGTAAATGTCTGCTGTGAATCAAATCCATATTTCAGACAAATGTCATACACGCGCTGGTTGGTCGTACGTAACTCCTGCGCCGCCAGGCTGAGTTTGCGCTGGCGGATATAGCGCCCCAGACTCTCGCCTTTGTACTGCAAAAAGAGCCGTTGCAGATGCCATTTCGAGTAGCCCGCGTGACGTGCGATATCGTCAATGCGAAGCGGTTGGTGCAGGTTGTCATCGATCCACTCAACGATAGTGTCGATAACCTGAGCGGAAATAGTCATGCTTCCCTCTCCTTCTCTTTTTTATTACTGCTGGTGATTATTCCCACCAGGCCCGGAATTGCTGTGTACGGTCGGCAAGCGCTACGGGCTCGCCCTGCATCGGTGTCAGCAGACGATAAGCCTTACCCTTGCTGGCCTGAGCAAGCCGTTTATACGGGTCATCCCACGTGTGTTTTGCCAGCACAAAGCGTCCGGAGTGGCCCGGCAGCACAGCAGCGGCATGCAGGTCGACGGCGGCCTGAGCGGTCTCTTCAGGGTGCATATGGATATAGCGCCAGTCCTGGTCATACTGACCATTTTCCAGAATCGCGACATCGACAAAACCAAACTGCTCACCAATGGCTTTGAAGTGCGGCCCATAGCCGGAGTCACCGCTGTAGTAAATTTTTCGCTGCGGCGTGACGAACATAAAGCTGGCCCACAGGGTCTGGTTGCGCTTGATACCGCGCCCGGAGAAATGCCGCGCGGGCAGCACGTGCACGCTCAGCGACGGGCTGATTTCAACCTCTTCCTGCCAGTCTGCCTCGGTCACCCGCTCGTCATTCATTCCCCAGTAACGTAGATGCGACCCCACGCCCAGCGGCACCACCGCCCTTTTTACTTTCGGGATCAGCGCGTTAATCGTCGCGTAATCCAGATGGTCGTAATGATCGTGCGAGATAATCAGCAAATCGATTTCCGGCATGTTTTTCGCCTGCCAGGGATAATCCCCGGCAAATGCTTTATTCAGAAACGAGAACGGCGCGGCGTAGCTGCTGAACACCGGATCGATCAGAATGCGTTTCCCGGCCAGTTGCAGGTACCACGATGAATGGCCCAGCCAAACCGTGACGTCTTCCTGCAACGGAATATTTGCCAGATCGGTGGCGACCATCGGCAGCGGTTGTGCCGGGCGCGCGTTCTCGCGTTTGACCGTCAGAAACTCCCACCAGGCCACCAGCATGTTTTTGTCGCTGGTAAACCCCGGCGTTGGCAGCTGATTGTGGAATACACCGTCACGGTAGTTTGGCGACGCCTCTACCCGACTTTTCTCCGTGCCTTGCGGAGCCTGGCCGAAACCGGCATTCAGAACAAATGGCAGACTCGCTGCGGATGCAATAAGCATGATGACAACCACACTGATGATGAAAGGTTTCATTTCCTGACCAGACAGATGCCTCATCCTGAAGCAGCGTGAAAAACTTGATTATGAGTGAGTAGGCACTCATTATAGAGAGAGGGAGAAAAAATCGTCAAGCCGATTTTCGAATTTTGACCTGCCTCGTTGAAGTGAGGCCGGGTTGCGTGTTTCAATCTCTTCTTTTGTACGCAGTGAGGTAAAGTGTAGTGGCTCGTCCCAAGAGTGAAGATAAAAAGCAGGCGTTACTGGATGCCGCAACGGTGGCTTTTGCCCAATCCGGCATTGCCGCCTCGACGGCGCTAATCGCCCGCAACGCGGGGGTCGCAGAAGGCACCCTGTTCCGCTATTTTGCCACCAAAGACGATCTGCTTAATGCGCTTTACCTGCATCTGAAATACGACCTTTGCCAGGCGATGATTGCCGGGCTCAGCAATTCTGAAGCCCCGAAAGAGGTGATTCACAGCATCTGGAACAGTTACATCGACTGGGGCGTACGTAATCCGGTCGGCAACCGCGCGATGCGCCGTATGTCGATGAGCGAGAAGATCACCGAAGCGACAAAACAGCAGGTAAAAGAGATGTTCCCGGAACTCAACCGCCTGTGCCAACGTTCTGTGCGCCCGGTGTATCTGTCCGGCGAGTTCGAAACCTTTGGCGACGCGCTGTTCCTTTCGCTTGCGGAAGCCACCATTGAATTCGCCAGTCAACAACCCGCGCGTGCGGATAAACTCAAAGCGCTGGGCTTTGAAGCAATGTGGCGCGCTCTGGCCGAGGAAAAGCCTTAACGCTATCCGTCCGGTAGCGGATTCCCCCATGTTGACAGCACGATATTCTGAAAATTAAAAAGCTGCGGCCATTCTACGGCAGACTGTTTTATAGTAGACCCTCTTCTCATCATCATGAAATCAGGGTCATTATGTTCGAACATCAGCTGGCATCGCGCGCCACAGGGCTGAAACCTTCCGCCGTCCGCGAACTCCTCAAACACAGCAAATTGCCCGGCGTTATCTCGCTTGGCGGTGGTATTCCTGCGCCAGAACTGTTTGATAACGAAGGTATTCAGCTCGCGGTACAGCAGGTTATGGCGTCACAATTTCAGGAAGCGATGCAGTACAGCCTGAGCGAAGGTTACCCGCCGCTGCGTCAGGCGATTGCCGATATTTGTCGCGCGCGCGGCGTGGCCTGTGACGCGTCACAGGTTTACATCACGTCCGGCTCTCAGCAGTCGCTGGATATTGTTGCCCGCACGCTCCTTAACCCTGGCGATGTGGTCGTCGTCGAGCGCCCAACTTATCTGGCGGCGTTGCAGGTTTTCCAGCTGGCGCAGGCCAACATTCAGAGCGTCGATACCGACGAAGACGGCATGCTGGTGGAACAACTGGCCGATTTAGTGCAGACCAGCCCGGTTAAAGTAGTGTATCTGGTTCCTACCTTTGGCAACCCTGGCGGCAAGACGCTCAGCGAACCGCGCCGCCGTCGTCTGGTCGAGCTGGCAAAACAGCACGGCTTTATCATCGTTGAAGACGACCCGTACGGTGAAATCAGCTTTACGGATGAACGCCCGCAGCCGCTTTATCAACACGCGATGGCGCTCGGCTGCACCGACCAGGTCATCTATACCTCAACCTTCTCCAAAATTCTGGCGCCGGGGATGCGCGTGGGCTGGCTGGTGATGCCGGAATGGCTGGCAAACAAAGCCATTATCGTGAAACAGGCGACCGATCTGCATACCAGCACCCTGTCGCAGCAAATCACGGCACAGTATCTTTCTCTGAATCGTCTGCCCGCACAAATTGCGCTGATCCGCGAAGATTATCGTAAAAAATGCGAAACGCTGGCGAGTGCGCTGGAAGCCAAACTGGGCGATCATCTTGCTTTCAGCCGCCCGAAAGGCGGGATGTTCCTGTGGGCCCATTTTCGCTACCCGTTCAATACTACCGAATGGCTGAAAAAGACGCTGGAAAACCGCGTGGTCTTTGTGCCGGGCGAAGCGTTTTATAACGATGCGCCTGACGTCACGACGCTGCGTCTCTCTTACTCCACCGTTTCTCACGAAGGGTTGGTTGAGGCGGTCGATCGTCTGGCAAAATCACTGTAAGCCTGACGGGGACGGTGCCGCCGTTCCCGTTTTGCACAACGGAGGAGCGATGGACAGTGAAGCATTACACGCCAGCGCAAAACGCCTGGCGCTGGAGATGCCGTTTGCCGAGCTGACCTGGCCTTTTGGCCCGGAGTACGATGTGTTCTGTATCGGCGGAAAAATCTTTATGATCAACCTGTGGACTCGCGGCTTGCCCGTTATCAATCTCAAGTCAGATCCGGAAATTTCGCTGCTCAATCAGGCTATCTATCCCAGCATCAAACCGGGATACCATATGAATAAAAAGCACTGGATCTCCGTCTATCCGGGTGATGATATTACGCCTGAGTTACTGGAATCGCTGATTACCGATTCATGGGAACGCGTTGTCGATAAGTTGCCAAAACGCGAGCAAAAACGGTTTCGTCCTCAATGATTTTCCGTTTTTATCAATAACTGTTATCGCATTTTTCACACTTCTCAAATCGCCTTCTGCGCTGTACCCTTTTCCGACTTAACGCACCGTTTGCGCGGTGCTTTTTATCATTCAGGAGTTGTTATGGATATCATTTCCGTTGCCAAAAAGCGCTATTCCACTAAAGCCTTCGACGCCAGCAAAAAACTGACCGCTGAGCAGGCAGACAACCTGAAGACGCTGCTGCAATTCAGCCCGTCCAGCACCAACTCTCAGCCGTGGCACTTTATCGTTGCCAGCAGCGATGAAGGCAAAGCACGCGTGGCGAAATCTGCAGCCGGGAACTACGTCTTCAACGAACGTAAAATGCTGGACGCCTCTCACGTGGTGGTCTTCTGCGCCAAAACCGCAATGAATGACGCATGGCTTGAGAAAGTGGTCGATCAGGAAGAGGCCGATGGCCGCTTTGCCACTCCGGAAGCGAAAGCCGCTAACCACAAAGGCCGTACGTTCTTTGCTGATATGCACCGCAAGGATCTGAAAGATGACGATCAGTGGATGGCAAAACAGGTTTACCTGAATGTCGGTAACTTCCTGCTGGGCGTCGGCGCTATGGGCCTGGATGCGGTACCGATTGAAGGTTTCGACGCCGCCGTGCTCGACGCCGAATTTGGCCTGAAAGAGAAAGGCTTCACCAGCCTGGTGGTCGTGCCAGTGGGTCATCACAGCGTGGAAGATTTCAACGCTGCTCTGCCGAAATCGCGTCTGCCACTGTCAGAAATCTTGACTGAGATTTAATTTATCCCCCTCACCCTAGCCCTCTCCCACAGGGAGAGGGAACCGATCGCGCCAGGTTAAATTTTGCTGCTGGTTTTCTCCCTCTCCCTGTGGGAGAGGGCCGGGGTGAGGGCACCAGACCGCACCGCACCCAATTTGCATAATATCTCCCCAGCCGCCATTATAGGCACTGGTTATAAAGGAGATGTTATGCAGGAATTGATAGCTCAGGTCGAAGAACTCGGCATCGAAATTAATCACACCAGCTCTCTGGTGATTATCTTTGGTATTATTTTACTTACCGCAATTGTCGTACATATTATCCTGCACCGTATTGTGCTACGGACATTTGAGCGACGCGCACAGGCCAGCAGCAAATTATGGCTGCAAATCATTACCCAAAATAAACTTTTCCATCGACTGGCGTTTACCCTGCAAGGGATTATCGTCAACGTACAGGCCGTTTTATGGCTACAAAAAGGCAGCGATGCGGCGCAAATTCTTACAACCTGCGCTCAACTGTGGGTCATGCTTTATGCCCTGTTGTCTTTCTTCTCGTTATTAGATGTTATCTTTAATCTCAGCCAGAAATTTTCCGCGGCGTCTCAGTTACCGCTTAAAGGGATATTCCAGGGGGTGAAACTAGTCAGTGCCATCCTGGTCGGTATTCTGATTATTTCTCTGTTACTGGGGCAATCACCGGCGATTCTGATTAGTGGCCTTGGCGCGATGGCCGCCGTGCTGATGCTGGTGTTTAAAGACCCGATTCTTGGCCTGGTCGCCGGTATTCAGCTCTCAGCCAACGATATGCTGAAGCTCGGCGACTGGCTGGAGATGCCGAAATATGGCGCTGACGGCGCGGTAACGGATATCGGCCTGACCACCGTAAAAGTGCGTAACTGGGATAACACCATTACCACCATTCCTACCTGGTCGCTGGTCTCTGACTCTTTTAAAAACTGGAGCGGTATGTCTGCATCCGGCGGGCGTCGAATTAAGCGCAGCATTAATATCGACACCACCAGCGTGCATTTTCTCGATGAGCAGGAACAGCAGCGTCTGATTCAGGCCAAATTGCTTAAACCTTATATGAATTCGCGCCATCAGGAAATTGATGAATGGAACCGCGAGCACGGCAGCGAAGCATCGGTACTGAATCTGCGTAAAATGACTAACGTCGGCACGTTCCGCGCGTATCTCAACGAATATTTACGTAACCACCCACGTATTCGTAAAGATATGACGTTGATGGTTCGCCAGCTTGCGCCAGATAATAACGGCCTGCCGATGGAGATATATTGCTTTACCAATACGGTAGTCTGGGCGGAATATGAAAGCATTCAGGCGGATATCTTCGACCATATTTTTGCAGTAGTGGAAGAGTTTGGCCTGCGCGTATATCAGTCGCCTACCGGGAACGATATTCGTTCACTGGCAGGCGCCATTCAAGCGCAATAATCAGGCACTGGCGCGCGAAATAAAGCGCCAGTCCATCATCACTCGCTCGGCCACAGAGGCCGGGTTGTCAATTTTATTCAGTAGCAGTTCTACCGCTTTCGCGCCTATTTCGCGCGAAGGCTGCTGCACCGTTGTCAGTTGCGGAGACACCATCTCCGCAAGCTCGGTACCATCGAATCCCACTACGGCGATATCCTGCGGAACGTTCAACCCCGCCTGTTCAATCGCGCGCATTGCCCCGGCGGCCAGGGTATCAGAAACGGCGAACACCGCGTCCGGCCTCGGCTGTTGCGCCAGCAATTTTTCCATTGCCGCTTTCCCCGCCGCAGAACTCAGCTCGGCCGCGTACTCCACGGAGTGATAGTCCAGTTCGCGCACATGCAGCACGCTTTTGTAGCCTCGCTCGCGCAGGCGGGCATATTTATAGCTCAGGTCGTGGTTAATCAACGCAATGCGCTTTCGACCCTTGTCGGCCAGATAACTCACCACATGCTGCGCAGCCTCGACATCGTTAATTCCCACGCAGGAAACCGAGCCGGTATCGGCATACTCCGCACACTGCACCCACGGCGCATCACCGATAAAGGTCTTTAGCTCCGGCAACTTGCTGAATGCATCCATGGTGATAATGCCGTCAACCATCTTACCGGTCAGCAAGCGCAAACCAGATTTCGAACGTTCGATATCCGAACCGGAATGGCACAGCAAAATGCGATAACCTTTTTTCTCGGCCTGTTCTTCGATGCCCTTCACCACCTCGGCGCAAAACGGGTTGGCGATGTTAGAAACCATCACGAGGATCATCGAACTGCGCGCCGTGCGAAGCTGACGCGCCAGCAGGTTTGGCTGGTAATTGCTCTCTTTAATCGCCTGCAGTACCCGCTCGCGGTTTTTCGGCTTTACGGTATCGCTGTTGTTCAGCACGCGCGACACCGTGGCGACCGACACACCGGCCAGCCGCGCAATTTTCTGAATGGACATAGGAAGGAGATATCCTGCTATTAACGCGTTGGTTGCAGGCTATCACAAAAACGCCGCCCGGCGAACCGGGCGGAGGCTTAATCCGCCACGCGCACCCAACGCTGTTGATGATGGCTTTTCATAATTGCGTCAATGATATACATCATGTTTGCACCGTTCTGGAAGGATGACAGCGCACAGGTCTTACCCGGCCTACGGGGACATTCCTGTAGGCCCGGTAAGCGCAGCGCCACCGGGCAAAAATGCGTGTACGAAAACAGAAAGTTTTCGCCGACCGAGTTTTACCCTTTGCGCCGCAACGTCTTAAACGCAATAAACAGGAACACCACCCACACCGGCAGCAGAATTGCCGACAGGCGCATGCCATCCATGGTGCACATCAGGCCGAGGATCAACAGCAGGAAGGCGATGCAGATATAGTTGCTCGCAGGCGACAGCAGCGCTTTAAACTTCGGCTCACGGCCTTTACGACGCATCGCTGCGCGGAACTTCAGGTGCGCCATGCAGATCATCACCCAGTTGAGCAGCAGCGTGGCGACAACCAGCGCCATCAGCAGGCCGAAGGCCTCTTTTGGCAACAGATAGTTCACCAGCACTACCAGCGAGGTGATCGCCCCGGAAAGCAGCAGTGAATTCACCGGTACGCCGCGACGGCTGACTTTGGTGAGGAATTTCGGCGCGTTGCCTTGCACGGAAAGACCAAACAGCATACGGCTGTTGGAGTATACGCCGCTGTTGTACACCGAAAGTGAAGCTACCAGAATCACGAAGTTCAGCGCCGATGCCACGATGTTGCTGTCCAGATTATGGAAAATCATCACAAACGGGCTGCTGTCGGACTTGATCTCGCCCCACGGGTAAAGCGCCAGCAGAACCACCAGCGAGCCGATATAAAACAGCAGAATACGGTACACCACCTGATTAACCGCTTTTGGAATGGTGGTTTCCGGGTTACGCGCTTCTGCGGCGGTAATACCAATCAGCTCCAGCCCGCCGAAGGAGAACATAATCACCGCCAGCGAGGTAATCAGCCCATTCCAGCCTGTGGCGAAGAAACCGTTGTAGCGCCACAGATTATCAATGCTGGCACGATCGCCGCCGTGATCGGTGAACAACATCCACAGACCGAAACCGATCATACCGATGATGGCCAGCACCTTAATTAGCGCAAACCAGAACTCCGTTTCGCCATATAAGCGGACGTTCACGAGGTTGACGGCGTTAATCAGCACAAAGAAGCCCGCCGCCCAAATCCAGGTGGGCACATCCGGTAGCCAGTACTGCATATAGATGCCCGCGGCGGTGAGTTCCGCCATGCCAACCAGTACGAACATCACCCAGTAGTTCCAGCCGGAGAGGAAGCCCGCAAACGGCCCCCAGTACTTGTAGGCGAAGTGAGCAAATGATCCAGATACCGGCTCTTCCACAACCATTTCGCCGAGCTGGCGCATGATCAGAAATGCGATAATCCCGGCAACGCCGTAGCCCAGCAGCACCGCGGGGCCCGCCATCTGAATCGCCGGGCCAATGCCGAGAAACAGACCGGTGCCAATCGCGCCGCCGAGGGCAATCAATTGAATATGTCGGTTTTGTAAGCCGCGTTGCAGCGTCGGAACCTGTTCCGACGAAGCATCCTGAATACTCCCGGATGCTGAGGACGTGTCTTTCACGTCAAACCCCTGTAGCTTTTTTATGAAGGCGCATCTTTTAACACTTCAATGCCGATGTCGCAAGGCAATACATTCAGAGCGGTAATTAATGAAACGCCCCGATAAGCCAGGCTTACCGGGGCGTAGAAGCAGAAAATAGCGACATCAGGAGACTAATGACAAACGCAAAATTGCCTGATGCGCTACGCTTATCAGGCCTACAGGGCGCCTGCAATAGATTGAATTCGCAACATCTTGTAGGCCGGATAAGGCGTCTACGCCGCATCCGGCAAGAACAAAGGGCACGTTGTCAGCAATCTGATTAGAAGTCGTACGACATCGACACTTTCAGCGTTCGTGGTTCACCCTGGAACAGGTAAACGCCGGTATCATCCACGCCAGACCAGTACTTCTCGTTGGTCACATTGGTCACACCGACACGCCAGACCATTTCGTTCTGATCGGCGTTCAGGCGCATGCGATAACGCATCCCGAGGTCGAGGGTGGTATAGCTATCCAGTTTCTTGGTGTTTGCCGCATCGGCATATTGAGAGCCTGTATGATTGACGCGTGCGGTGGCGGTTAAGCCCTCCACCGGTTTGATATCGTACTCAGCGCCCAGCACCATATAGAAGTTCGCCACGCCCACAGCATCTTTGCCGTCGGTTACGCCATTGGCGGTTTTACGCTGTTCCGCGTTCAACCACTGGGTGCTGCCGTTCAGGCGCAGGCCCAGCATCGGTTCGCCAAAGACATTTAACTCAACGCCACGGTTGCGCTGCTCGCCGTCCATTTTGTAATAATTCTGCGCATCGGAAATAGCGTTCGGTTTTTTGATTTCAAACAGCGCCAGCGAGCCGCCGACGTTGCCGTAATCCACCTTCACGCCCAGCTCATTCTGTTTGGAATGTGCGATACCGGTGCTTTGCCCGGCGTTGGCGGCGGTACTCGGTGCGTTGGAGCCCGGTTGCAAGGCTTCGGTATGGTTAGCGTAGAACGAGACTTGTTCCCACGGTTTGTAGACCAGGCCCACGGTCGGCGTCCAGCGGCTTTCCGTGTAGCGACCAGAAAGGTCTTCATTACCTGTGGCATTGCTGTAGTTGCGTACCACCACTTTCTGGTAGCGCGTTGCCGCCGTCAGCAGCACGCTGTCGTCAAAGAAGCCCAGCGTATCGCTGAACAGCCAACCCTGAACGCGGCTGCGCGAGGTGGTCAGCGGGTCAGTATAATTTCCACCAAACCATGCATTATCCGGCATCGTGACATCATGATTATCATAGATGTTTGTAGTCGGGTTATTGGAGGACATGCGCCACGCCGTCGCGTCTTTGCGAACCTGTGCGGCATAGCCAATATTCACCTGATGACTGACCGGCCCGGTCTCGAAGTTGCCGCGCACGCCGCCCATTCCACTGTAGGTATCAATCAGACGATTAGTGTCCAGACGACCAACCGTCGCATCACCATTGGCATTGACCAGCTTCGGCGCGCTGTAGGTTCCCAGCTCATGACCATGCTGCATACCCCAGGCCGCGTAGGTCGTCCAGTTATCGGTCAGATCGTACTCGGCTTTCGCCATACCGAATTCGTTTTCGATATCGCTGTAGCCCCATTTCTGGCTGTAGTTTTTGGTGGTATCCGGAACGGAAGGAACGAAATCGACGCCGCTGATGTTAACGCCCATCGTGCCGCCGTGGAAGGTTTTCTTCTGGTAGCCGAAATCAAGCGATGAACGGAAACGGTCGCCGCGATAGTCCAGCCCCACCGAAGCCAGCGTGGTGCGACGTTTATCGTTATCGACCGCCCCTTCCCCTTCGCGATGCAGCACGTTCACGCGTGCGCCAAACTGGTTGTTATCCCCAAAGCGACGCCCCAGATCCAGCGAACCGCCTACCTGCGAGTCAGAGGTGTAGTCCACGCCCACGCGAGTAATTGGCGTGTCTTCGGCACGTTTAGGCTCAAGGTTGATCATCCCACCGACACCGCTGCTCGCCGCGCCATTCAGCAAGGCGTTCGCGCCTTTAAAGACTTCCACGCGCTCCAGCATCTGGGTATCCATGACCTGACGTGGCACCACGCCGGCCAGGCCGCCCATGGTCATGTCATCGCCATCAAGCTTAAAGCCGCGAATACGATAGGTTTCCGCAAAGTTACCGTAGCCCTGCACCGTCTGCACGCCCGCATCATTGCTGACCACATCGGCGATGGTTTTCGCCTGTTGATCGGCCATCAGCTTTGAGGTGTAGCCAATGACGTTAAACGGCACATCCATCGCTTTCTGCTCGCCCAGCATCCCCAGACGCCCACCGTGGGCGATTTGTCCGTCGAGGTAGGCCGGAACCGGTTGATCGCCACCCGGTTTAAAATCGCTGCCCTCAACGGCCTGAACCACCATCGTCTCTTCCTGCGCTTTTTTAGCCGGTGTATCAGTGGTGGTTGCCGCGCTGGCGGAGTGCGCTACGCTGCCTATCGCTAACGCCAGCAGCGTTTTGCGTAATGGAGAAGTGAAACCCTGTGTGTTGTGCATAATTCGCTCGTGAAAGACGCTGAAGATGACGTTTGCGGCGATGCTTATTTATCTGCCTGTACGTCCGATGAAGGGCGTCAGAACTCACCACAAACGATAAAGAGAACGAGAACTATACTCATTAAAAATTAGCAATCAAGCATAATTAGCCGGTTAATGAAAGGGATGACGCACGAAGCAGAGCCTGTAGAATGGAGCGCTTACACAGAGGGGGAATACCGGTGCTGCTGAAAATTATTCTGGCGATGGTCGCGTTCGCGGCAAATTCCCTGCTTTGCCGTCTGGCGTTAAAGGGCCTGCATATGGACGCGGTCTCTTTCAGCAGCGTGCGCCTGCTCAGCGGCGCGATTGCACTTTTCCTTCTGCTGCAGCTTCCCGCCCTTAAAAAGAAACCAGAATTTAACGGGCTGAATGCCAGCCTGCTCGCGCTCTATGTTTTCGCATTTTCAATTGCTTATGTCTCAATGGGCGCGGCAATGGGGGCACTGCTGTTATTCGGCACGGTACAACTGGTGATGACCGGGTGGGGTTTCATGCTCGGCGAGCGCCTGACGCCGCTGAAAGCCGTCGGCATCGTTGCCGCCATGGTGGGTCTGGTGCTATTACTGCTGCCTGGCGCAGTGCATCCCCCGCTCACCGCGGCGTTGATGATGATCGTATCCGGCATCGCCTGGGGGCTGTACTGCATCACCGGGAAACGGGTACAAAATGCCGCCGCCGCCACCGCCGGAAATTTTATACTGGCCGTGCCTATTGCGCTGGTCGTGTTTCTGCTGAGCGGAATGCAAACCCATATGGATGCGAGCGGATTGATGCTGGCGGTCACCTCGGGGGCACTGGCGTCAGGCGCTGCCTATTTGCTGTGGTATTCTCTGCTGCCAATGCTCAGCCCCGCGACTGCAAGCACGCTACAACTCAGCGTTCCTTGTCTGGCGGCGTTAGGTGGAATGGTGTTTCTGGGCGAAGCGCTCACCGCCCGTATGCTGATCTCTATCGCAGTGACCTTGTCGGGGATTGGGTTGGTTATCTATGCCGATCGCAGCCGAAACACTAAGGAATAGACGCCACATCCCGCACCAGCGCCCGGCCACCTGCGCGAGCCTGGTTTACAATACTGTAAAAGGCGTCTTTGTGCTGATGCAGCAACGCAACGATTTCACCGTCAATTGAGCCGTCCTCTACGGCTTTATCCATAATGTCCAGCGCATCCTGAATGCTCAGTGGGCCACGATATGGACGTACTTCTGTTAATGCGGTGAAGAAGTCTGCCACCGCCACAATACGACTGGGGATATCGAGATAAATACGGTTCAGATGATAAGGATATCCTGAACCATCAAGACGTTCATGATGGTTCGCCGCCCATGCAGCAATATCGCCTAATTCCGCCACAACGCTAAGTATTTCTGCGGTCTTATAACTGTGCTCTTTCAGCATGCTGTACTCTTTCCTCGACAACGCGCTTTTTTTCTCCAGTAGCCTGATAGGAACATACAGTTTGCCGATGTCGTGAAGATAACCGGCTATTTCAATTCGCTGCTGATCGTGGCTGGTCATTCCGCTGTAATAAGCCAGTTCGCGGGCCACCAGCCCGACAGTCATGCTGTGGGCAGCGGTAAACCCGCTGTGAGTGTCAACAATACGGGCAATCAGCGTACAAATTTGCTGGAAGTCATCGATATCCAGGTGAATAACTTTAATAGGAGAGATAACCTTCACAACCCGAGGAATATTATCGGTTTGCAAACGAAACCAAAAATATTCTCTCTGACTGATAACCTTCAGAAAATCATAAAACTCAACGGGAAAATCAGCGTAACGCTGAGCAAATCCGTTGCAGATATCTTCACTACAGGTTGCAAGGTTTTCCGGGTACAGGCGTAAATCGTATTCAAACCGATCGCAGAAAGAGAGAATAGCTTTTTCCAATCGATAGTTGTCTTCATACCCGGGACGACGGGTGTAGAGAATTGCTTTTGTCTTGTCAAAAATCTCAAGGCCATTCAGCATGTTATAAGAATAACGCTGATGTAATTCATTGTTAGAATGAAAATCGCCGTGTTCGCGACTACGGATATCGATAAGCTCGCCGATATCATGGAGTAATGCTGCAATGTAGAGATTCTTCTGCTGCTCTTTACTCAGCCCAAGATACTCGCAAAGCTCCATTGCGACGATAGCCGTTCGCTCCATGTGTTTCACTAACTCTGGAGAGACAACTTTAATGAGTTCGTTAATAAACTTTATTGATAATTGCAGGGATATATCCATGATTCGATTCTATTTTTCTCTCTTTTACCCAATGATACACCCGCTTCATTTCGTTGCGAAACGAAGATCCTGCAATTATGATTGTCACGATTATTTTAATTATAAATGTCGGGCATATCCAGTAAAACCCAGCCATTATAGCTCTTCTGCGTTATTTTATACTCATCAGCAACACAGATTATATGTTATCGCAAATTAAAAAGAGGCGAACTATTGGTAAAACTAAATAATAATCTACCTACTTAGTCGTACTCTCGATGACAGGCAAAGTTATTGCTAATTTAGCTTAACAATTAATACAAAACTCGCTCATATCAGCCTGCATTCTCTTGTCGTCATCAAACTATAATCAAAAAACAGATAATCTATTCAACATTTGTTATTTCAAATTAGCGGAACTCCCTCGCTATTCTGGCCTCCAGGCGGAACATCCCGTATCCCATCAGGAGGTAAGGCACATGACTAAACAGATAAAGCTCGGCGCTTTTCTGCCCGGCGGTGGACAACACATCGCGGCGTGGCGTCATCCGGACCAGCCGGCAGATGGCGCAACCAGCTTTGAATTTCATAAACAGCTCGCACAAACGGCTGAGCGCGGCTTGTTTGACGCCTATTTTCTGGCGGATGGCCTGGCAGCTCCCGCCGCTGGCGGAACCGAAGGCGGCAGCGCCAAAGTGGCTGGTTTTGAACCCGTCACCTTATTCAGCGCCCTCGCCCCGTTGACCAAAAATATCGGTTTTATCGCCACCGCCTCCACCACTTATGAAGAACCCTACAACCTGGCGCGCAAATTCGCCTCGCTGGATCTCATTTCCGGCGGCCGAGTGGGCTGGAACGTGGTGACGACCGCGACCGATGCCGCCGCGCACAACTTTAATCTTGATACGCAGCATCCCCATGAATATCGCTACCAGCGCGCGGCAGAGCATGTTGAGGTGGTGAAAAAACTGTGGGACAGCTTCGAAGACGACGCATTCATCCGCGATAAAGCCTCCGGCGTTTTCTTTGATGCGCAGAAGGTACACGCCACGCATCACCAGGGAAAATTCTTCAAAGTGAAAGGCCCGCTGAACGTGCCGCGCTCACCGCAGGGGCAACCGGTAATTGTCCAGGCCGGGCAATCCGAGAGCGGACGCGCGCTGGCCGCCGCCACCGCAGAAGTGATTTTTACTTCCCATCAGCATCTGCACACCGCGCAGGCGTTCTACCGCGATATCAAAGCACGCGCCAGAGCGGCAGGCCGTAATCCTGACCATGTGTTGATCATGCCGGGCGTCGCGCCGTTTGTCGGGCGTACAGAAGAAGACGCGCAGGAAAAGTACCGCAAAATTACCTCGCTGATTGTCGAGTCTGACGGTATCGCCTTGTTGAACGGACTGGCCGGGGGAGCGATCAATCTGGCGGACTACGATCTCGATGGGCCGCTGCCGCCGCTGCCGGTAACGGAAGGGATGAAATCGCGTCCGGAGCTGATCCGCCAGATCGCCGATGAAAACAACTTCACCATTCGCGAGCTCTATCAGTGGGTCGCTACCGCCCGCGGTCACTTTACCCTCGTCGGCAGCGCTGAACAGGTGGCGGATACCCTCCAGGAATGGTTCGAGAACGAAGCCGCCGACGGGTTTAATATTCTGCCGCCGTGGCTGCCAGGGGGGCTGGATGACTTTATTGAACTGGTGCTGCCCATCCTGCAACAGCGCGGGCTGTTCCGCACCGCGTACGAAGGGACAACGCTGCGCGAAAACCTCGGGCTGCCGTTTGCCGAGAATCGGCATGCCGCCCAGCACCGCGCCAAAGTCGCCTGAGGAGTGAATCATGAGCATGTTATATCCTTCCACCGGGGCCACCGTCTCCCGCCCACGTAAGGCGGCGAAAACCGCGGCGCTTTGGTCAACGCGCAGCCTGAATTTCTTCGCCCGCTACGGCCTGTTGATGCTTTTCTTCGCGGGGTGGCAAGTCGCCAGCAGCGTCGGCTGGCTGAATCCGGCAGTGATCCCACCGCTCGATAAAGTGGTGCTGGCATTGTGGAACGGCGTCCATTCTGGCGCGCTGTTGGGCGATATCACAATCAGCCTGCAACGCGCCGGGCTGGCGTTCTTCTCGGCAGTGATTATCGGTATTCCACTGGGCCTGTTTATGGGGCAAATTCGCCCGATTGAACGCGCACTGGATCCGATTCTGCAACTTTTCCGTCAGACCTCCGCGCTGGCGCTCTACCCGGTCTTTATTCTGCTGTTCGGCCTTGGCGAAACGTCGAAAGTGTTCGTCATCTTCTGGGCCGCCCTCTTCCCGGTGCTGTTATCAACCATTAGCGGCGTGAAGCAGGTCGATAGCAAACTGCTGGAGATGGCACGCACCTTCGGCGCAGGCGAACTGACGCTGTTCCGCCGGGTGATCGTTCCGGCCTCAATTCCGGGCATTTTCGTCGGTCTGCGTTTATCCGCCACCACCGCCCTGCTGCTGCTGATTGCCGCCGAGATGATTGGCGCAAATCGCGGAATTGGCTTCCAGGTGATGAACGCACAGTACAATTTCCAGATCCCGCTGATGTTTGCCGCCATCTTCCTGCTGGCGCTGGCCGGGCTGCTCGCCAACAGCATTCTGGTGTTCCTGCAACGCCGCCTGTGTCGCTGGAATCCGCGTGACCAGTAATGTTTTGCACCACCCACTATAAGAAAACACTCATCGCAGACAGGAACAGATCATGAAAAAAATTCTTCCGCTTTTTTGGGCGACCACGCTGATGCTTTTTGGTGCTTCCTCCGCAGCACAGGCGCAGGATGAAGTCACGATGCGCTATATGACCAGCCACGGTGGCATTGCGGCCCATGAACTGGCGGATGCGTTAGGGTATTTCAAAGGGACGGGGATTACCTTTAAAAGTGCCGGTTACGCCAGCGGCGGGCCTGAATCCCTGTTCGCGCTGGCTTCTGGCAGCATCGATATTGGTTCTGCGGCTACGCCTGCGGTGATCAACTCCATCGCCGGAGGCAATCAGTTTGTCGCGGCCTATCCAACCAACGGCATTGATAACACCACCAAATCGATTTTCTATGTTCGGGAAGACAGCCCGATTAAATCAGTGAAAGATTTGGCAGGGAAAAGTATCGCTATCAATACGTTAGGTGCACATCTCGATTACACGGTTCGCGAGGCGCTGCATAAAGCCGGGCTACCGGAAAAAGCCGCACGCCTGGTGGCGGTGCCGGGCCCGCAGCTTGAGCAAACGCTGCGTTCCGGCCAGGTGGATGTTGCCGCGTTTGGCTACTGGCAGACCACCTTTGAAGGCGTGGCCCGCAGCCACGGCGGCCTGCGTCCGATTCTGAATGACACGGAGGTGCTTGGCCCTATCGCCGGTGGATTTACCGTTCTGCGCGCGGATTTCGTGAAAGCGCATCCGCAGGCGGCACGTGACTTTGTGCTGCAATCCGCACGCGCGCTCGATTTTGCCCGCGAGAACCCGGAGAAAACGCGCGAAATTCTGGCGCAGAAGCTGAAAGAGCGCGGCGAAAATCCGGAGCTGGCGAAATACTTCACCGGCTACGGCGTGCGTAAAGGCGGGCTGGCGGAAGATCACGACGTGCAGTTCTGGCTGGATGTTCTGCAACGCGGCGGTGTGCTGCAAAAAGATCAGCTGAAAACCAGCGATATTCTGTTAAAAGTCTGAGGAGATCGTCATGACGATACCAAATACGGATTTACCGCGCGGTGATATCGCTATCCGCCGCCTGCATAAAGCGTTCTCTCTCGACGGTCAGCCGTTTGATGTATTTCGCGATTTGAATCTGCATATTGAGAGCGGGCAGAGCATCGCTATCGTCGGGCCCAGCGGCTGCGGGAAAACCACCCTGCTGCGTATTCTTGCCGGGCTCGAGCAGCCTGATGCCGGAGAGGTGGTCATCGACGGGCGCGCGGTGCAGGGAATGAGCCGCGAGCGCGCGGTCATTTTCCAGGAGCCTCGCTTGCTGCCCTGGCTGTCGGTACTGGATAACGTCAGCTTCAGCCTGGATGTGCAGGGAAAGTCAAAAACGCAGGCGCGCCTTCGTGCGAAACAATCCATTGAGCTGGTCGGTTTAAGCCAGTATGAAAATGCCCTGCCCGGCCAGCTTTCCGGCGGCATGGCGCAGCGCGTCGGCATCGCCCGTGCCCTGGCGATCGACCCGGAAATTCTGCTGCTGGATGAACCACTCGGTGCGCTGGACGCGATGACAAAAATCACCATGCAGGAAGAGCTGGAACGCATCCGTGCCACGGAAAATATCACCATGGTGCTGGTGACGCACGACCTGGAAGAAGCGATTTATCTGGCAGATCGGGTGCTGATTTTGCCGAAAGAGAAAGGCAACGCCATCAGGATTATCGATGTGAATCTGCCCCGCCCGCGCGAACGCAGCGACGGCGCATTTGTGGAACTGCGCCAGCAGTTAATGGCGGAGTTTGGTCTGCACTGAAATAACGCCCGGCAGAGGCCGGGCGAAACTCACAACACTTTACTCAGAAATGCCGCCGTGCGTGGGTTTTGCGGCGCGGTAAAGATCTGCTCCGGCGTACCCTCTTCCTGAATAATGCCCTGATCGATAAACAGCACGCGATCGGCTACTTCCCGCGCAAAGCCCATTTCATGAGTCACGATCACCATCGTCATCCCTTCCTGGGCGAGATTTTTCATCACGTCCAGCACTTCGCCCACCAGTTCAGGATCCAGTGCGGATGTCGGTTCATCAAAAAGAATGATAGAAGGATCCATGGCCATAGAGCGGGCAATGGCTACGCGCTGCTGCTGACCGCCAGAAAGGCTGGCGGGCCAGGCGTCGATTTTGTCGAGCAGCCCGACTTTTCGCAGCAGCACTTCCGCACGGCTAATCGCTTCAGAGCGCGACAGCCCTTTCACCGACACGGGTGCCATGATCAGGTTTTCCAGCACCGTCATGTGCGGGAAAAGATTAAAGCGCTGAAACACCATGCCAACGCTTTCGCGCATTTTGTTGAGGTTGGTTTTCGGCTCATGAATATCAAAACCATTCACCGAGACTTTACCGTCATCGGGCGTTTCCAGCGCATTCAGGCAGCGCAAAAAGGTGCTTTTCCCCGAGCCGGAGGGACCGATAACGCACACCACTTCCTGAGGCTTAATCTCGCAGGAGATCCCGCGCAGCACGTGAGTCGCACCAAAACGTTTTTGCAGATTTTCAATGTGAATCACTTTTGCTCAACCTCTTTTCCATATGCTGAACCAGCAGCGACAAGATAAACGTCAGCACCCAGTAGATAATCGAGATAGCCAGATACGGTTCCCAATAGGTGGCATACGCGCCAGAAACCGTCCGCGCCGCGTAGGCGAGGTCGGCCAGGCCAATCGCCGAAGCCAGCGAAGAATCTTTCACAATAGCAATCGCGTTATTGCCGAGCGGCGGCAGAATACGTTTAAACGCCTGCGGCAGGATGACCTTGCGCATGGTTTTGCCCCACGTCATGCCCAGCGCGCGTGAGGCTTCCATCTGCCCACGGTCGATAGACTGAATGCCTGCGCGGAAGATTTCAGAGACATACGCCCCGGCATTGAGGGTAATCGCCACAATACACGATAGAAACGCGCCGTAGTCTGAGCGCAGCATACGGGCGAAATCGACTGACATGATGCCGCTCGTCACCAGCACACCATCGCGCGGGTTGATGAGCAACGGCACCAGCGCGAAGTGCACGACCATAATCTGCACAAACAGCGGCGTACCGCGAAATGCGCTGACGTAAACGCGCACCGGCAACTGCACAAAATAGCGCAGAATAACGCGCCACGGGCCATGCTCGGCTTTCGCCATCCGCCCGAGGCCCAGTAATAACCCCCACAAGGTGCCCAAAATCACGCAGATAATGGTGCACTTAATGGTCATCCACGCGCCTTCAACAAAGAGCGGCGCATACTCCTGGATGATTTCCCAACGAAATCCAGTCATGACACATCCTGTCCGTTTTTAAAATAAGTATCCGCGTTGTTATTGCGCAGGTAAGACAGGCACATCGGCATCAAACCACTGGGTGTAAATTTTGGCGTAGGTACCGTCTGCGACGATTTTCTTCAGGCCAGCGTTGATTTTGCCCAGCAGTTCATCGTTTCCTTTGGCGACCGCAATACCAAAATATTGACGCTGGAATTTGGCATCCTGCACCAGTTTAAACGCTTTTTCCGGATGATTTTTGATGTAGTACTTCACGACCCCCACATCGCCTACCGCCGCACCGAGGCCATCTTCATACAGTTCCTGCAGCATCAGCGGCGTATTATCAAAACGTTTGATATCGGTGCTGTTTTTACCCAATACATCCGAAACCACGATATCGCCGGTGCTGGAGTTCACCACGCCGACTTTCTGGCCTTTTAACGCACTGAGGGAATTCACCGCAGAGTCTTTCGCCACCACAATGGACTGATCGGCCGGGAAATAAGGCGCAGAGAAATCCACCATTTGCTGACGTTTGTCGGTGATAGTAATACCGGAAATAATGATGTCACGATCGCCGGAGTTCAGGGTGGCGAAAATGCCTTCCCACGGCGTGTTCACCAGCTTAATGTCGAAACCTTCTGCTTTGGCGATCGCTTTGATGATGTCGATATCAAAGCCTTCCAGCTGCTTTTGGCTGTTTTCAAACTCAAATGGACGATAGGTTCCGCCAGAGCCCACTACATAGGTTTGCGCCGCCGCGACAGTCTGCGCGGCTAATGCCGCCAGTAAACATCCTGCCAGTGCCATTTTCTTCAACATGATACATCCCCTAAATAATCAATTTTGTTAATTATGCGATTTTAGTGAATAAAAATACACTAACAGTTTTATGAACTCAACCACGCGCGGGTTCGCAAAAAGCGTTTTCGCATCGAAAAGTGTCAGTCAGCTTTCTTTTCGTCCATTCCCTTTTTTCCGTGTGCATCAAACAATTAACAGACGTCTGACACCTGCATTCATCACCATAAAAAGGGAGTAACCCTATGAGCGAATCACATCATTCTCAAGACTGGCTGGGCCTTGCCGGGCGCATCTTTGCGGTAAGTGCCGCGGCAAGCGGCATTGGCGAGGCCATCGCCACAGCATTGGCGCAACAGGGGGCAGATGTCGCCCTGCTCGACCGTAATCCCGAAGGCTGCGAAGAGGTAAAACAACGACTGGCGGCCTATCCGGGGCGGCGTTTAGTGGTGGCCTGCGACGTCAGCAGCGAAGCACAAATCAAAGAGGCGGCGTTGAGCGTACGAGAAAAACTGGGGCCGTGCTGCGGGCTGGTGAACGCCGCCGGGATTTTGCGCCCGGCGGGGCTTGCGGAGATTAGCGTTGAGCAATGGCAAGCTCAACTGGCGGTGAACCTGACCGGTTATCTGCTATGCGCGCGCGAGTTTGCCCATGATATGCGCAAAGCGGGTAGCGGCAGTATTGTGCATATCGGCTCCATTTCCGGGCGCATTCCGCAGCCGTGGAGCGGCGCGTACAGCCCGGGCAAAGCGGCTGTGAGCCTGTTATCACAACAGATTGCCGTGGAATGGGGTAGCGACGGAATACGCAGTAATGTGGTCGCGCCAGGGATGATCGAAACCGCACTGACCGCAGACTATTATGCGCAACCCGGCGTGCGCGAGAGCCGCGAAGCCTTCACCGCCAGCCAGCGCATCGGCAAGCCGGAAGATATCGCTCACGCGGTACTGTTCCTGCTGAGCGACAAATCCGGGTATATCAACGGCGCGGAACTGGGCGTCGATGGCGGCCTGCCCACCATGTTGATGGGAAAACTGCCGCGACCCGGGTTTAGCGGAAAATAAACCAGGCCCTGCTCGCGGTTATGCGTGGGCAGGCGTCTCACAGCCCATGGTCGGTTTCTCACGAAATCCGCGTGGAGACGCTCCCGTTGCACGGCGGAAAAAGCGTGAAAAGTAGGTCGCATCGCTGAAGCCGAGATAATCCGAAATCTGACTGACAGTCATGCTGGTGTACAGCAGGCTACGTTTCGCCTCCAGCAGCAGACGCTGATGTAACACGCTCAGGGCGCTGCAACCGTGAAATTCCCGACACAAGGTATTGAGATGAACACCGGACATGCCAATCTCACTGGCATAGTGCGCCACGGGTAAGTGTTCGCGATAATGATTTTCCACCAGTTGATTAAAGCGACGAATGGCAGCACGTTTGCGCTCAACTTTATCGCTGGCGCTCGGCTGCGGTGCGGCCTGGCGGTTCAGCCAGACCATCAGGGCACTGAGTAGCGAATGAATCATCATATCGCGCGCGTCGTTATCGGACTGATACTCCTGCTGGAGGGTCTCGAAAAGTGACTGAATTTTCTCCCGCGAGTCGCCAACCGGGACGCAGGTGGCCTGATTTAACACCTGTAGCGGGCGGCCAAACTGCTGCTCGAACTGCGCCACCAACGGCGCGGCAAGCGAGAGGGAAAACCCTTCGGTTCCGGGCGAAAAACGAAAGCCGTGCACGCAAAGCGCAGGGATTATCTGGATACAGGCGTCATCGAAGGCGTGCGTCACGCCTTCGATTTCAATTTCGCCCTGCCCTTTGTGAACGTAAAGAAGCTGGATAAGATCCGTATGCTGATGCACGCGGATACACCAGTCATAGAGGCTACTGCGGCTGTGGATCGATTCACAATGCAGCAAATCCGGCGTCGGCCAGTGCAGGCTTTCACCGTAGAGCTTAAAGACCGGAATGCTGTTGGTCAGGTTCATGGTGCCTCCATTGGATGGAAATCATGGGGAATATCGGTGCGAGCATTCTCCCCCTCACCCTAACCCTCTCCCTCAAGGGAGAGGGGATTGATTGTGCACGGTGTTGAGTCCTGCGCTGGTTTTCTCCCTCAAGGGAGAGGGGACTGATTGTGCACGGTGTTGAGTTCTGCGCCGGTTTTCTCCCTCGCCCTGTGGAAAAGGGTCGGAGTGAGGGCATCGGCGCGCACATTTCCCCCTCACCCTAACCCTCTCCCTCAAGGGAGAGGGGACTGATTGTGCACGGTGTTGAGTTCTGCGCTGGTTTTCTCCCTCTCCCTGTGGAAAAGGGTCGGGGTGAGGGCATCAGCGCGCACATTTCCCCCTCACCCTCAAGGGAGAGGGGATCGATTGTGCACGGTGTTGAGTTCTGCGCTGGTTTTCTCCCTCTCCCTGTGGGAGAGGGGACCGATTGTGCACGGTGTTGAGTCCTGCGCTGGTTTTCTCCCTCTCCCTGTGGGAGAGGGCCGGGGTGAGGGCATCAGCGCGCACCCTCCATCGTCGCCCGAATTAACCGCGTCTCCTGCGCCACAATAAAGGGTTCCGACGCCTTTAAATAGGCGGCAAATCCTGGATGGGAATCGCGCAACTGACTCCGGCGTTCATACTCCGCCAGGCTTTCATACCCCCACAGGTGAACAAACTGGTTCTGCGGCCCCACAAAGCTTGTGTAAAAACCCAGCGGATGCCCCAGCGTTTCCAGCAAAATCGGCATCGCCAGCGAATCAAACACCTCGATGAACTCGTTCATCTTACGCAGACGTATGGTGTAAATGCGGTGATCGACAATCGGCATCGTATTCATTTGGCCTCCTGAGTCTGATGCGTCGGCCAGCCAAACGGCCCAAAGCGGTCATACGGTTTCGGCCACGGCGGCGTTTCGCCCAACGCAATCGCGGCATGGATCGGCCAGTTCGGGTCGTCGAGCATCCCGCGTCCAATCGCGACCAGATCCGCCCTTCCCTCCTGCAAGATCTCTTCCGCCTGCTGCGCTTCATAAATCAGCCCAACGGTAATCACCACCGCGTCCGGCAATGCCTCTTTGACCGCTGCCGCAAACGGCACCATATAGCCAGGCTTATCAGCCGGCGGAGTTTGGTTGTAGATATTGTAGCCGCCAGAAACGTGAAGATAATCATAGCCCAACGTATGAAGTTCGCGGGCAAACTGCACCACCTCTTCCAGCCCTAAACCGCCTTCGGCAAATTCGCCGCCGTTGAAACGCACACCCAAGAGGTGCGTTTTAGGCCACGCATCACGCAGCGCTTTTGCAACGCGCAGCGGAAAACGCATTCGATTTTCCGGGCTGCCGCCGTACTCATCTTTGCGTTGGTTGCTGAGCGGCGACAGGAACTGATTCAACAGATAACCGTTGGCGGCGTGCAGCTCAACAAAATCGACGCCCGCCGCCAAAGCACGTGACGCCGCCGCGACAAAACCGTCGATAATGCGCGTCATGCCCGCTTCGTCGAGTTCTTCCGGCACCCGCCAACCGGGTTTGTAGGCAATGGCGGAGGGGGCGACCGTCGGCCAGCCGCCCTCTTCGTCAGCCAGTGAAGCGCCCTGATTGCGCCACGGCGGATTGGTGCCCGCCTTGCGCCCTGCATGGTTAAGCTGCACACCAATCGGTGTGGCGCTGTAGGTGCGAATATCCGCCAGCAGCTTTTTCAATGCCTGCGCCTGTTCGTCATGCCACAAGCCGAGGCAGTGCGGCGTAATGCGCCCGTCAGGCGTGACGCCGTTCGCTTCACAAATCACAAGCCCCGCACCGGAAATCGCCAGACCGCCAATATGCTGGGCGTGCCACGGCGTAGCGATACCATCGTGGGCGGCGGAATATTGCGACATCGGCGGGACGACAATACGGTTGGCTAACGTTAAGGGCCCCACGGTAAGGGGGGTAAAAAGTGTAGACATCATCATCTCCGAATTCAGGATGCTTCACGCTGAAGCAGCGCAGAGGTTTCACCGCGTGCGGCAAGGGAGTTGGCGGCGATATAACCGAAGGTCGCGGCAGGGCCGATGGTGATCCCCGCGCCCGGATAACTGCCGCCCATGATGCTTGCCATCTCATTTCCGGCGGCGTACAGGCCGGGAATGGGCAAGCCCTGTAAGTCGAGCACGCGCGCTTCACTATCGGTTTTCAAACCGTGGAAAGTACCGAGATCGCCCATAAACAGCTTCACGGCGTAAAAGGGCCCTTGTTCAATGGGCGCGACACAAGGATTTGGCTGATGGTTGGCATCGCCAAGATAGCGGTTATACGCTGACTCACCGCGCCCAAACTGAGTATCTTTCCCACGCTTTGCATCGGCATTAAAGGCCGTAACCGTATGATTTAACGCAGCAACGGGCACGCCCATTTTCTCTGCCAGCGCCGTCAGCGTTTTGCCTTTCAGCAGATAACCGTTGCGGGTATAGAGCGAAACGGGCAATGGCGCAGGCTTGGCGAATCCCATACCATATTTACGCAAGGCTTTGTGGTCACAGATTTGCCACGCGAAGGTTTCGTTATCGTCGCGGCAGGTTTCAATCATGGCGATGCCGACGTCATGATAGGAGTCCGCTTCATTACAAAAGCGCACGCCATGGCGATTGACCATGATAAAACCTGGCTTATAGCGATCGACCAGATGCGGGAAGACAAATTGCTGGCGACCAATCTGCACTTTCGATGCCGGGATCCACGCCGCACCGTTCGGATAACTGTTATCAAAACGCGCGCCAATGCGTTCGGCCATCGCAATACCGTCGCCGGTGTCCGCGCCCGGTGGCGTCGGTGAAAGCTGAATGCCGCCGCGTTTAACATGCGGATATAAGTTCTTCAACCGCGCATCATCGCGGGCAAAACCACCGGAAGCCAGCACCACGCCGCGCTTCGCATACAAAGACACGCGCTCACCGTCGCGCTCAGCCACCACACCGCGTACCACGCCGTTTTCCACAATCAGCTCTTTGACGGCCATCCTGGTATGAATCGGCACGCCAAGATCACGCGCCGAGCACGCCAGCCTTGCGACCACCGCATTCCCGCCGTTAGCGGTGATCCCGCGCCCATAGCGGGCAATTTCCAGCAGATGACGGCTCAGCCTTTTCACCACGTAGGCGAAAGATTTCAGTGACCGGGTAGCATTAAAGAAGTGTTTGAGATCGTTGTTCGACGAGCTAAACATCATTCCCAGAAAGGTGATCGTGCGGAGAGGTTTACGCAGCCGCTTCATGTCATCGCCCAACTGGCGAATATCGAACGCTTCCGGTACCACCGAGCGCCCGCGCATCACGCCGCCCGGCGCATCCGGATGGTAATCGGGATACTGATAGAGGTTGCAGCAAAAACGGGTTTTCTCTTCAAAAACGCGCAGCATCTTCGGGGCCTGTTCCAGGAAAGCTTCCACCAGCTCCTGGCGATAGCTTTCGCCCGCTTCGCTACGCAAATAGGTACGCGCCGCGTCGATAGAGTCCTCAATGCCCTGTTGCTGCGCCAGATGGTTGTTTGGGATCCACAGCACTCCGCCGGAAAACGCCGTCGTACCGCCGAAAACGGCCTCTTTCTCAATGACCTGTACATCCAGCCCCTTCAGGCCCGCCGTCACCGCAGCCGAGAGGCCGCCTACCCCGCTGCCGACCACCAGAACGTCGCACTCGCGTGCCGGTTGCTTCATCGTCATAATCCCCTCCCCTTATCCCTAAGAAGAAGAAACTTGCCAGGACTGTTCATAGGATACCTCGCAGATGAATGTTCTAATTTGTTTAATTTATGTTTTAATTTTGTTTCATCTGCATTTTTGACAGGCTGAAAGGGAAAAAGAAGGCCACTTTGTAAGTAAAACCTGCACTTTTCGACAATGACGCAGAAGTGTGGAGTGAATCAAAGTTTTGCCCGGGGGAAAGGAGCAGGAGCAAGAGCGGGTTCCGATCTGTGCGATCGGAACGAAAAAATAGAGTTTAGAAAACAAACAGCAAAATAAAAATATTCATCACCGCGACAATCGATAATAAAGCGTATAAAGTAAATTTGTCATGCATATGATAAGTAATACTTTTTAGAAAAACTTGAAGATTACGGCCTTAACGTTAAATGTTATAACGACTATCGTTAAAACATATCAAAATAGAACAGTAGACTTTTACACAGCATAGGAATAACGGAAAAGATCATTAATATCCGCCCCCATTTTTTTCTCTACGCGTTGCTTTGCGGCATAAACGCTACGTATCCCCAGATTAAATGTCTCAGCTACTACGACACAATCCTGCCCCGCGCTTAAATCATGCAGGATGTTAAATTCTAGCCTGGATAAAACTTCACCACGTATGGACATTGCGTGATGCCCGAGAAATTTCCTTTTGATTTTTTCAGCAACCGCGTCGATTTTCTCTCCAGGATACAAAATCAAAAAAATATTATCGTCATTTTTGAACCAATAGTTAGCCAATGCCTGCAGATGCCTGTCACAGACAAGGATGATTTTAAGTTTGGTTTCTATCAACGTATCCAGCCAGAGTCTGCTTAAATAGCTTCTAAAATAACTTATTGAAAAATCAACAAAAACACAACCAGAATAAATCCACGTATGGCTTTTTTTCAACACACCTTCCGTGATACCCAGAGCAAAATAACGACTGCCTTCTGGCCAGGTGCTAAAACAAAAACTCTGGCAAAAAGCAATACGCACTGATGTTGTAGGTTTTATCTCACAATTTAAAGGGCATGTAATACAGCTTAATTTTTTTAAATTAACTTCAGACAACATACTGCCACCCTCCTCCCTTTTGTAAATATATAGTTCCATTGACATAAATCCTTGTCAATGGCTTCCCTGCCCGGCCTGAAGCATACCAATACCGATAAAACCAACATATACGATAATATTCCTGGTTTAATAAATAAACGCAAAAAAAACACGTTTTAAAAATCAACACTTAAATAATAAACATTCTTCTAACACAAACATCATCCAGGACAATTGCGGCTATCTGTAAGAATTTTACCACGAAA
>NZ_QBJC02000039.1:0-11272 GCF_003057695.2 Pseudocitrobacter sp. RIT415 | reverse complement strand
ATATATAATCATTAGCAATGCATGGCATAACCCGAGGATTTTAATGGAATTACATGATGAGATTAGCGGTTTTTTCGCACAGGTCAGGGATAACCTCGATTTCGTTGCTCTCACAGCAGCACTGCAACGCAACAACATTTCTCATTATATTTACTTTGTTGCAACAGGAAATATTAAACTTATTACGCATGCGGATTCTTATATCTCATTAAGATGTCATAGACGCTTAGTGAAAGTGAATTCAAGATCTTGCCCGGAATTAACGCGTCTTGCTGCCAATCGCATATTCTCGGGCAAATCGAATTATGAACAATTCTATAATGAACTCGCGCAAGCTGGCGTCTTTAAATGGGTTGTTGATTTGAATAATCAAACACGATTTTATTGGTCTAAAGACAATACGTTATTGCATTCAGAAAATATTTTTACGCCGATTAAAGAAATCGAGATGGCTATCTAACTTATACCCGAGAAAGCCTCGCAGGGGCACGAGGTTTCCCCCACTCCTGCAAAACATGCTGGCATTCGTCGCCGTAATCCGTACCATACACGCCACACAGTCGTAAGCTAACCCAGGCTAGCCTATGCTTAGCGGACGTTTCCGCGTATGCATCGCGCTCCTTTCGATTTTTGAGTAATCATTAAATGCAACAGAATCAAGATATTAGTAAAAAAGAGCAATACAACCTCAACAAATTGCAAAAGCGCCTGCGTCGCAACGTCGGTGAAGCCATTGCTGACTTCAACATGATTGAAGATGGCGACCGCATTATGGTTTGCCTCTCCGGCGGCAAAGACAGCTATACCATGCTGGAAATTCTGCGCAATCTGCAGCAAAGCGCGCCGATTCGTTTTAGCCTTGTGGCGGTAAACCTCGATCAGAAACAGCCGGGATTCCCGGAGCATATTCTGCCGGAGTATCTGGAGAAACTGGGCGTCGAGTACAAAATTGTTGAAGAAAATACTTACGGCATCGTAAAAGAGAAGATCCCGGAAGGGAAAACCACCTGCTCGCTTTGCTCACGCCTGCGTCGTGGGATCCTTTACCGTACGGCAACTGAACTGGGTGCGACCAAAATCGCCCTCGGTCATCATCGTGACGATATTTTGCAGACGCTGTTCCTGAACATGTTCTATGGCGGGAAAATGAAAGGGATGCCGCCGAAACTGATGAGCGACGATGGCAAACATATTGTCATCCGTCCGTTGGCTTACTGCCGTGAGAAAGACATTGAACGTTTCTCTGAAGCCAAAGCCTTCCCGATCATTCCTTGCAACCTGTGCGGCTCGCAGCCAAACCTGCAACGTCAGGTTATCGGCGATATGCTGCGCGACTGGGATAAGCGCTATCCGGGCCGCATTGAGACCATGTTCAGCGCCATGCAAAACGTGGTGCCATCACACCTGTGCGATACCGAACTGTTCGATTTCAAAGGAATCACACACGGTTCTGAAGTAGTGAATGGCGGCGATCTGGCGTTTGATCGCGAAGAGATACCGTTACAACCTGCGGGTTGGCAGCCAGAAGAAGACGATGCTCAGCTTGATGAACTGCGTCTGAATGTGGTTGAAGTGAAATAAACGTGCGTCAGGCCGACATACTGGTCGGCCTGACTAAAGCTTTACTTCAGCAGTCTGACGCGACACGCCTTCCCTTTAATCTTCCCTTTCTGCAGCTGCTTCCATGCCTGGTGAGCGACGTTCTCACGCACGGCAACGTAGACATGCGCCGGATGTACATCAATCTTACCGATATCTGCACCCACTAAGCCCATATCGCCCGTCAACGCGCCCAGCACGTCTCCTGCGCGCATTTTGGCTTTTTTACCGCCGTCGATACACAGGGTCGCCATTGCCGGGGTCAGCGGCGCGATGCGGCTTTGAGACGGTTCTGGCATCCAGTTCAGCTTCAGTTGCAGCATTTCGGCCAGAATATTCGCGCGCTGTGCTTCTTCAGGCGCGCAGAAGCTGATCGCGAGGCCGCTGTTCCCTGCACGCGCCGTACGACCGATACGGTGTACATGCACTTCAGGATCCCAGGCCAGCTCGTAGTTCACTACCAGCTCAAGCGATTTAATATCCAGACCACGTGCGGCGACATCGGTTGCCACCAGTACGCGCGCGCTGCCGTTAGCAAAACGCACCAGCGTTTGATCGCGGTCGCGCTGCTCGAGATCACCGTGCAACGCCAGTGTGCTCTGCCCTGCGGCGTTGAGTTCTTCAAATACCGCCTGACAATCTTTTTTCGTGTTGCAGAACACCACGCATGACGCAGGCTGATGTTGGGTAAGCAATTTTTGCAGCAGGGCAATTTTGCCATGGCGCGGAACATCGAAAAACTGCTGTTCAATGGCCGGCAGCGCATCCACGCTGTCGATTTCAATGGTCACAGGATCACGCTGAACACGGCCACTGATAGCGGCGATGGCTTCCGGCCAGGTGGCGGAAAACAACAGCGTCTGGCGGCTGGCTGGCGCGAAACGGATCACTTCATCAATCGCATCGCTAAAGCCCATGTCCAGCATACGGTCAGCTTCATCCATTACCAGCGTTTGCAGGCTCTCCAGCGAGACCGTCGCCTTTTGCAGGTGATCCAGCAGGCGACCCGGGGTCGCAACAATAATGTGCGGCGCGTGCTGAAGAGAGTCACGCTGTGCACCAAACGGCTGACCACCACACAGCGTCAGCACTTTGATGTTCGGCAGATAACGAGCCAAACGACGAATTTCACCCGCGACCTGATCGGCTAATTCACGCGTTGGGCACAGCACCAGCGACTGCGTCTGAAAACGCGTGGCATCAATACGTTGTAACAGCCCCAAACCGAACGCTGCCGTCTTGCCACTCCCGGTTTTCGCCTGTACGCGGACATCTTTCCCGGCAAGCACCGCGGGTAGCGCAGCTTCCTGAACAGGCGTCATGGAGAGGTAGCCCAGATCGTTCAAGTTCTCGATCTGGGCGGCGGGCAGTGCATTCAATGTTGAAAAAGCGGTCACAATATTTTCTCGCGGTAAAAGGCTATCGTCAGCAGGCGCGTATCCTCGCAGATCTGCGCGTCTGATGCGACAATTTAATCGGTTCTTCGTCCGGTGGCGGGTCCGGCATGGGCTGCGGACGCGGGATGGGATCTCGCCCCGGAGGCGGCTCTACCGGAATGGGATCGGTCGGAATCGAATGAATGTTAAGGTAAGCGTCGAGTCGTAATACCTGGTACATCATCTTCCCCTTATAAATTCAGGTTGGTTCTTTAAGGGTAGATGGCGCAGGCATTCAGGCAAAAAAAAAGCCGACTATTGAAGTCGGCGTCGTACGAATCAATTGTGCTATGCAGTAATTCAAAAAAGGAAGTAAGACAATATGGAGCGCAACGCCCATCGCTTGACGTTGCATTCACCTGCGAGAGAGATATTGCCCTGAATGGGGGTATCGTTTATTGACCTCGCTCAATTTAATTGCCGTTTTTGTGTTCAATTACTGTTAAAAAGGTTAATTTTTACAGCCATTTACTGCGATGTAACCACCAGGTAACACCACCGATGAGTACCAGCAGCATCACACAAAAGGAGTAGAAGCCTAAATGCCATTCACCGCCGGGTATTCCTCCCAGGTTGACACCGAACAAACCGGTTAAAAACGTGGTGGGTAAAAACACCATCGCCATCAGCGACATGGTATAGGTTCGACGAGAGAGAGATTCCTGCATCACCTGAGCGATTTCATCGGTCATCACTGCGGTTCGCGCGATACAGGCATCAATTTCGTCCAGCCCACGCCCCAGGCGATCGGCAATATCCTGCATGCGACGGCGATGGTCATCAGTCATCCATGGCAGACGTTCACTGGCAAGCCGCGCGTAAACATCGCGCTGAGGCGCCATGTAGCGACGCATCACAATGAGTTGTTTACGCAGCAGTGCCAGAAAGCCGCGCGGGGGAATTTGTTGCTCCAGCAGGTTATCTTCCAGATCGATAATTTTATCATGCAGTTGCTCGATAAATTCGCTGGCGTGATCGGTCAACGCATCGCAGACATCCACCAGCCAACCACCGCAGTCTGCCGGCCCGCTGCCTTCTTCAAGATCGCTAATCACATCATCCAGCGCCAGCACCTTGCGTTGACGCGTCGAAACAATCAGCCGCTCATCCATATACAGGCGCATCGCCACCAGTTGATCGGGGCGTTCATCGGTGCTGCCATTAATGCAGCGCAGCGTAATCAACGTACCTTCCCCCATCCGGCTCACGCGCGGGCGCAGGCTTTCACCGGAGAGCGCATCGCGCACGGTATTCGGCAGCAGGGGCGTCGACGCCAGCCATTGCGCGCTATCCGGGTTGGTGTAATTCAGATGGAGCCAGCATGGGTTGTCTTTGGTGATCACATCGCTCTCTTCGAGCGGTTTTACCCCACCCTTGCCATCCAGTATCCACGCGAACACTGCATCCGGTACGTTAAGATCCGATCCCTTTATGGCTTCCACTTTACCTCCACTGACAACTTACCCTTTTGCTAGTCTAGCCATCTGCTCCGGTTACGCAATCACTCTCGTTCCCATCACCCTGAAATTGCTCATAAATTCAGCTGTTATTATGCAAGGAAGTATTTTGATGAATAAAAACGATGTCAATGCTCAGCATTAACAAACGCGCAAGAATATATTCTTGCATAATTCTATTAAGATCACATTTCCAATAAAATTAAAATCCCTATACCCAATTAAACAACACCATCATCATGGGTATTTTAAAATAGACTATTAGCCTCCTTTTAGTTTAACGCGATTCAGCAATACCTATTTCAGTTAAATACCGTCAATCCGTTAAAAAACCGTGATCTGTCATGTTATTTCTGTAGCTTATTTCAGATTATTCCTGATAGATTAATTCCAAAATCTAAGAAATGTGGATGACATGATGCTGCATGTTTCGTGGGACCCGGTTCTGGTTGGCATTTCATTTTTGGTGGCCTTTATCGCATCTTTCGTTGCCCTTGATAGCGCGGCGAAAATTGCCGCGTCCAATAAAAAGGCGGCAATGTTCTGGCGCGTTTCGGGGGGCGCAACCTTAGGCATCGGCATTTGGTCTATGCATTTTATTGGCATGCTGGCGATGAGAATGCCGATGGAGATGAGCTATCACCTGGAATTAACGCTCGTCTCACTGCTGGCTGCCATTCTTGCTGCCACGCTGGCGATTAACATAGCCGTCGCCGGGCCGACGCTATCACCTAAGCGGCTGACAATCGCCACCATATTGCTTAGTAGCGGCGTTGTAACCATGCACTACGTCGGCATGGCGGCGCTGATGGTACATAATGGCATTGTCTGGAATATCCCGCGGATTATTCTGTCGGTCGTGATTGCGCTTCTGGCTTCGGGTGTGGGTTTATGGCTGGCTTTCAGCCTACGCTTGAACAGCAAGCGCGTTCTGCTCTGCCGTATAGCCTCCGCATTAGCGATGGGCATTGCCATCGCCGCGATGCACTACACCGGCATGAGCGCGGCCACCTTTTCAGGCCATGCCCATATGATGCTCAACCACGTTCATCAGATTGGCGAGGAAGGGCTTTCGGTTTGGGTTTCTGCCCTCACGCTACTGTTATTGGGTACTATGCTAGTGATTTCGATGGTCGATTCGCAAATGCGTACCAGCCGCCTGACCGAAAACCTGCAACGGCTCAATAAACAACTCGAACAACAGGCACGCTATGACGGGCTGACCGGGTTAGCGAACCGTAGCCAGATTGATATGCGGCTACTTGCCTGCCTGCAACAGGCGCGGCTTACCGGCGCTGAGTTTGGTTTAGTTCTGATGGATCTCGACCGTTTCAAGTTAATCAACGATGCCTGGGGACATCACGTCGGCGACAATCTGCTGGTTTCCGTAGCCAATCGCCTAAGCGCCTGCCTCCCACCCAAAATGACTCTCGCCCGCATCGGTGGCGATGAGTTTATTTTGCTCGCCCCTCATAGCACGGAGGCCGAGCTGGCGGAGCTGTGTAACCGTATGGTCGAGTCTATTCGTCGGCCCTTTTATCACTCCGGCCAAATTCTGCAAATCTCTCTGAGCGCGGGTATCAGTATGTATCCCGCGGATGGCGACTCTCCACAGGAACTTAAACTGTGTGCTGACACAGCGATGTACCATGTTAAACGCAATGGCCGTAACGGTTGGGCGGTATATGGCGATGCCATGCTGGATACTTCCTGGCAAGGCGCGCATCTTTTGCAGGATCTCACCCAGGCGCTGGAACGTAACCAATTTGAACTGTGGTATCAGCCAAAATATCACGTTCAGGAAAATCGCATTTACGGTTTTGAAGCGTTACTGCGCTGGCGTCATCCTAAAAAAGGCATTTTACTGCCAGATGTGTTTTTACCTACCTTGCAAAATACCGGTTTAATTCTTCCTGTCGGTAACTGGGCTATCGACCAGGCCTGCAAGCAATTGCGCCAGTGGAGTAAAGAGGGTCATGATGACTGGACACTCTCGATAAATATTTCGGCTAATCAGTTCGAGCAGCAGAATATCTACGAATTACTGTGTAATACGCTTTCGCGATATCATCTTTCACCGCTTCGATTAACGATTGAATTAACCGAAACGACAGCCATGCGCGGCCTCGATCGCAGTTTACAAATATTCCATGACTTCAATCGTATTGGCCTGACCGTCTCCATCGATAACTTTGGTACCGGTTATTCCAATATGTTATTGTTGCAGAATCTGCCCGCGCGTGAGCTGAAAATTGACCGCAGCTTTATGAAGGATATGCGTGATGACAGCAAAAATTTGAAAATTGTCTCATCAATTATTCATATCGCGCATTCGATGAATATGAATGTGGTCGCGGAAGGGGTTGAAACGGAAGATCAACAGCGTTTGTTGACACAACTGGGGTGCGATGCTCTGCAGGGCTCGTTCTTCTCCGAGCCATTACCGCCACAGGATATTGACGCCGCATTAAGTCGAATGCCGTTTAATATCACCACCACGAGCAGCGTCGCGCCGCCTATTCCTATTCGACGGAACATGGTAAAGCATGCGTAAAAAAGCCCTGACGTGCAATAACGCGTCAGGGCTTTCTAAGCAACTCAGTGCTTCACAATATACATTGTCCGCGTATACGCCACGTCTTCCGGATTCTCTATAGGATACCCTTTCAGCCACGGTTTAATTAAGCGACCATTGGTATACTGGTAAATCGGCGCAATAGGCGCTTTCTCAGCGAGAATTTTCTCTGCCTCGTTGTAATCAGCATTGCGTGCTTTTTCGGTGTTCTCAAGCGTTGCCTGATTGACGACTTTGTCATATGCCGGATTGCTAAAGCGCGAAATATTCCCGGTGTTGCTTGAGGTGAGAAGCGACAGGAAGGTTGACGGTTCGTTATAGTCGCCCACCCAGGATGCGCGGATCACATCGAAATTTCCGGTATTACGACTGTCGATATACGTTTTCCACTCCTGGTTTTGCAGCTTCACATCTACACCGAGGTTTTTCTTCCACATTGAGGCCACAGCAATCGCAATCTTCTGGTGGTTTTCCGAGGTGTTATACAGCAGCGTCAATTTCAACGGCCGATTCGGGCCATAACCCGCCGCCTGCAACAAGGTTTTCGCCTGAGCATTCAGTTCTTCCTGACTGCTCTGCTCCATTTGCGTTGGCTCGGCTTTAAACCCTGCGGTGACATCGGGTGTAAAGTGCCATGCTGGTTTTTCACCGGTACCCAGCACTTTCTCCGCGATAATGCGGCGATCAATCGTCATGCTCAGCGCTAAACGAACGCGCGCATCCGCTGTAGGCCCTTTCTGGGTATTGAAGGCGTAATAATAGGTACCGAGTTGAGCCGGGGTATACACCTGCCCCGGAATATCTTTCAGTAGTTTCTTATACAGATTTTTCGGGAAGGACTCGGTAATATCGATATCCCCGGCCAGATAACGTTTCGTCGCCGACGACTCCTGGTTTATCGGTAAGAACGTCACTTTTTTAATCACGGTCTTAGCGTTATCCCAGTAGTGAACATTCGGTGTTGCCACCAACTTTTCATTCACCACGCGGTCGGCCAGCACGTAAGCGCCATTGCCAATCAGCTTGCCAGGGCGCGTCCAGTTTTTATCGCTTTCAACATTGGCTTTTTGCACCGGATAAAGCGAGAAATTGGCCGTCAGGTTCACAAACCACGGCAACGGTTTATCCAGTTGAATACGTAAAGTATGCGGATCAACTGCCGTCACGCCCAGGGTGTCCGGCTTCGCTTTACCATCGATAATGGCCTGCGCGTTATTTATACCGGCGAGTGCCGCAAACCAGGCAAACGGTGAGGTGGTTTTGGGGTCAACCAGACGCTGCCAGCTATAGACAAAGTCTTCCGCGGTAACCGGCGTACCGTCAGACCATTTGGCGTCATTTCGTAACGTAAATGTCCAGATTTTATTGTCATTACTCTGCCAGCGCGTCGCGACGCCAGGCACAATATTCCCTTTTTCATCCTGGTTAACCAGCCCTTCGAAGAGGTCACGGATCACCTGGATTTCCGGCAGACCTACCGCTTTTGCCGGGTCCAGAGAGGCGGGCTCATCTTTAATATGACGAACCAGCTCCTGCTTCGCTGCCAGCGCCGTCCCGGCGGGTACTTCTGCCGCCAGGGCAACAGAACTCAGACTACTGAGCCATAACGCACAGCACGACAACGTGAAAGGATACTTCATGACATCCCCTTAATAAGCCAACTTGATGAAAATATTATTTGTTTCAGGCGTCTTAAATGCAAACGGCTTATCACATAAAATTGATATAACGAATGTTTTCTGACACGGAAACCATTTGATTCACGGTGAATTTTGCACAACACTGCTTATATCAGTACTCATAATCAGGATTCTCTATGTCCGCCACTCGTCCTCGCGCCCTGCGGGGCGCTTTTCCGCCCGGTACGCAACACTATGGTCGTTCACTTTTGGGCGCGCCGCTTATCTGGTTTCCCGCCCCGCTCGCCGATCATACCAGTGGGTTAATTATTGCCGGGACGCATGGCGACGAAAACGCCTCGATTGTCACCCTCTCATGTGCGCTGCGAACGCTGTCACCCGAGTTACGGCGGCATCATGTGGTGTTAACGGTGAATCCGGATGGTTGCCAGTTAGGCTTGCGGGCCAATGCGAACGGTGTGGATTTAAATCGCAATTTCCCGTCGGCAAACTGGAAAGCCGGTGAAACGGTCTATCGCTGGAACAGTTCGGCGGAAAGCCGCGATGTGGTGTTACTTACCGGCGATGCCCCCGGTTCCGAGCCGGAAAGCGAGGCGCTTTGCCAGTTGATTCACCAAATCCACCCGGCCTGGGTCGTCTCTTTCCACGATCCGCTGGCCTGCATTGAGGATCCGCGTCACAGTGAACTGGGCCGCTGGCTGGCAGACGCGTTTACGCTACCGCTGGTAGGCAGTGTGGGATACGAAACGCCAGGCTCGTTTGGCAGTTGGTGCAATGACATTGGTCTGCACTGCATCACCGCCGAGTTCCCGCCCATCTCATCGGATGAAGCGAGCGAGAAATACCTCGGCGCGATGACTGCATTGCTACGCTGGCGTTCTGCGGCTCAGAGATGAAGCTGCCCGGTGGTAAAATGTAATGCAGGCTCTGCATCTACCGCTAACCAGGTTGGGCCGTCGAGATCCGCGAATGTAACCTGCGGCGTCAGCGGTAACGCTGCAGAAATTGCGCGAGAGGTGCAAAGCATGCAACCCAGCATCAGGGCGAAGCCTTGCGCACGCGCCTCCTGAGCCAGCGCCAGCGCTTCGGTTAAGCCGCCGGTTTTATCCAGCTTAATATTGACCATGTCATATCGCCCATGCAGCGCTGGCAGGCTTTCGCGCGTATGACAGCTTTCGTCAGCACAGATCGGCAGCGGGTGAATGAAGTTTTCGAGCGCGCTGTCATCTGTGGCGGGCAGGGGCTGCTCAAGCATCGCGACATTGAGATCGGCCAGCAACTGACAACGCGCCGCCAAACCTTCACCGTGCCAGGACTCATTCGCATCCACTATCAATGTTGCTTCCGGCGCGGCGGCGCGGATAGCGACCATGCGTTCAGCAATCAGGCGATCGTCGAGTTTCACTTTTAACAAACGAGCGCCCCCTTCAAACAACGCTTTGGCGCTGGCTGCCATCTGCTCCGGCGTGCCAATCACTACGGTTTGCGCCGTGGTTATCGTTTTTGCCAGCGTCTGGTGTAACATGGCGGGGATCGTCGCGTTTGCCAGACCCGCTTCAAGCTCCCACAATGCACAATCCACGGCGTTGCGCGCCGCACCCGCGGGAAGCAATTCTGCAAGCGCGTCGCGCGTGAGCCCCCGCTCCAGTTGCTCGCCAATCGACACAATTTGCGCCATGACCGAGGCGATGCTTTCACCGTAGCGTGGATAAGGTGTACATTCGCCAACACCTTTGACGCCGTCCTGCTCCAGCTCAACCACCACGACTTTCGCCTCGCTGCGGCTACCGCGGGCGATAACAAACGGTGTATGTAACGGCCACGCCTCTTCAAAAACTCTTACATTTCTCATCCCCTGCTCCTTGTAATCCTACAAATAGGATTTGCCGTGTTAACACCTGATGACATACACTAGTTTCGACGTTAATTATATGTAAACAGGAAGATTATCATGTCACAAACTGTACATTTCCAGGGCAACCCCGTTTCTGTTCAAGGCGCTATTCCGCAGGCCGGCGATAAAGCTCAGCCTTTCACGCTGACCGCGAAAGACCTCTCTGACGTCGCACTCAGCCAGTATGCGGGCAAACGCAAAGTGCTGAATATTTTCCCGAGCATCGATACCGGCGTTTGCGCCGCATCGGTTCGTAAATTCAACCAGCTGGCTTCCGAGCTGAACAACACCGTCGTGCTGTGCGTGTCTGCTGATCTGCCGTTCGCCCAGTCTCGCTTCTGCGGCGCGGAAGGCCTGAGCAACGTGGTGACTCTGTCTACCCTGCGTGCGCCAGAATTCCTGCAAACCTACGGCGTGGGTATCGCTGATGGCGCGCTGAAAGGCCTGGCGGCGCGCGCGGTTGTCGTTATTGATGAAAACGACAACGTGGTTTACAGCCAACTGGTTGACGAAATCACCAACGAGCCAGACTACGATGCCGCGCTGGCTGCGCTGAAAGCGTAAGTTTGCAAACTCGTTACGCATGAAAAAATAGCCTCCAGATGGAGTAATGCCAGTCAGTTAAGCGACTGACTGGCTCTTTTTATGCGCTTTTGGATACTTCCAGGGCC
>NZ_QBJC02000038.1:0-18246 GCF_003057695.2 Pseudocitrobacter sp. RIT415 | reverse complement strand
GCCTTAGTTGTAAGTGTCTACCATGTCTCCGAACAAGTGTTCACTATGTCCCCGGACTGTACACTCCCACAGGGAGAGGGAACCGATTGTGCCCGCTGGTTTTCTCCTTCTCCTTGTGGGAGAGGGAACGGATTGTGCCCTGGTTTTCTCCCTCTCCCTGTGGGAGAGGGGCGGGGTGAGGGGAGGCAAATTACTTCACATCATCCGGCAGCGCATACGCGACAATATAGTCGCCCATCTTCGTACCAAACGAACCATGTCCGCCTGCGGAGATGACCACGAACTGCTTGCCATTCGCTTCATAGGTCATCGGCGTCGCCTGACCACCTGCCGGTAAACGACCCTGCCACAGTTTTTCACCGTTGCTCATGTTGTAAGCGCGCAGATAGTTATCAGCGGTTGCCGCGATGAACAGAACGTTACCTGCAGTAGAGATTGGCCCGCCCAGCATCGGCATACCCATATTAAACGGTACAGGAACTGGCATCGGGAACGGCATGCTGTCCTGCGGGGTACCGATACGTTTTTTCCATACCACTTCGTTCGTTTTCAGATCCAGCGCGGAGATGTAACCCCAGGCTGGCTGTTTGCAAGGCAGACCAAACGGCGACAGGAACGGGTTCAGGGTAACGCCGAACGGCACGCCATACTGCGGCTGTATACCGGATTCGGTACCGCTACCTTTCGCGTCTTTCGGCGGCTCCATTGGGTTACCTGGGCCACGTGGGATCAGTTTTGAGACAAACGGCAGTGCCATCGGGTTGGCAATCGCTACCTGACGGTTCGGGTCAACGGAGATACCGCCCCATTCGAACATCCCCAGGTTACCCGGGAATACCAGTGTGCCCTGCTCAGACGGCGGGGTGAAGATACCTTCATAGCGCATCTGGTGGAACATCACGCGGCACACCAGTTGGTCGAACATGGTGGCGCCCCACATATCCGCACCGGTTAAATCTTTCTTCGGACGGAAGCTGAGATCCGAGAACGGCTGCGTTTTGGTGACGTAATCACCTTTCGCCGCGCCCTGCGGAACCGGTTTTTCCGGAGCCGGGACGACCAGCTCGCCGTTACGACGATCCAGCACGAAGATGTTTCCCGTTTTCGCCGGCGCGTAAATAACCGGGACTTTCTGGCCTTTAACCGTAATATCCGCAAGCGTCGGCTGGGACGGCATATCCATATCCCACAGATCGTGGTGAACGGTCTGGTAACTCCACACCAGTTTCCCGGTAGTGGCATTGAGTGCCACGATAGAGCTGGCATAGCGTTCCTGCTCCGGCGTACGGTTGCCGCCCCAGATATCTGGGGTGGTCACACCCATCGGCAGATAGACCAGATCCAGTTTCGCGTCATATGCTGCTGGTGCCCAGGAGTTCGGCGAGTTAAAGGTAAAGGTGTGTTCATCCGACGGAATGGCGTTCGGATCTTTCGCGCCCGGATCAAAGGCCCACAGCAGCTTACCGGTGTTCACGTCGAAGCCACGAATAACGCCAGACGTTTCACGCGTCGAGAAGTTATCCGTCACCGAACCGGCAATGACGATGGTTTTATCGGTAATAATCGGCGGAGAAGTTGGTTCATACAGGCCCGGCGTAGTATCCGGCATGTTGGTCTGAAGATTAAGGATCCCTTTATTGGCAAAGGTCTCACACAGTTTGCCGGTTTCGGCGTTGAGGGCAAACAGACGACCATCGTTCACCGGTAGAATAATGCGACGCGGGCAGTCTGCCATGACATCGGTACTTGCCGTTTCGGCACGTGCTTCGTGGTAAGAAACACCACGGCAGGTGACGTGCTGGAAGCTCGGATTGGAGTTGAGTTGCGGATCAAAGTGCCATTTTTCTTTCCCGGTTGCCGCATCCAGCGCGAACAGACGCTGGTGGGCGGTACAAAGATAAAGCATGTTGCCGACTTTAATCGGTGTCACTTCATTGGTCAGCTCACCCGGATCGTCTTCGCGTTTAAGATCGCCAGTACGGAACACCCAGGCTTCTTTCAGCTTGTGGACGTTATCCGCGTTGATCTGCTTAAGTGGAGAGAAACGCTGGCCTTCCTGATTACGGCCATAAGCAGGCCAGTCTTGATCCGCCACGGTGGAAATCGGCTCGGCAGGTGTCGCTTCGGCGTTTAACGTACCGTTCACTTCCTGCGGGTCATTGAAGCCAGCCCAGGTCAGGATGCCGCCGCTAATCAGTAGCGCCACCACCAGCGCGGCAACGGCTCCGCTGGATGGGATAATCAGGCGACGCCAGACAAATGGCAAAATCAGCCAGATACCGAAGAAGACCAGAATATCGCTGCGCGGGGTCAGCGCCCAGAAGTCGAAGCCCACTTCCCAGACGCCCCAAATCATGGTCGCCAGCAGGAAAGCAGCATAAAGCCAAAGCGCCGCACGTTTGCTACGCCACAGCATCACCGCCACGGCCAGCATCACCAGGCCGGCGATAGGGTAGTACCAGGAGCCGCCAATCGCGACCAGCCAGCCTCCTCCGATGAGAAGATAGAGCCCACAGATAGCCGCAAAAACGGCCGTGAGCACCACGAGTAACCGTGGTTGTTGTGATTTTGTTTCTGCCATAGAGAATACTCGCGTCAGTTTGTTAATTATTGCTTTCAATTGATTATAGGATTTAACAACTGTGACGGGTATCACAAAATTTGCTTTATTATCCAATTCAGCGGAGAAATCGATTTGCTGGTATACTGACGCGCTTGCCGAACGATGCCTGCGCGTAGCGCCGGGATATCGATAGATTTACCTCTAAAATCATATGGTTAGTTTTATGAAACATACTGTGGAAGTGATGATCCCGGAAGCGGAGATCAAAGCGCGTATCGCTGAATTGGGCCGTCAAATTACTGAGCACTACAAAGACAGTGGCAGTGAAATGGTATTAGTGGGTTTGCTGCGTGGCTCATTTATGTTCATGGCTGACCTGTGCCGTGAAGTGCATGTCTCCCATGAAGTCGATTTTATGACGGCTTCCAGCTACGGCAGCGGTATGTCCACCACGCGTGACGTCAAAATCCTCAAAGATCTGGACGAAGACATTCGCGGTAAAGATGTGTTGATCGTGGAAGATATCATCGACTCCGGGAATACCCTGTCGAAAGTCCGTGAAATTCTTAGCCTGCGTGGGCCAAAATCATTGGCAATCTGTACGCTGCTGGATAAACCGTCCCGCCGCGAAGTCAACGTGCCGGTTGAGTACGTGGGCTTTGCCATTGAAGATGAATTTGTCGTGGGATACGGCATCGATTACGCACAGCGTTATCGCCATCTGCCATATGTCGGGAAAGTGGTTCTGCTGGACGAGTAATCGTCGTTTGGTGTCGGATAGCGCTTCGTTCGTCCGACCTGCCTATCTAAGCCGGGTGAGGCGATGCCGCCGCCCGGCTTTTTAACAGATGTTACTTGTGGTTGGCGTGTTTCAGCTTGAGGTTAGAAATCCCGTTGCGATAACGCTGCTCCAGGGTTTCACGGTTGGTTGCCGTCACATCAAGATCGCGCAGCAGGCCATCGTGAATGCCGTAGGCCCAGCCGTGAACGGTGACTTTCTGCCCACGTTTCCACGCTGACTGCATAATGGTAGAGTGGCCCAGGTTATACACCTGCTCCATCACGTTCAGTTCGCAAAGCGTGTCCAGACGGCGCTCCTGCGGCATTTCACCGAGCAGAGAACTGTGTTTGAACCAGATATCGCGAATGTGCAGTAGCCAGTTGTTGATAAGGCCGAGCTCCGGGTTTTCAACCGCTGCCTGAACACCGCCGCAGCCATAGTGGCCGCAGATAATGATATGCTCAACTTCCAGCACATCCACAGCGTACTGAACCACGGAAAGACAGTTCAAATCGGTGTGAATGACCAGGTTGGCAACATTTCGGTGAACAAATAATTCGCCCGGCTCAAGACCGGTTAAACGTTCGGCGGGAACGCGGCTGTCGGAACATCCAATCCATAGAAAGCGCGGTTTCTGCGCTTGCGCCAGTTTCTCGAAAAATCCGGGGTCCTCTTCCACCAGCATTTTTGACCATAGTTCATTGTTGCTGATGAGTGTATCTATGTCTTTCATGGAGGTTAACGACCTGTAACCAAGTAAGTGCGTTGCGCTAATATAGGTCAACTCAACTTTTTTTAAAACCATACATTGAACGCAAGAATTCAAAAGAGATATTCAATGACCATTGCACTGGAACTAAAACAGCTCAAAAAAACCTATCCTGGGGGCGTCCAGGCACTGCGCGGAATCGATCTGCAAGTGGAAGCCGGAGACTTCTACGCGCTGCTCGGGCCGAACGGTGCGGGTAAATCAACCACGATTGGTATTATCAGCTCACTGGTGAATAAAACGTCCGGCTCTGTGAGCGTGTTTGGCTACGATCTGCAAAAAGATGTGGTGAACGCCAAACGCCAGCTTGGCCTCGTGCCGCAGGAGTTTAACTTCAACCCCTTTGAAACGGTGCAACAGATTGTGGTGCACCAGGCGGGCTACTACGGTGTTGAGCATAAAGATGCCATTTCACGCAGTGAAAAGTATTTAAAACAGCTCGATTTGTGGGAAAAACGCAACGAACGTGCGCGTATGTTATCTGGTGGGATGAAGCGTCGTTTGATGATTGCTCGCGCCCTGATGCACGAGCCAAAACTGCTGATTCTGGATGAACCCACCGCAGGCGTGGATATCGAACTTCGCCGCTCAATGTGGGGTTTTTTGAAGGATTTAAACGACAAAGGCACCACGATCATTCTCACCACTCACTACCTGGAAGAGGCGGAAATGTTGTGCCGCAACATTGGCATCATTCAGCACGGTTCGCTGGTGGAAAACACCTCGATGAAGAACCTGCTTTCAAAGCTTAAGTCGGAAACGTTCATTCTCGATTTAGCGCCGAAGAGCCCGCTGCCAACGCTTGATGGCTATCAGTATCGTCTTGTCGACACCTCAACTTTAGAAGTGGAAGTACTGCGTGAGCAGGGAATTAACAGCGTGTTCGCCCAGCTTAGCGCGCAGGGTATTCAGGTATTAAGTATGCGTAACAAAGCGAACCGACTGGAAGAGCTGTTTGTCTCGCTGGTCCATGAAAAACAAGGAGAGCAGGCATGATGCAGCTTTATTGGGTGGCCCTGAAAAGTATCTGGACCAAAGAGATCCACCGTTTCATGCGTATCTGGGTGCAAACGCTGGTGCCGCCGGTCATCACCATGACCCTCTACTTTATTATCTTCGGTAATCTGATTGGCTCACGTATCGGTGAAATGCATGGTTTCAGCTATATGCAGTTTATTGTGCCGGGGCTGATTATGATGTCTGTTATCACCAACGCCTACGCCAACGTTGCCTCTTCATTCTTTAGCGCTAAATTCCAGCGCAACATTGAAGAGTTGCTGGTCGCACCCGTACCGACGCATGTGATTATCGCCGGTTATGTTGGCGGTGGCGTGGCGCGCGGGTTATGTGTGGGCATTCTGGTGACGGCCATTTCCCTTTTCTTTGTGCCGTTCCAGGTGCATTCATGGGTATTTGTCGCGTTAACGCTTCTCCTGACGGCGGTGCTGTTCTCGCTGGCGGGCCTGCTCAACGCAGTTTTTGCGAAAACCTTTGATGACATCAGCCTGATTCCGACCTTCGTGTTGACACCGCTTACCTATCTCGGCGGGGTGTTTTATTCCCTGACGTTACTGCCGCCGTTCTGGCAGGGGCTGTCGCATCTGAACCCGATTGTCTATATGATAAGCGGCTTCCGCTACGGCTTCCTTGGCATTCACGATGTGCCGCTGGTCACCACTTTTGGCGTGCTGGTGATTTTCATCGTCGCCTTCTACCTGCTGTGCTGGTATCTCATCCAGCGCGGACGCGGCCTGCGTAGTTGATTCGCCACTCCCCCGGGTTTTCCCGGGGGAAAAATTAGAGCGTTATCACCGTTATTTTTCCTTTTTCCCGCTACAGTATGCTTTTACCAGGGAGGTAAGTCACTATGTTGGGTTGGGTAATCGCCTGTCATGACGATCGGGCAGAGGAATTGCTCGAACGTCTGGAGAAAAAATTTGGTTCGGTAGTCCAGTGCCGGGCGGTGAATTACTGGCGCGGAATGAGTTCCAATATGCTCAGCCGCATGATGTGCGACGCGTTACATCAGGCAGATTCCGGTGATGGTGTCATTTTTCTGACCGATAAAACCGGCGCAGCGCCTTATCGCGTTGCGGCTTTGATGAGCCATAAGCACGATCGTTGCGAAGTGATTTCGGGTATCGATTTTCCTTTACTCGCCCAGTACTATCCGCTGCGGGAAACGCTCAGCAGCGAGGATTTTCGCAATGCCATTGTTGATCGTGGCCCGGCGGGGGTCAGTAGCCTGTGGCATCAGCAACAAAAAAATCCGCCCTTCGTCCTGCTACATGACGCGTATAAATATTAACCGTATTCATTGATGTTGCTTTTGTTACAATAGCGGCAGTTTTTTGCTGCGGTTTTTATCCATGTTAATGCGCATTGTATTCATACTGACGTTGCTGCTCTCCAACGGCGCGGCGGCAGCCCTGACGGCCCCGCAAGGGCTTCCTCCTCGTTATATGCAAACCACTGAAGATGCGGCAGTCTGGGCGCAGGTGGGCGATCGTGTTATCACGGTCGGCAATATTCGCGCAGGGCAAATCCTTGATGTGGTGCCTACGTCGGCGGAGTATTACGAATTTCGCTTCGGATTTGGCACCGGGTTTATCGATAAAGATCACCTTGAACCGGTACAGGGGCGACAGCGCGTTGAGGATGGACTGGGCGATTTACATCGGCCAACCAGTAACCAGAACCTGATAACCTGGAAAGATACACCGGTCTATAACGCGCCGGATGCTGGCAGCGCGCCGTTTGGTACGCTGGCGGAAAATCTGCGCTATCCTATTCTGAGCGCGCTAAAGGGGCGGCTGAATCAAACTTGGTATCAAATCCGCATTGGTAATCGGCTGGCCTACGTCAGTTCGCTGGATGCGCAGATGGATAACGGTATTCCGATGCTGACCTATCATCACATCCTGCGTGATGAAGAAAATACACGCTTCCGTCACACCTCGACCACCACCTCGGTGCGCGCTTTCAGTAACCAGATGACCTGGTTGCGCGATCGGGGGTATGCCACCCTGAGCATGTATCAACTGGAAGGCTACGTGCGCAATAAAATGAACCTCCCGGCGCGGGCGGTGGTGATTACCTTTGATGATGGCCTGAAATCGGTCAGCCGTTATGCGTATCCGGTGCTGAAGCAGTACGGCTTCAAGGCAACGGCGTTTATTATCTCGTCGCGCATAAAAGCGCATCCGCAAAAGTGGGACCCGACATCACTGCAGTTTATGAGCATTTCAGAACTACGTGGTATTCAGGATGTATTTGATTTTCAGTCACATACTCACTTCCTGCATCGCGTCGATTATTCTCGTCATCCGATTCTACTGAGTCGCAGTTACCACAATATTCTGTTTGATTTTAAACGTTCACGTCGGGCACTGGCGCAGTTTAACCCGCATGTGCTCTATCTCTCTTACCCGTTTGGCGGCTATAACGCTGCGGCAGTGCAAGCGGCAAACGACGCGGGATTCCATCTGGCGGTCACGACGGTGAAAGGGAAGGTGAAGCCGGGGGACAATCCGTTCCTGTTGAAACGACTCTACATTTTAAGAACGGATTCACTGGAGACCATGTCGCGGCTGGTCAGCAACCAGCCGCAGGGGTAGGGGAATCAGGCAACCTGAACCGGAATGGCTTTTGCGGTGCGTTTCATCTCATTGTCGCCTTCAAAGTAAGCGACTTTCGGACGCCAGGTACGGGCTTCTTCATCTGGCATGGTGACGAAGCTTGCAATGATCACAATATCGCCCACTTCGGCGCAGTGTGCAGCCGCACCGTTCACCGAGATGATGCGAGAACCGCGCTCTGCCGCAATCGCGTAAGTGGAAAAGCGCTTACCATTAGTCACGTTCCAGATATCAATGGCTTCGTTTTCAAGAATACCGGCAGCGTCAAGGAAATCCTGGTCAATGGCGCAAGAACCTTCGTAGTGCAGGTCAGCCTGGGTCACTTTGACGCGATGGAGCTTACCTTGCAGCATAGTGCGAATCATAACTTCTACCTTTCTACCATAACGATAACAAAGCTGATGTGAATATCAGCTTCAGGAAATTCCTGGCAGTATTGCCCGATTTTGGTTGGGTGTCTACTCATCTGGTGTCGTTTCTTCGCACAGTTTGCGTACAGCTGCGAGAAACTGACGGTAACGAATGTATCTCTCTGATTTTTATCCCGAGTCGTCTCGAGGCGTTAACATTGCCTTGCTGACGTTGGGTTGCTGTTCCAGCGATACTGCGCGCATGGGATGAATGGCAAAGGCCGGGATAATGCAAAGAGTCGCCAACACGCCGCATGATGCGGTATTCAAACAGTTTTTGACGCACACCGATACGGCACGTGATTTTCTGGATATTCATTTGCCGCAGGACATTAAAGCGATTTGCGATCTCAGTACGCTCAAGCTGGAGTCCGGGAATTTTGTCGAAGAGAGTTTACAGGAGCAGTACTCTGACGTGCTTTACTCCGTATCGATGCAGGGGCATTCAGGCTATCTGCATATTCTGCTCGAACATCAAAGTACGCCGAGTAAGAAAATTGCCTTTCGGATGATGCGTTATGCCATTGCCGCCATGCAACGCCATCTTGAGGCGGGTTTTCAGCAGTTGCCGCTGGTGGTGCCTATCCTTTTCTATCAGGGGAAAACATCCCCTTATCCCTACTCAATGTGCTGGACGGATATGTTTGCCTCGCCGGAACTGGCTCGACGCCTTTATTGCGAGCCGTTCCCGCTGGTGGATGTCACCACCATTCCGGACGATGAAATTATGCAGCATCGCCGCGTGGCGATACTTGAACTGCTGCAAAAGCATATTCGCCAGCGCGATTTAATGAAAATGCTGGAGGATCTGGCCACCCTTTTAAGCGCGGAGTACACTAGCGAAAGTCAATTAATCACGCTGGTAAACTATATGCTATTGCGTGGTCATACTGACCAGCCGAAACTATTTTTCCGTGAACTGGGAAGGCGTTTGCCAAAGGAGAAGAAGATGGGAACTGTTGCTGAGTGGCTTGAAGAGCAGGGGATATTAAAGGGAATACAGCAAGGTATGCAACAGGGTATGCAACAGGGCGAAAGCAATGCCACGCAACGTGTTGCGGCACGCATGTTGAAAAGCGGCATGTCGCCAGAACTGGTTGCTGAGATGACTGACCTAACCCGCGAAGAAATCGATAAAATACCCGACTGGCGCTGACCGCTGTCAGCGCCAGTTTCGGTCAATCAGCCTAATTCGACAATTTTGTTGTCGATGAGGCGAGCCTGTCCGAGCCATGCGGCCATCAGGATCACCGCACGTTTGCTGCTGTCGGTCAGGTCGAGCAAAGTATCGGCATCGCGGATCTGAATGTCGTCGGCGCGGAAGCCCTTTTCATTCAGCTCCTGCTCGGCGATGGCGATCATTTCCTGCTGATCGCGTTCACCGTTTTGCAGTTTTTCAGCCACGCTGCTCAGCACTTTATATAAGCCTGGCGCGATCTTACGTTGATCCGCCGTCAGGTAACCGTTACGTGAGCTGAGCGCCAGGCCATCTTTGGCGCGAATAATCGGCACGCCCACGATTTCAATATCGAAGCCCATATCGGCAACCATTTTGCGAATCAACGCCAGTTGCTGAAAATCTTTTTCGCCGAAGCAGGCGATATCCGGCTGAATCAGGTTAAAAAGCTTGCTGACGATAGTTGAAACGCCGCGGAAGTGCCCCGGTCGACTGGCACCTTCGAGCATGGTTGAGAGACCCGGTACATCGACAAAAGTATGATTCTCAGTGCCCTGCGGATAGATTTCCTGCGCAGAAGGTGCGAAAACCAGATCGACTTTGCGCTTGTTCAGCTTCTCGCTGTCTTCCTGCAAGGTGCGCGGGTAGCGAGCCAGATCTTCCGGACGATCGAACTGCATCGGGTTAACGAAAATACTGACCACTACCACATCCGCACGTGATTTTGCTTCGTCGACCAGCTTCATGTGGCCATCGTGCAGGTTGCCCATGGTGGGCACCAGCGCCACGCGCTTGCCTTCCATACGCAGACGGCGGATATGCTGACGCAGCAGCGGCAGGGTTTCGATAATTAACACAACGTGACTCCTTAATGGAAACTGTGTTCTTCGCCCGGATAGACACCGGACTCCACTTCAGCCATATACTGCCGCACGGCAGCACGGATGTCGCCCGTTTCGGCGAGGAAATTTTTGGCGAATTTGGGGATATGGCCGCCGGTTATTCCGAATGCGTCGTGCATCACCAGAATTTGTCCATCGGTAACGTTACCTGCGCCAATACCGATAACCGGGATCGCCAGCGCTTCGGTAATGCGTTTCGCCAGCTCAACCGGCACACATTCCAGTACCAGCAGTTGCGCTCCCGCGGCTTCCAGGGCCAGCGCATCGCTCAGCAACCGATCGCCCGCATCGCCACGGCCCTGCACTTTATACCCGCCGAAAACGTTGACCGACTGCGGGGTTAGACCCAGATGACCACACACCGGTACGGCGCGCTCGGCCAGCATTTTGACCGTATCGGCAAGCCACGCGCCGCCTTCAATTTTGACCATGTTCGCGCCCGCGCGCATCACGATAGCCGAGTTTTCAAACGCGTGTTCCGGCGTGGCATAAGCCATAAACGGCAGATCGGCCAGCAGCAGGCAGTTTGGTGCACCGCGACGCACGGCGGCAGTGTGGTAGGCGATGTCTTCAACCGTTACCGGCAGCGTGGATTCGTGCCCCTGAACAGTCATGCCCAGCGAATCGCCGACCAACATCACATTCAGCCCTTCATCAGCAAACAGTTTGGCGAAGCTGTAGTCGTAAGCGGTAATGGTGGCGAAGCGTTTTTTTTCTTGTTTGTATTTGTTCAGTAAGGAGATGGTGGTCGGTTTCATCATAACCCCTGTTAGCCATAAGTGTTATCGATAGGATTGGCGCATTGTAGGGGATGTGAGTGATGAGTGTTAGCCCTTTATGGTCAAAACCGGCAGGCTGACCTGCCGGTGGTTTCTCAGGGGTAGGTGATAGAGAACGTGGCGGTAGCTTTGAAGTCTCCCCCAACGATCTGTTGATTACCATCCTGCTTAAGTGTTGCGGTAAAGTTCATTACCTGACTCCCCGGTGTTCCGTCAGCGCCGGTGCCAATAATTCCGTTAGAGGCGTCGGCGGTATCGGCATAGGCTTTATAAACGGACGAGATATTATTAGGCTCAAGAATGGTTTCCGGGAAGTGTGAGTTAGTCGCCCCCTTAATTTCGACGCCAACCCCACGGGCATTACTCGTGGTGAGCGTGTTACCGAGCAGTGAAGGTGAAGTAGCAGGAGACGCCGTTGTCAACTTCACCTCAATATTGGTCACCCGATAGCAGTTTTGTAGATTAATAGAAAAGGGAACACTGTTTGCACCGTCAATAACTTCTTTGGGGCTATACTCGCCGAGGCTAACTGTATCCCCATTGGTAACGCTATTACCGCTAAGCGTGGCTGTTTGACAGGTTGGCGAACTTAACGTGATATTAGTAAGGTCGAATTTTTGAAAAATAGATTTTGAAAAAATTCCGTTCCCAGGCGAAAGGTTGGTCAGTTCATAGTGATAGGGGCCATTACTCAGAAGTTCAACGCTGCCAGTGGTGCCTGGATTGAACGTGTTGTCGTTATAAAACTCGACCTTAATGTCGCTGCCGAATCCACCGACGGAAACATAGGAGCCTTCGGGGGCTTCACAAATTGTATGTTCTGGGATTAGCGCTAAAGATTGTTGTTCGCTATCCCCTACATAAATATCTACATCAGACGATACCTTCCAGGAGCTGACATTAGTCATATGCATTCTGAAATATAATCCAGTGATGTTGGTCTTAAATAATTTATGCCCTTCAGGTGCAGCAACAGGTGCGGGAACGAAATGGCTGGTGAGCGTAATGGGCGACATAGTGCCACCCTGTGCGCAATACAGCACACCGGTTCCTCCTTTTTGAGAGGTATCAACTCTCCCCAAAGACAGTGTTATATTGCTCGATTGTAAATTGGCTGCCCTCGGGATCACAAGTTGGCTTGCACCACCGGAGGAAACGATATTGGTGGCATAGCCATCTCCTGCGGGGCCACCATTATTCGATGTTGTGCCACCATTCATATCCTTACTCCCGACGATAAGCGTATCGTTTGAGGCATTGGCACAATGGATATATCCCAATAACAGGATGAGTAAACCCCTTCGCCATTGTGTACTTCCTGAATGTTTTTTTATCTTATCCATTTTTTTCATCCTTGAGAAAACATCGATATAAAATATGCGGCGTTAATCATAATAGGCAGAGACAAAAACGCTGGTTTTAACGACGCCACTGCCAGCCGCTTGTGCGGGATCAACCTTTTGCATTCGCGCGTGAAAACGGTAGGTTGCATTGCTTAATTCGCCCGCACTGACGGGATAAATACTTTGTGAGTGGCCTTGTGTATCAAGTACGTTAAAAATATTTTGCGCATCCTGCGTTGATAAAATTACCACCCCAACGTTTTGTGCACCGCTACTCTGCTGGTTAATAAAAACCTGCTGATTGGCGGGTGACAACGCTCCTGATACAGGTAAAAAATCAACCGTCAGATGGGATGGAGTTTTACCACTACTTTGTACACAGTTATTGACGGTGATACTGAAGGGGGCACCGCCTGAATAGAGTTGGTTCACATCAGTATTGCGCTCAAGATCATTAAGAGTGACGGTTCCAAGGTTGATCTGACCGCCGTTACTGAATGAGATCTGACAACTGGTATTAATAATTGTGGCGGTCATATTTAAATCCGTTGTTGTCGCCACTGCGGTGAGCGAAAACAGGGATCCGGTGACAAGAGCGCAGAAATTAAGTTTCATCTTCAATTACTCATAAGTCACGGTGAAAACCGCGTGGGTGGAGAATTTGCCTGCGTTGACGTCCGCGAGCGTGCTGTTTGCGGCAATCACCATCCTGGCGCTTAACGGCCAGCGGGTAACACTCGCACCAGAGGCTTGTGACACATCGACAATAGTGGTTGGCGGTGTCTTGCAATGGAGTTGAAGAGCACCCGCCCCCTCAGGCTGATTCGTCGTCCATACTTCGGCAGACGCGCCGGTCGCCGCATCACTACCTGACAATGCGTTGCGATAGCCGCCTCCGGTGCTGGCGGAACCATCACAGCCGGTTTGCGGCGACAGCGTCACGCTGGCCTGATGCTTCACCAGCCCCTCACACTGAGAGAACACCAGACTGAAGCTTTTAGTTTTGCTTTTATTGGCCAGTTCATTGAGATACACATCACCCAGATCGATAGTCGTGGTAAGTTGATCTTGTGCATTATGTAATTCTGCAGTACAGGTACTTGCCGTGACGGTTGTCCTGGCGGTCAACGTCAATGAGTTTGGGCCAGCAAGGCTGCAACTTATATTGGTGGCGACAAACAAGAAAAATAGCGTAATTCGTTGATAAAACATGAACTATTTCCGTTAGTTATAATTAAAAACGAACGTGGCTTTGGCCTGAAAAGCCCCGGGACTGATATCGTTAGCCGCATTTAGCTGACGGATAATCCCGGTGAGTTCCATCCCTTGAGCGATTTCATCGGTTGTCCAGTCAACATAGGTGCTTCCATCAAGCGTGAAGCGCGAATTATCATCTTCGCCCCGGCGTTTAAAGCCGACGCCAATACCGCTCGCATCAGCCGAAGAAGCATTATCATTAATTAATAAGGTATTTGATTCCCCGCTACGGTTGCCGTTGATGGTCATCTTAATGCTCGAAATATCGTTATTGCAGTTGGTGGGCGTCACCTTAAAACTGGCCTCGGTAAGTGCGCTTTTCTGGGTGATATCTGCAACACCCATTGTCGGGAAATCGAGATAGTAATTACCGCTGGCAGCGTCGCCGCTGACCGCCGATCCACTTAACGCGCTAACCCCCATTGCACAGGTTGTCTCTTTGACCGTGGCGGTGAAGTTCACCGTTAACTCCGTCGCTGATAAACATAAAGGTGCCTGTAGCGTTATCAACAACAGAGGCAGTCGTAAATTTACTTTCATGTGCTCTCCAGTCGTGTTAGTTCAGTTTGCAAGGTACGGCGTTCAACACGACGGTTTTACCTGCCATGGTCGGAGAAGACGGCACCTGGTAGTGAATACGACACTGTCGCTGACGGTTATTTTCCTGCCATGTCACAACCAACTCCCCTTGTTGTTCAATACCCCGGATGAAGGCCTGACTTCCCTGGCCTACGGAACCGAGCGAGAGCCCTTTACTGTCCGTAACATCGGCAGCAAACGGCACGGGCTTGTTATCGCTGCGTATCAGATTAAGGATGGCTGAGCGACCGCTATCGGTATCAAAGTGACTGAAAACAACCGAGCCCTGCCGCGGGATAGCGACGGTACTGGTGCTTTTCAGCTCCACATCGTTATCCAGTTCCTCAACGTTGAGTGCGACGGTGTTCTCACGGTAAGGCGAGAGAGAGCTTGTAACTCCATAGCCAAAGCGATCGACCGTACTGTTGCCATAGTTAATGCTTGCGCCCTGTGCGCCTTCCGCATTGACCAGCGCCAGCGTGTCGGAGTCGGTAAAGCTGTCATTGGTAAAGGTCAGCCCATGCTGATGAAGAACAAAGCCGCCGTCAGTGCTGACGCCGTACTGGCGTGAGTGGTCGCTGCTGGCGGAGGCTGAACCTGATAATGTGCCCCATGGCGATTCGTAACTGACAAAGCTGCTGATGGTTTTGAGATCGTCGCTATCCTTCATGGTGCTATAGGCTGTGTTCACACTGTAGTTCCAGCGGTTATCCTGGCTGTAACCAATTGCGCTGGCGTTATACTGCGAACTGCCCTTGAGATCGGTGTTAACGCTGGTGTTCAGCGTTCTGAACCCGCCTTGCTGGCTACTCCGACCCAGTAGCTTATCGAGCGGTATAGATAAACTCAGATAGACCGAATCGTCTTTATTGTTATCTTCATCGTAGGTGCGCTGCAGGCTGATGCTGTAGCTTGCCCAGTTAAAGGCGTTGCTATAGCCCAGTGCAAAGCTGCTTTGGGATTCACCGGTGACCCAATAGTCCGTCCAGGTACCGTTCAGATAAAACGATCCATAATCGCGATCGCCATTTTTGAGCGACTGGTTAAGGCTGACGCTAAACTGGTTTTTCATACGGCCATAGCTACCGGGCCCCTGATAATCGCTGTCATAAGGATGGTTGGCTGAGTCGATAAGCGTGAGGGCATCATTAAGACCCAGATAGTTTTCGGTTGAGTAGCGATACGCCGCGATATTGAGCGAGGTTTCCGTTGGCGCGAAATATTTATTCCACGAAATACGGTAGCTCTGGCCTTTATAGGTTTTGTCATCCGGAATTTCGGTATGCGACTGGGTCACATCGAAAGAGAACGCCCCGATAGAGGTATTCATACCCACACCCAGCAACCCAGCCCAATAACCGTTATCCGTCGCCTGCAAACCGGTATATCCGGTAAAGGTGTTCGTCAGGCCGTAGTAGTAAGTTCCCTGGATAAGATTAGGCTTATCTCTGAGATCATCTTTGTTGACCTCACCGGCGCTAAAGTCCCATTTCCCCACGCCAGGGCGCATCATTTGCATGACGGATGAGTAGGCCTGAGAAAAGGTTTTTTTCGACCCATCTGATTCGGTGATAGTGACTTCAAGATCGGCGCCGTAGCCGGCAGGCGTCAGGTCATCAATGGCAAATGGCCCCGGCGGAACGGTGGTTTCGTAAATCTTATAACCGTTCTGAGTGATGGTGACTTTGGCGTTGGAGTTCGCCACGCCGCGGATAACCGGCGCATAAGACGCGAGTGTCGGCGGCAACATTCGGCTTTCGCTGTATAAACGCACGCCGCGAATGCCGACAGAGTCAAAGGTTTCACCGGTAGTGTTGGTTTCACCCATCACTAACTGCGAGCGCAGTTTAGGAATATCGCGCTGCAGGTATTTATCTTGAAACTCGAAGCTGCCGCCTTTGTCTTTGTCCCAGGAATAGTTGCCGTGGGAGCGGAAGTGCCAGCCCCACAGGTTGATCCCGCCCATCAGGCCCGCGTAGCTGCTTTCTGTGGTTTGCCCGGTTGTTTCGCTTCGCCAGCCGTTCACCGTATAAGAGAGCATCGCCGCATTGATGCCTTCATCCCAAAGGGAAGGATCGACATAGTTGGCATAGGTTTTTTGCAGCCAGATTTGCGGAACGGCGATATCGAGCCGCTGATCGTTACTGTTGTAGGCCACGCTGGACTGAGGAATTGCCACGGCCAGGTTGAGGCAACTCTGTGCCGCCTGTTCACGTTTCTGAAAGATTGCGTTGTCCGCCAGATTATCAGGCACCCGGATGTGGAGTTGCAGTAAAGTATTTGGCGTTATACAGGCCTGGGCGCTTTTGCCTTTTTCGGTTTCGATAAAGTCCAGTTTCAGGCTGCTGGTGGCCTGTTCGTTAATGTAGACGCTGACATCATAGCGGCCAGGCAGCGCGGGGTTACCTTCACTGTAACGTGCAACATTGATGTTTCTCGCACCGGCACCCATCAAAAAAGTGTTGTCAAACTCAACAGTTTCTTCCGCTGCCAGGGCATTCTGCGCGCACGACATCAGCCCAGAGGCAATCAGACAGGCGAGGGGTGACAGACGAAGCTTTCTGTCGTTGGATGACCGTTTCATTTCCGCAATCCCTGCTTGGTTTTCTCTAAAGATCAAAGTTTGGTTTTACCATCAATCGCGCCGCCAAAATCATTGATGGCGGAGTACTCGACAACGGCATTCGACGGTGGGGTTGTAAGCCCTTTAACGGCCATTTCAGCACTGCTTTTGGGGGCGACCATGCTGGATTCAACCAGGTATTTTTTGCCGTTAACTGACACATTGACGCCGCTAAACGAAACATAAAATGGTGTGGGGTTGGTTGCTGATAGCAGCACTTTTCCAGCCGCGGAGTGCAAACGCCAGGTGAGCTGTTTTACCGCCTCAGGTGCGTTTCCACTCAGACCCTCCGGGCGATAAAACAGTTTGATTCGCGTGCGAAAAGCGAGTTGAAGAATGTTTTTATCTTTCGCTTCGGCATCGCTCACTTTTGGCGGAACTTCCAGCGCATTAAACCAGAACACACTCTCCCGATCGGTGGGTAATGTTTGTGAGTTATTCCAGGCGATTTTTACCGTCTGGCCACGTTTGGCATCCACCCGGGAAACCGGTGGCGTGACGGTGAAAGGCACGGTGATGGTACTGGGATCGGCATTTTCGCTGCCTGTATCAATCCACGTTTGTACTAATAACGGACGTGAGCCTTTATTTTCCATGCGTAACGTCACGTCTTTTTGCGCGGCATTATAAATAATGCGGGTGCCTGAGAGCACCATATCGGCGTGTGCGGATAAACTCGCCCCTGTCATAAGCAGAGCCAGGGTAAATTGACGCATCCTTGTCATAATGATGTCCTTTTATAATTGTGGCGTGCAGTAGAGCACCAGTGCACGCCAAAAACGTATTACTGATAGGTAACGGTGTAAGCTGCGTTGGTTTTAACAAAACCGGCCGTCACAGCGGTCGCGCTATCTTCTTTTACGTAAGATGCTTTGAAGTTGTAAGTCGCTTTTTTGTTGTCAAAGGCTTTAACTTTTACATCCGTAGAGTCGTTAATTTTTACCTGTTCAACGGTAGAGGCGTCTTTTAAATAATGAACCGCTACTGCAACACCGGTTGCCGCCTGGTTAACGGTGTGATCGTTATTCAGCGTTCCCTGGCTATTGCTGAAGAAAACGGAGCCCATACTTAAGTTCGCACTACCTGTAACGGTTGCTTTTGAGCAGTCGACGGTGATTGAGAAAGCTTCAGGTTTTGCACCCACAGTGCTGGCGCTTACGACGCCCGCATTGGTCACTTCCGCAGTGGTTGCCGTTTGCAGGGTAATCTGACCATCCTGCGCGCCGCCATCAACGTGCAGGTCGCAGGTGTTGTCACTGACCAAACCGGCAAAGTCCAACTGACCGCCATCCAGCGCAAAAGCGGAACTGGTAAACAAGACTAATGCCGCAGCAATAGCACTTTTCTTTAACATGATAATATCCTTATAAATAAATGAAGGTGAAAAACGTCACCTGAATTAATTATAAAAAAGATATTTTTTGA
>NZ_QBJC02000037.1:0-18363 GCF_003057695.2 Pseudocitrobacter sp. RIT415 | reverse complement strand
TATTAAACACTATTGCGCATTCCATTCTGTGATCTGCATCATTGTTTCATTTGTACATTTTGATGATCCTGTTAATGAGAAATATTAATGAGTACATATATATTTATGTGCTCTTCATATGGACTTTTATGTCATCGGGTGTAACGAATGGATGCCCCTGTTTCGCGTAGTGCGTTATATGGAAAACTGACCGGGCCGATGTTCCGGTCGCTGGAGTCTGCGACAGCGTTTTGCAAATTACGCTCCAATCCTTATGTTGAACTGACTCACTGGCTGCATCAGCTCATGCAGCAGACGGACAACGATATTCACCATGTGCTCCGGCATTACCGGATATCCTCCGCCGATGTCGAAAAAGCATTGCTCCGGCAACTGGACATGCTGCCCGCCGGGGCCAGCGCCATCAGTGATTTTTCCCACCATATCGATCTCTCCATCGAAAAAGCCTGGATGCTGGCGAGTATTCGCTACGGTGACCCCAGGATCCGCAGCGGCTGGTTGCTGCTGGCGTGGCTGACCACGCCGGAGCTGCACCGGGTGCTGAAGACTATCTGTGCGCCGCTGGCTGCACTCCCTGCGGATGAACTGACGGACAGCCTGCCGTCGCTTATTGCGTCATCACCGGAAGCGAAGGAGCAGGCCCGGGATGGTTCAGATTTGCCGTCCGTGTTGCCGGGGGAAAGCAGCCAGGCGCTGCCTGGCGGATCCGATGGAAGCAAATCCGCGCTGGCGAAATACTGCCAGGATATGACTGCACTGGCTCGTGAGGGCAGCATCGATCCGGTCACCGGTCGCGAGCACGAAATTCGCACCATGACCGATATTCTGCTGCGCCGTCGCCAGAACAACCCGCTGCTGACCGGCGAGGCGGGCGTCGGGAAAACGGCTGTGGTGGAAGGATTTGCGCTGGCGATTGCCGGGGACGAAGTGCCGCCTTCACTGCGTAACGTGCGGCTGCTGTCGCTGGATGTCGGAGCACTGCTGGCCGGGGCATCCATGAAAGGCGAGTTTGAATCCCGCCTGAAGGCGCTGCTGGAAGAGGCCGCGCGTTCGCCACAGCCGGTTATTCTGTTTGTCGATGAGGTTCACACCCTGGTGGGCGCGGGCGGGACATCCGGCACGGGCGACGCCGCCAACCTGCTGAAACCGGCGCTGGCGCGCGGCACCCTGCGCACCATCGGCGCAACGACCTGGAGCGAGTACAAACGCCATATCGAAAAGGATCCGGCGCTGACCCGGCGTTTTCAGGTATTGCAGGTTGCAGAGCCGGAAGAGGTTGCGGCTGTTGAGATGGTACGCGGGTTAGTCACCACGCTGGAAAAACACCATGACGTCCTGATCCTTGATGAGGCCGTGCGCGCCGCCGTACAGCTTTCTCACCGTTATATTCCGGCCCGACAGCTACCGGACAAGGCCATCAGCCTGCTGGATACGGCGGCGGCCCGCGTGGCGCTGTCGTTGCATACCCCGCCTGCGAATGTCCAGTATTTGCGACAGCAGCTCAACGCCGCCGAACAGGAGCAGGAACTGTTGGTAAAGCAGGAAAAAATGGGCATCCGCGCGGAGCAGGGCGATGCACTGGCGGCACGGATTGTCTCACTGCAAGAAGCGCTGTCTGATGCGGATGCGCGCTGGCAGCAAGAACTGGAACTGGTTCACAGATTACAGGAACAGCGTGCCGCCGAGCCTGGTGAGCGTGACGAAACCACGCTGCAACAGGCAGAAGCCACATTGCGTTCCTGGCAGGGCGAAGTTCCCGTGGTGTTCCCGGAAGTCAGTGCAGCCGTGGTGGCAGCGATTGTCTCCGACTGGACCGGCATTCCCGCCGGACGCATGGTGAAAGATGAAGCCAGTCAGATCCTGGAACTGCCCGCCCGTCTGGCGCAGCGTGTTACCGGGCAGACGGCTGCGCTGGCGCAGATTGGTGAGCGTATTCAGACCGCGCGGGCGGGGTTAGGCGATCCGCGTAAACCGGTGGGCGTCTTTCTGCTGGCCGGGCCGTCCGGTGTCGGCAAGACCGAAACCGCGCTGGCGCTGGCGGAAGCCATCTACGGTGGTGAGCAGAACCTGATCACCATCAATATGAGCGAGTTTCAGGAGTCCCACACCGTTTCCACGCTGAAAGGCGCACCGCCCGGTTATGTCGGTTACGGTGAAGGCGGCGTGCTGACGGAAGCGGTACGCCGTCACCCCTGGAGCGTGGTGCTGCTGGATGAAATCGAAAAAGCCCATCACGACGTCCACGAGTTGTTCTTCCAGGTGTTTGATAAGGGCGCGATGGAAGATGGCGAAGGTGTCCACATCGATTTCAAAAATACCACGCTGTTGTTGACGACTAACGCGGGGGCGGAGCTTATCAGCCAGCTCTGTGAGGATCCGGCGCTGATGCCCGATTCGGCAGGGCTAAAAGAGGCGTTAATGCCGGAGTTACGCAAACACTTCCCGGCGGCTTTCCTGGGGCGGGTGACGGTTATCCCCTATCTGCCGCTGGATGAGACGGCGCGTGGCGTTATTGCCCGTTTGCATCTTGGCAGGTTGATGGATCGGATGGCGGAGCAGCATGGCGTTTCACTGGTGTATGGCGACGAACTGATTGCGCATATTGTGGCGCGCTGCCCGATGCACGAAACCGGCGCTCGTTTGCTTATCGGCTATATCGAACAACATATCCTCCCACAACTGTCCCGTTACTGGTTGCAGGCGATGACAGAGAAAACGGCCATCACGCAAATCCGCATTCGTGTTGATGAGGATGAAGGGATTATTTTTGAAACGACGCCTGAAACCGGTTCAGCCGGGTGATCTCTTTGCTGTGTGATTTTTAAACTGTACCGTCGAACCGCTCCCCTGGCGGTCGCCGGCTGACTGATAAGGAAATAAAGGATTATGGCTATCAACAACAGCGCGCAGAAGTTTATTGCCCGCAACCGCGCGCCTCGCGTGCAGATTGAGTATGACGTCGAGATTTACGGCTCCGAGAAAAAAATCGAACTGCCGTTTGTCATGGCGGTGCTGGCCGATCTGGCCGGGAAACCGCGTGAAGAGTTGCCAGCGGTCACCGATCGTAAATTTCTTGATATTGATATCGATAATTTTAATGAGCGGATGAAAGCCATTGCGCCGCGCGTGGCATTTGCCGTCCCCAATACGCTGACGGGCGAAGGGCAGTTAATGGTCGATATGACTCTGGAAAGTATGGACGATTTTTCACCGGCGCAGATTGCCCGCAAGGTGGACCCGCTGAAACAGTTGCTGGAAGCCCGGACCCAGCTCGCCAACCTGCAATCCTATATGGATGGCAAAGCCGGTGCGGAAAACCTGATCAATAAACTGTTGCAGGATCCGGGGCTGCTGAAGTCGCTGGCAAGTGCGCCGAAGCCTTCGGCGGGGAATGATGACCCGGCAGATGACACGGGTTCAGTGGAATAATTGCGGAAATTTAAGGATTTTTTATGGAACAGCACATGCAGGCGGCGGGTGATGTCGCCAGAGAGACAACGCACACATCCGGTGAGTTTGATGCACTACTGAACCAGGCGTTTCGTCCCAAAACCGAGCAGGCGGCAAAAGCCGTTGAAGCCGCCGTACAGACGCTGGCGCAACAGGCGCTGGAAAACGCCGTCACCGTCAGTGACGATGCGTATAAAAGTATTGCCGCGATTATTGAACAGATCGATTTCAAATTAACGGAGCAGATCAAACTGATCCTGAGCCACCCGGAATTTCAGAAACTGGAGTCCTCCTGGCGCGGGATGGAACACCTGGTTTTCAACACCGAAACCGATGAAAAACTCAAAATCCGCTTTATGAATCTGTCAAAGGATGAACTGCGGAAAAGTATGAAGCGTTACAAAGGGATCGCCTGGGATCAAAGCCCGCTGTTCAAAAAGCTGTATGAGGCGGAATACGGGCAACTCGGCGGCGAACCCTATGGATGTGTTATTGCTGATTATTACTTCGATCACACGCCCCCGGATGTGGATCTACTCGGCTCCATTGCCAAAGTGGCGGCCTCCGCCCATGCGCCGTTTATCGCTGGCGCATCGCCCTCAGTGTTGCAGATGGACTCCTGGCAGGAACTGGCCAATCCGCGTGACCTGACCAAAATCGTCACCCAGAATCTTGAATATGCCCCGTGGAACTCACTGCGTAAAAGTGAAGATTCGCGCTATATCGGCCTGACGATGCCGCGTTTTCTCGCCCGTCTGCCTTATGGCGCAAAAACCAACCCCGTGGACGAATTCGCTTTTGAAGAAGAAGCGGACGGCGCAGACCACAGCAAATACGTCTGGAGCAACGCCGCCTATGCGATGGGCGTGAATATCAACCGCTCCTTCAAACATTACGGCTGGTGTACGTTGATCCGTGGAGTGGAGTCCGGTGGCGCGGTGGAAAACCTGCCTTGTCATACCTTCCCGACCGACGACGGCGGCGTGGACATGAAATGCCCGACGGAAATCGCCATCTCTGACCGCCGTGAAGCGGAGCTGGCGAAAAATGGCTTTATCCCGCTGATCCACCGCAAAAACTCCGATTACGCAGCCTTTATTGGTGCGCAGTCGCTGCAAAAACCGCAGGAATATTACGACCCGGACGCCACGGCCAACGCCAATCTCTCCGCCCGACTGCCCTATTTGTTCGCCTGCTCACGGTTTGCGCACTTCCTCAAATGCATCGTGCGCGACAAGATCGGTTCGTTTAAAGAGCGTGAAGATATGCAGCGCTGGCTCAATGAGTGGATCATGAACTACGTTGACGCCGATCCGGTGAACTCCTCGCAGGAAACCAAAGCCCGTCGCCCGCTGGCGGCGGCTGAAGTGGTGGTGGAAGAGGTGGAAGGTAATCCGGGGTATTACGATGCCAAATTCTTCCTGCGTCCGCATTTCCAGCTTGAAGGATTAACGGGGTCGCTGCGTCTGGTCACAAAACTGCCGTCGGTAAAACAGGGTAACGCCTGATTTATTATATTTCATAAAGCTTGTGATGCAGATTTTTTAGAGGGTAAAGAAAATGGGTAGACCTTCATTTAATGAGGCATGGTCGGCATTTGGAAAAGTGAATTTTCCCGTTACTGATGTCGGTCGTATAATTGGCGGAAATATAGGGCAAAATATTTCAGGTGGCTATTTTGAAAATGCTTGTCCAATTCGTATGAGTTATGTTTTGAATGCTACGGGATTTCCGATATCCCGTAGTTCTCCCTATGCAAAGGTTAGTGGTTCTGATAAGAAATTTTATATTTATCGCGTGAATGATATGATTGAACATCTGACCCAGATTATGGGGAAGCCAGATCTTGTCATTAATAATCCAACTCCTGGTGACTTTACAGGTAAAAAAGGCATCATTGTTGTAAAAGGCCATGGCTGGAGCAATGCTCGGGGACATGTAACATTATGGAATGGTAGCGTTTGTTCAGATCAATGTCATCTACTAAATGATCCAGATAATGGAACATTTGTTCCTGAAGTCGGAATCCTGTGGGTACTACCATGAAATGGCTTAAATTAATATTTTGGGGCCTCTGTGGGCTACAGATATGTCAATTATCTTATGCTCAGGAAGCATTGACTGAAAAATATTCTCAGTCAGAGCTCTTACGCAATTGGGCTTTGAGTCATTGTTTGTCATTGGTGTATAAAAATGATGCCGTTCAGGATGATGCCAGAGCTACAGCTAGTGCTTATCTTGAATATGGCCAGCAACCTGTAGAAATTTATCGTGAAATAGATGCGATAGCGAGAAAATATGCATCATTAAAATATGATGGTTCAATAGCATCAGACTTCAGCACTATGAAATGTATAGATTTCATTCATGGAAATGAATTGGATGAGTTGATTTCCAGGAGTGTTAAGAAATGAAATATATTCAATCCTTTGTTCTGCCGATTCCATATGTGGAAGAGTGTTGTAAAGTAATGGTTTATTTGTAAGCGGATAAATCAAAATTAATTTAAATAAAAAAGGTATGAAATATGTCTTATGATATTTTTCTGAAAATTGACGGCATTGACGGCGAGTCAATGGATGACAAACATAAAAATGAAATTGAGGTGTTGAGCTGGCGCTGGAATATCCACCAGGAGTCCACCATGCACGCGGGTAGCGGTCTGGGATCCGGCAAGGTATCCGTAACTAATCTTTCATTTGAACACTATATCGATCGCGCCAGTCCGAACCTGTTCAAATACTGCGCCTCCGGCAAACACATTCCGAAAGCCGTGCTGACCATGCGTAAAGCGGGTGGCAACCCGCTGGAGTACCTCAAATATAGTTTTACTGATTTGATCGTAGCGATGGTTTCGCCCAGTGGGAGTCAGGGGGGAGAAATTGCTTCTCGTGAGTCAATAGAACTCTCTTTCAGCACCGTGAAACAGGAATACGTGGTGCAGAACCAGCAGGGCGGCAGCGGCGGCACCATCACCGCAGGCTATGACTTCAAGGCCAACAAAGAGATTTAAGCGGTGCTTTTCCGGCCCGGCACACGGCCAGGCCGGTTTTTGTTATTTGATTTTAAAGGAAATTACAGTGAATAAATGGCGTAACCCCGGTGGGTGGTTATGTGCGGTAGCTTTGTCTTTTGTCTGCCTGCTGTCCGGGTGCGGCAGTGACAGCGACGCCGTGCCGGATCCTCTGTCACAGCGGCTCAACTTGGCGATCAAGGCTTCCGACAAGGTGAATCCTGACAACCAGAAGAAAGCGGCGCCCATAGAGATACGCGTTTATGAACTGAAAAATGATGCAGCTTTCACGGCAGCAGACTGGTGGTCGCTTCAGGACAATGACAAGGCCGTTCTCGCCGATGATTTACTCCATCGTGACAGCTTTATCCTGCGTCCGGGCGAGGAGAAAAAACTGCGCCATCCGCTCAATAAGGAAACCACGGCGCTGGGGATCCTGGCCGGATACCGCAATCTGGGAAAATCGGTCTGGCGGGCCACGTATAAAATCCCTGATCCCCCGGAAAAAAGCTGGTACAGCCGCTTTATGCCGAAGAAAAAAGTGGAACTGGATGCCGGAATAGAGCAGAGCGCCATCGTGATTAAAGAACGGGATGAGTAAATTATGAGCTGGAATAACCGGGTGGTCTGGAGTGAAGGGCAGTTTTTGCTGCCGCAGATGTTTCAGCAGCAGGAACGCTATCTGGAACATGTCATCCATTACCGCAGCCTGCCGCTGTCGCCCTTTTTCTGGGGCTTCAGTGAATACGGCATTGACAGTGAGGCGCTGAACATCGGCAAACTGGTACTGACAGAGGCTGCCGGAGTGTTTGCCGACGGTACGCCGTTTAATGCGCCGGGCCATACACCCCTTCCACCCCCGCTGACTATTTTACCGGAACACCTTAACCAGCAGATTTGCCTGGCGGTGCCGGTACGCACGCCGAACAGCGAAGAAACCAGCTTCGACAATAACCCGGAATCGCTGGCGCGCTTTTCAGTGCACGAAAATGAAATCCGCGATGCCAACTCGCTCGGGCGCGGCGCACAACTGTTGCAGCTCAGCCACCTGCGTCTGCGGCTGTTGCCGGAAAAAGCGGTGACGGATGCGTGGATCGGCCTGCCGCTGACGCGCATCACGGCGCTGCACCCCGATGGCCGGGTCGATATTGACAAAGATTTGATCCCGCCGGTGGCGAACTACCAGGCCAGTGCGCTGATATGCACCTGGCTGTCGTGGATCAACGATCTGATCAAAATGCGCGCGGATTCACTGGCGCAGCGACTGACGGGCAGTGATAAACACGGCCATGAGGCGGCGGAAGTATCGGATTACCTGCTGCTGCAAATTCTCAATCGCTTCGGACCGTTACTGATCCATCTGGCGAAAACGCCGCTGTCGCCGGAGGTGCTCTACCGTTACCTGTCCGAGCTGGCTGGCGAACTCTCCACCTACGTGCGCCCGCAGACGCGCCGCCCGGAAGAATATCAAGAATATAAGCACCTGACGCCCTATGCCGGGCTGAAATCGGTGGTGGACGAGGTGCAGTACCTGCTGAATGCCGTGCTGATCCGCGGGGCGCAGCGAATCACCCTGGAGGAGGGCACTTACGGCATTCTCAATGCGGTGGTTCAACCTTCCGAGCTGTCGGGTTTCAGCGCGCTGGTGCTGGCGGTGAAGGCGCAGATGTCCGCCGACGCCCTGCTGCAACATTTTTCCGCCCAGACCAAAATCGGGCCGTCCGAACGCCTGCCGGAACTGATCCGCTCGCACCTGCCGGGGCTGACATTACAGGTGCTGCCGGTGCCGCCGCGTCAGATCCCGTTCCAGTCCGGGTACATTTATTACGATATCCGCCGCGACGGCGTGCTGTGGGAACATATCGCCCGCTATGGCGGCATGGCGATGCATACCGCCGGAGAGTTTCCGGGGCTGGAGATGGAACTGTGGGGAGTGCGCGATAAATGACCGACGATATTCTGACGCCGCCAGCGGCAAATACCCTGCCCTTTCAGCCATCAGCCGGTGGGGGAAAACCGCCCGACAATGACGGTTACGACGCGCCCATACAGGACAACTTTCGCTGGGAGGATGTAAAGGTAGTGGTTGACGACGGCCCGGATATGAAGCTCCGGCTGGCTGAAATTACCGCTGCCGTGAATCCTCTTTTAGCGGCGGCAAGCCCTCTGTTATGCGCACTGGCGCAGATGCCCCGCGAACTTGCTCCTGCTTTTGTCGAACATTACCGTGCCCTGCTGGAGCGTGAAGTTCGCCGGTATCAGACGTTATGCGACCAGGCAAACCTGCGCCGCGAACATGTGCTGGCGGTGCGCTACTGCCTGTGTACGGCGCTGGACGAAGCCGCCAACAACACCGTCTGGGGGCGACGCGGTGTCTGGGCCGGGAAAAGCCTGCTGGTGACTTTTCATGGTGAAAGTGAAGGCGGCATCAAGCTGTTTCAGATAATTGGTCGTCTGGCCACCAGCTTCCAGGAGCACAGCGATGTGCTGGAAATCATTTACCACATACTGGGGCTGGGTTTTGAAGGCCGCTACAGCGTGCGCCCGGACGGTCGCAAGCAACTGGACGATATCCGCCAGCAACTGTTGACCCAGCTGGTCCAGCGCCGCGATCCGGTCACGCCGACGCTCTCGCCGGGGTTTACCGGCGCTGTCAGCGGACGGATGCGGCGGATGCGCCGGGTACCGGTCTGGCTGAGCGCCGGAATAGCCCTGCTGGTGATGCTGACGCTGTTTGGCCTTTACAGCCACCGGATGAGCCTCGCCACCGAAACCGTACAGCAGCGTATCGACGCCATTGGTAAACACCTGCCGCCGCCGCCCGTCCCTGTTCACAAACTGCGGCTGAAAATCCTGCTGGCGAACGAAATCGCCCGTGGCCTGCTGACGGTGGAGGAGGATGATCATCACAGCCGGGTGGTCTTCCGTGGCGACACCATGTTTGTGCCGGGGCAGAAAACGGTGAATGACGCGCTGCGCCCGGTAATTGATAAGGCCGCGCGTGAGATTGCGCGTGTGGGCGGCGCGGTGACGGTGACCGGCCACACGGACAGCCAGCCGATCCATTCCGCTGAATTCCCGTCCAACCAGGTGTTGTCGGAAAAACGGTCTACGGAAGTGGCTACGCTGCTGACATCCGGCGGTGTCCCCGCCAGCCGGATCCGGGTTGTCGGGAAAGGAGATACCGTGCCGGTGGCCGATAACCGCACTAAAACCGGACGAGCGCAGAACCGCCGGGTGGAAATTCTGGTGGTGGAGTGAATTAATATGACTATGGTCAGGTCAGAAAACTGACCATAAAATATGGTGTTCTGATCTGACTATTATTTTTTAACAAAAAGGAGATTGTGTATTGCCTTGGGTATACAAAATTAATGCACGTTCATTTCATTTAAATGGTAGCTATCAGTTCAATGCCAGATATTCTGGCAGACCGGGTTTTAAAGATGACTCTGTTAATGAGTGTGTAAGAGATAAGGGACCATTACCAAGAGGTACATATACAATTGGACCTGCATTTTTTCATGCCAGAACAAGAGCATGGACGATGAGGCTCACGCCTTACCCCGAAAATCAAATGTGCGGGCGTGATGGTTTCATGATACACGGAGAAAGTTCAGCCCATCCAGGAGAAGCCTCTGATGGCTGTATAATTCTGGATTTACCTTATCGCAAGGTTATTGCTGCCAGTACTGATAAAATATTAGTGGTTGAGGACTAATATGTTCAAGGTAATAATCTGCCTGTTAGCTGGCATACCTGCAATTTCATATGCACAAAATGATGGTTGCGCTACGGTTGGAGCCTCAATAGAGTTGTCGTTATTTGATGCAATGAAAACTGATTTGAATATAAATTCTTCTACTATTTTAAGAGATAAAACAAGGGTAGAAGTTCTTGATGTTTCTCCTGTGTCTAAAATTTATGCAGAGTCTCTGGCTAAAATTGATTATGAGAAGGACAAAGCCAGAAATAAGCAGGCAATGTTAGATGAAAAATCGTATTTTGATAGCTACTATGAAAATCATGCCAGGTCTATTGTGGTAAAATATACCTACATTAACAATAATAGGGGGGAAGATGTTTTTATTGCATCCGGCCTTATTAATGAAAATGAGTGTTCCGTAAGATTCAATGGCTATATTATTCTATCCAGAGAATTTTGATGTGTACACCTTATCCTTCAGGTTGCCTCTGCGTTGACTGCACTCGTTCGCCCGAGTCACTTACCGGGATAAATGATTTGGAATCCTCTCGCTTGCCGCCTTGATGCAACTCGAATGATTCTGTATATAAATTAAAATATTGAGCATAAACCTAATAATGACAACGTTGTTGCGGGATGATGTAAATAAAATGATGCTGCGAAATTTTATTTTTCAGGTTTATTGATTTTTCGGATTGCCATCTTTTTTTTGTGCTGAATAGGGAAAACATTTTCAGCTTGTGGCCTTTTATTGTTGTTGATTACAATGTGGAGTTCTGAACAATAATGCAAAAATTTCTCAATCTGCTGTTTTCCCGCCGCGCGCTGGCTGTTGTCGGCGTGGCGGTACTGGCATTGCTGGTCTGGTTAATCGGGCCGCTGGTCGCGTTTGATACCCTGCATCCGCTCGCGTCCGTGGGTAGTCGGGTAGTCACCATCGTTCTGTTACTGATGTTCCTCGCACTGTGGCTGGTGAACTGGTCGATGAGCATCATTGGCGTGACGGTTCTGTGCCTGGTCATCGGTTTTGTTTCACCCCTGCTGGCCTTCGGTGACATTCGTCCGTTTGCGCCACTGTGGCTGCGTCTGACGCTTATCGGCCTGATCCTGCTGACTTATGCGCTGTACGGCCTGTACCGGCTGTGGCGGGCGCTGCGCCTGGATGAACAACTGCTGCGTCGTTTCCTGCATCCGCGCGGGGAAGACGTGCCGGTGGCCGGGGAAATTAAAGCCGACCTGCGCACCGTCAGCCATATTGTCAACCGCGCCATCCGGCAACTGAAACAACTGCGGGTGGACCTGCCTGGCTGGCGTAAGATCCTGGAAGGGAAGCGCTTCCTGTATGAATTGCCGTGGTTTATGGTCATCGGCAGCCCCGGCGATGGTAAAACCACCGCGCTGCTTAACACCGGATTACAGTTTCCGCTGGCGGAGCAGATGGAGCAGACCGCGCATATCCTCACCGTACCCGGCGGCGGCACGCTGCACTGCGACTGGTGGTTCACTAACGAGGCAGTGCTGATTGATACCGCCGGGCGCTATGCCCGCCACGATGACGGCGGTGAAATCAGCGCGACACAGCGTAACGCCGGAGAGTGGCAGGGTTTTCTGGGGCTGCTGCGTAAACACCGCCCCGGCGCGCCGCTGAACGGCGTGATCCTGACGCTGAACGTGGCGGATCTGACCGCGCAGTCCCCGGCGGAACGGCTGGCCGCCTGTGCAGCCCTGCGTGCGCGGCTGGCAGAACTGCGGGAGACGCTGGGGATCCGCTTCCCCGTCTATCTGGTGGTCACCAAAATGGATCTGCTGCCGGGATTTACGGAGTATTTTCACGGGCTGACCAGCCACCTGCGCGCGCAGGTCTGGGGCTTCACGCTCCCTTACAGTCGCAAACATAACAGGGACAATCCGCAGTCACTGCACGCGCTTTGCGAACGGGAACTGGCAGACCTGACGCTGCGGCTGGATCAGGGGCTGGATACCCGGTTGCAGGAAGAGTACGACCTGAAAAGCCGCCAGCGGCTGTACCGTTTCCCGCGTGAATTTGCCGCGCTGGGCGCGCCATTACTGGAAGCCATTGAACAGATCTTCCTCGATTCAAAATTCGACGCCACCCAGCTTAACAACACGCTGCGTGGCGTATTTTTCACCAGCGCCGCACAGGCGCAGGCAGACGCCGTGGCTGACCAGTCGGGCATCTGGGCGCGTTTTGTCCGGGCGATCAAAGGGAAGGCGGATTCCCCGTCCCATACCCTGCCGGACGGCAACCGCAGCTATTTTCTGCACGATCTGCTGACGCAGTTTATCTTCCGCGAAGCGCACCTGGTGGAGCCGAACCTCCAGTGGGCCTGGCGTTACCGCCTGCTGCATACCGGCGGGCATCTGCTGGTACTGGCGCTGGCTTTCTGGCTGTGGCAGGGCATGCAGGGCAGCCGGCAGGGTAACAGCGGTTATCTGAATGAAATCGCCAGCCGCACGGCCCAACTGGAGGGTGAGGTCAAAGCCTGGACCGGAAAGCCCGCCATGCAGCCAGTTCCCGCATTACTGAACCAGGCGCGGGCCTTGTCTGCCTGGCCGGGACTGGACCCGGACTCGCCTCCGATGGCCTGGCGTTATGGTCTTTACAGCGTCCCGCCAGTGATGGAGAGCGTCGCATCCCTGTATGACCGCCTGCTGGACCAGCTACTGCTCCCGCCGCTGGTGAAACGCATGGAATACGTGCTTTCGGATGCGATTGCGCGTCAGGACAGCAAAGCCGCCTATGACGCCCTGCATGTTTATCTGCTGCTGAACCTCGATAAGGACCATGAGGATAAATACAACGCGGCGGAGATACACGCCTGGGTACTCAACGATCTGGATAACCGCGACAGCGTGGCGGAATTTGGCGGTCGCGCAGCCGTGCTGGAGCATATTGACGCCCTGTTTGACGGCAGCCGCGTGGTGCATTCGCCTTATGAAAAAGATGAGGGACTGATCCGCATGGCGCGGGCTTTCCTTGACGGCCATACCAGCACCGAGCGTATCTATACTCGAGCCCTGGCTTCCATGGAGAGTGAAGCACCGCAGGAGTTTTCGCTGGTTCGCGCGGTGGGCGCGGATGCGGGAACGGTTTTTGTCCGCACGGATGGCGCGCCGCTGGATCGGGGCGTGCCCGGCATCTTTACCCGCGAAGGCTACCGGGAACTGTTCGACAAACGGCTGGCGGAGTTTGTCGCCACCGCATCAGCGGACGACGCCTGGGTGATGGGCCGGGAAAGTGCGCAAAAAAAAACGACTGATATTGTGATGAGCCAGTTGCCGGGGCAGGAACTCCCGGTTACCCGTGAGGTACGCCGCCTGTACCTGGCGGAATATGCCCGCCGCTGGCAGGATTTTCTGGCAAGCATTCACAGCATCAACAGCGCCGGGGAAGACGGCAGTCCCGGACTGGCATATGACCTTCAGGTGCTGCGTACCCTGGCCTCGCCGGATTCCCCACTGATGCGCCTGAGTAAAGCGGTGGTGGAGCAGACCACGCTGGTACCGCCACTGGATGCGCAGGCCAGACAAAAACAGATGGCCCAGCGCGCGCAGGACCGGCTTTCCGGCAATGCAGGAAAAGCGGTGCAGACGGCAAAGTTGTTGCAGGACATCCACCCGGAAGAGCGGCTGGAAAAATCGCTGGTGGATGACCGTTTCGCCGCGCTGCGGGAAGTGGTTTCCGGGCGGACAGACAGCGGGCAGGGCGGCGGTACGCCGCAGTTAAATTCGCTGCTGACAATGCTCAATGAATATTACACCCAACTTACCATCGCCGACAGCGCGCTGGCGGCGAGCACCCTGCCGGGCCGCATTTCGGCGGCGGATAAACTGCAACTGGAGGCGGCAAAACTGCCCGCGCCGCTGAAAAATATTCTGCTGGATCTCACGCAGCAGGGAACGCGAAAAATCAACGCCGGCACCGGTGAAGTGCTGAACGCGCAGATGGAAGCGGTGATCGGCGATGAGTGTCGTGACGCCATTGACGGGCGCTACCCCTTTACCGACAGCCCGCAGGAGGTCAGCGCGGACGATTTTAACCGTATCTTTGCCAGCGGTGGCGTGCTGGATGCGTTCTGGACCAAACAACTGGCCCCGCTGGCGGATACCGCCAGCAACCCGTGGCGCTACAAACCGACCGAAGGCAACATGACCTTACAGGGGCCGGACCTGAAGCCGTTTCAGGAGGCGAAACAGATCCGCAGCGTTTTTTTTAATGGGGAAGGCGGGAAAAAGTTTTCCTGGGCGATGCAGGTGCGGGTGGTGGATATGGACCCGGCAATCACCGAACTGGTGATTGATATTGACGGTCAGGTGCTGCGTTACGCTCACGGCCCGGTCAGGCCGCTGAAAGTGAACTGGCCGGGGCCGCGAAATGGCTCAATGGCAGAAATCACCGCCAGTCCGCGCATTCGCCAGGACACCTCGACGCTACTGACTAATGGACCGTGGGCGCTGTTTCACCTGCTGGATGCCGGGACGGCGCAGGAGACGGCGGTACGGGGAACGCAGCAGGTGGAATACAATTTTGACGGACGGCGGGTGGTGCTGGAAATCACCGCCGGACGGGATTTTGACCCGGTGGATCGCGAGCTGCTGCAAAACTTCAGTTGCCCTACGAGGATTCTCTGATGCGCCGCGCTACGGCAGTATCGGCTCCGGCGATGTTTGGCAGACTACCGGATCAGCGGGACTACGTGCGCTGGCGGGTGAGCGCGGACGAAGGGCAGGTGTGGCAGGCGTGGCTGAACCAGCAGACGTGGCTGGGAAAGGGGCGAAATATTGTTCTGCCGGAAGGAACGGATGCTGCGAAGGCCGGAGAAAATGACGGCTGGATGCACCTGTCACCGCGTGAGAAAACGGCGGTGCCGGAACACCATCCGCTGCCGTGGAGCTTTGTAATGTCGCCGGGATTTTTACCCACTGGTGGGCGTGATGAGTGGCTGACCGGGGTCCTGACCGCCTCGCGTGACAGCACGGGCAGACCGTGGCCGCTGGTGATTTACCAGCGTGCCGGGCGGGAATGGCTGGAAGAGAGCCTGGATGACACACAGGGCTGGCTGTACTGGCTGGCGCGGTTGACGGCGGCGCAGGTGGCACCACAGTCGGAACGGTGCGGGCGACTGGCAGAGCAGACAGACCAGCTCTGGGCGATGTGGCGACCGGGGCCGCGCTGGGCGCAGTGGTTGCGAGGTTTACGACGTGTGCCGCGGCGTAGCCGGGAACTCACCGGGCTGCCGGACGCGCCGGTAGTGGAACTGCCCGGCGTGCGCCACCTGCCGTGGCCGGGCTGGCCGGACAAAATGTTGGCGCAGGCACAACAAGGGCAGGGCTGGTTCTGGCAGCAGAACAGCGAGGGGCGGTATGTGGATGCGCTACGGCTGGCTGGAAAAAAATAAATCCTGCGACGTTAAACGGATCTGATAGCGACTGTAATCTATTTTAATAAAAAGGTGGCTGGTTTGAAGAGTGCCAAAGAGATTGCCAAAGATATGCTGGAGTCCATTGATGTTGATAGCTCCGGTATTTTAACCAGCATCGTCAAAGGGGTTATTTCTTTTCCGGTTAGTTTGGGGTACCTCGGATATGATTTTACCGATACCGAACATCGAAGAGAAAATGAAGATGATAAATATAGATTCGTGTGTCTGATAAAAAGGGATATTCTGAGATGGGATGTCATTGAGCGTGTTATTGGTTTTTTTATTGATGACTTTATTTCGCGCGTTGATATGGCGAATGTAGCCCATGTTGCTCGAGATGTGTCGGGAAATCTGTCTGGTAAGTTTATTTTTTCATCCTTAACTGGAGTAAAGTTGGGGGCGGTAATTACCACTAATGCGGTCGGACGTTTTTTTTCTGGTTTAGGTCTGGGGACTATGTTGTGGATGGGTGCCGAAGCATCACGATCCATTTATACATCAAGAGATCTTGAAAGAAAAAATCCCAGGATGTATATACAGTTGAGAGATGCAGGGGATCTGGATCTTCTGTATTTTCTGGTAGAGAACATCGTCGAGCCATTCGAAATAGCCTGTAAAGTCAGTGAGCAGGATTCGGGAAAATTTAAAGAGATTTGTGAATGTTTCTTTGGTGGGTTATGAGTCTAAAAGAGTTTATTTTGATTATTGTTTCGCGTATTTTATGTGCAATAGGTATGACCATTGGATTTATTAGTATTATTTTTTCTCTATGGTGTTTTTTTGGTTCTCATCATCCCTGCCGATTTTTATGGGGAGGGGGTGGTATTCTAGCTTTCCTAATTGGTTATGGAGTTTTTAAGTTTTCTTTGACTTATATTTATGATGAGTGGGAATGTTAAGGTTAGTAAAGTTATGCATGTATTTATGTACGAATGCAAGAATAAAATTGCAAACTTAATAAAGGTGATAATGTGATATCTTCTCGGATAGGAGGATAGGAGGATAGGAGGATAGAACGGTATGCTATTCAAAAGTTTTGAATATAAAAATATTCTCATTAGATAAATGTTTATGAAGTTGAATAATTTAAATTTAACCTGTTTTTTTTCATTATTAGAATGAAAAAACAGGCTGTTTATTATTTTTTTCTGGCCGCCAGGGGCAGTATTTTAATCCGATATTAAAGGAACAAATATCATGAGCTTTGTATCTACGGGTAATAAATCAGTGGGGAATCGTGGACCCGCCGTTACCACACCGCCAATCGCAGGCGAAAGTGGCGGTATGAGCGCAGGCTCAGCCGCAACCAGTGGTAGTCGAACAGATGGCAGAGCAGCGAAGGGCTGTATGTGGATGCGCTACGGCTGGTGGGAGAGAGATAAAATGTTCTGAAAATTAAACAATACAGTTCAGGACTGGCTTGTACGGGGAATAAAATGAGTAAAATACAGTATGATCCTAATAGCCAACTGGCTGAATATTATGCCAGAACTGAGATTGAGGGATCCTGCTTCACACAGGATACTCTCCTTGGAAAGGCCAGAATAAATTTTGTAACAGGAGATATTGTATTAGAAATACGATGGAAATATACCTGGCTGAAAGATGATAATGTAAGCAATGACTGGACCCTCACTGAGAAATCAAAGTTTATCTCTAGTGTTCATGCGATTGTGTGCCATGAATGGAATGGAAAAATATTCTATTCTGTTTCGGGTGACTCTGATTTTTCTAAAAAATTTCAGGGGAAAAATTACCTTTTAATATAGTAATAATTTCAGTGGAATACGGTGCTCACTGGAATGTATCTGTGACAAAAGTTAATCCTGGAGTTGATAGTTATACTTTTGTTCAATGGAAAAATAGATTTATTCAGCTTGATTCAAATGATGTGGAAAGAATGGAGCGATGTTCTGATATTCTGAATGTATGTCGTACCCGAACATCAGTAATGCATGAGATAGGGCACACACTTTTATATCTTGAAGATGAGTATGATCTGCCAAAACCATCTGAAAGTTTTGATACCAATTATTTATCTTTGATGGAAGGGAATGGATTTTCATTGAATGGGTTAAGAGTGGCGAATGATATATATGGCTGGGATATTGATGGTGTGATGAATATTGGCACGGAGCTTCGGGAACGTTATCTTGATGGTATTTCAGTACAGTTGGATGTAATAATTCCTGATACAAGCTTCTCGCTTGTGGAGTTAAAAAATGAACAAGTTTTTTTTGCTTTGATGCTGTTGTTTATAATCGTTACTACAGGAGGGCGATCTTTAGCTCAACCTCCAGTGTATGAGCAAAAAAGTTATATAAAGAACGGAGAGTTTGAAGGTTTTTTTATTAATAAATATGGACGTCCGACTCATGAGTTTATCAAACCTCGTTACGAATTTGTCGGAGAATATTCCATTGGTATTGAAAATACTTACCGTTCGACGAATCCTGAATTCAGGAATGTTCAGATCAAAGAAATGCTCTGGAATTTGAATGAGGATTTAAATTTGACCTGTTTCTTTCATTATAATAATGGGCAGTGGCAAGTTATTTCTTATTTCTTCTGGCCGCCAAGAGCTTTATTTTAAATTGATATTTAAGGAGTAAATATCATGAGTTTTGCATCAACGGGTAATAAATCAGTGGGTAATAGTGGACCCGCCATTACAACACCGCCATTTGCAGGCGAAAGTGGCGGTATGAGCACAGGTTCAGCCGCAGCCGGTGTTGCTGATGCAGCCGAAC
>NZ_QBJC02000036.1:0-20119 GCF_003057695.2 Pseudocitrobacter sp. RIT415 | reverse complement strand
TAGGGTTTGTTGCGTTTATTTATTATTTTTATCAATTGATAAGCGATTTTGTTGGCATTTATTGTAAATCTAAAATACGGGTTGTTTAGTAACCTGAGATGCTCTTTTTAAATTATTCATTGCTGTTATTTTTTTAAATATATAATGCAGGTTGTTTATGATTAGCGTTGAAAAAGTGGTGAGTAAGCGCGAACGCCAGGATTTTATCTCTTTTCCATCTTCACTTTATGGCGACGATCCCGCCTGGATTCCGCCTCTGATGATTGAACGTAAAGAGCACCTTTCTGAGAAGAACCCGGGCACGGAGCATATCCGCTGGCAGGCGTGGGTTGCACGAAAAAATGGCACGCTGGTGGGGCGAATCACCGCGCAAATCGACACGCTGCACCGCGAGCGCTACGGCGATGACAGCGGACATATCGGGATGATTGATGCAATTGATGATGCGGACGTTTTCAGAGCGTTATTTTTGGCCGCGGAGGCATGGTTACGCGCGGAAGGGGCGCGAAAAATTACCGGCCCTTTTAGCCTGAACATCAATCAGGAGAGCGGCTTACTGATTGACGGATTTGATACGCCGCCTTCGGTGATGATGCCGCACGGTAAACCCTGGTATGGCTCGCGTGTAGAGCAACAGGGATATACCAAAGGCATTGATTTATTGGCCTATTGGATGAAACGTACTGATTTAATGTTTTCGCCCTCGCTTACGCGTCTGATGGATCAGGTACGCAAAAAGGTGACGATTCGCCGCATTAATCGCAAACGCTTCGCCGAAGAGATGCAAATATTGCGCGAGGTATTTAACTCCGGCTGGCAACATAACTGGGGGTTTGTCCCCTTCACCGAGCGTGAATTCGCCACGATGGGCGATCAACTGAAGTTTCTGGTGCCTGATGACATGATCTACATTGCGGAGATTGAGTCGACGCCCTGCGGCTTTATCGTGGGCATGCCCAATATTAATGAAGCGATTGCCGATTTAAACGGTAGTTTGTTGCCGTTCGGTTGGGCGAAGCTGCTGTGGCGCTTAAAAGTGAGCGGTGTACGCACGGCGCGCGTGCCGCTGATGGGCATTTGCAAAGAGCATCAGTTTAGCAGGATTGGCCCGGTGATTGCGCTGTTGTTGATTGAAGCGCTGCGCGAGCCGTTTGCGAAGCGGCGCATCGACGCGCTGGAGATGTCCTGGATTCTGGAAAGCAATACGGGAATGCGGACGATCCTTGAGAAAATTGGTGCTGCGCCTTATAAACGTTATCGGCTGTATGAGAAGGATTTAGGTGGGCAATTTTGCTGAATTGCGCCTGATGGCGCTGCGCTTGTCAGGCCGACAAGATCACGTAGGCCGGATGAGGCAGTACGCCGCATCCGGCATTACGGTTTACACGATTACCGCTCGCGGAAGGCTTCCGCCCGGGCACGCAGAATCGGTTTTAACAGGTAAGCCAGAATGGTTTTTCGGCCCGTTATGATGTCCACCGAGGCGACCATTCCGGGGATGATTACCAGTGGTTTTTCATCGCTACCGAGGTGATTCTTCTCGGTGCGCAGGCGCACGATGTAAAAGCTTTTCCCGTCTTTATCGGTCACCGTATCCGGGCTTATCTGTTCAAGCGTGGCTTTCAGGCCGCCATAGATGGTGTAGTCATAGGCGGTGAATTTCACCATCGCTTCCTGGCCGGGGTGCAGGAACGCAATATCTTGTGGGCGAATTTTAGTTTCAATCAGCAGGGTGTCGTCCAGCGGGACGATTTCCACCAGGTCGCTACCCGGCTGGATAACCCCGCCGATGGTGTTGACCATCAACTGCTGCACGACACCGCGAACGGGTGAGGTCACCAGCGTACGGTTAACCCTGTCTTCAATCGCCTTACCGGAAGCCTGCGTTTTGCTGAGATCGGTGCGCGCTTCGTTAAGCTGGGAGAGCGCTTCGCTGCGATAACGATCGCGCGTTTCGCCAATCTTGTTTTCGATTTCCTTAATGGCGGCTTCCGCGCGAGGGATAGCCAGGGTGAGTGATTCCAGTTGGCCGCGCGTATCGACTTCCGAGCGTCGCAGGCGCAGGATTTCCACCTTCGAAATCGCCCCTCTGGCAACCAGCGGCTCCGACATACTGATTTCCTGTTGCAGCAGGCCAAGGCTACGGCGGGTCTGGCTGGCTTTCGCCTGATAGTCCAGCAGTTCCTGTTTCTTCTGCACCAGTTGTTCATTCAGCCCGCTAATTTCGCTCTGGATCCGCTGTCTGACGCTGGTGAAAAGTTGCATTTCACCATTGGCGATATCCGGCGATTTCTGTGTGATTTCCGGCGACAGTTCCAGCGTTTCTTTATCGGCAAGTTGTGCGGTAAGACGCTGAATGCGCGCTTCCAGCGCCAGACGGTCAGCTTCAGACTCCCCGGCGTTTGAGCGAAAACGCGTATCGTCCAGCCGTAGCAGTGGTGCGCCTGCCTTCACGATTTCGCCTTCATGCACAAACACTTCCGAGACAATACCGCCTTCCAGGTTCTGCACTTTTTGCAGACGTGAAGACGGAATGGCGCGGCCATCGCCACGCGTGACTTCATCGATATCGGCCAGCGCAGCCCAGGTCAGCATGACCGCAAAGAATGCCAGAATCGCCCACAGGGTGATGCGCACCACGCGCGGGGAGTCATCGAGCAGCGCTTTATTGACTTCATTTGCAGTGAGTGTGCTTGCACTTTTATCGCCAAAAAGCCATTTTGTGAGACTCTTCAAGAGGTTAGCGGTTTGCATGGATTTGCCCCTTCCTTAGTGCATTCATGACGCTTTCTTTAGGGCCGTCGGCAATGATTTTGCCGTTATCGAGAATAATCAAACGATCTACCAGCGACAGAAGCGATGCCCGGTGAGTAACCAGCAGCAACGTTTTGTTGCTGACGATGGGCGAAAGCGCTTTTTTGATCAGATCTTCGCTGGTGTTGTCCATTGAGCTGGTGGGTTCATCCATTAACAGGATGGGCGGGTCAAGCAGTAAGGCCCGGGCAAGTGCGACGGCCTGGCGTTGCCCGCCAGATAAATTCATTCCTCGTTCGCCCACCTGCATGTTGTAGCCAGAGGGGTGGCGACGAGCAAACTCATGCACGCCAGCCAGAGTGGCAGCACGAAGCATCGTCTCTTCATCAACATATCCCGCGCCACTTAGCAGGTTATCACGCAGCGTGCCGCTGAACAGGTGAATATCCTGCGGCGCATAACCAATATTGTGGCGAACATCGTTAATGTCGAGCTGGCGTGAATCAATACCATCAATAAGGATTGTCCCACCTTCAGGCTGATAAAAACCAACCAATAGTTTGGCCAGCGAGCTTTTACCTGAACCGCTACGCCCGATAATCCCCACTTTTTCCCCGGGCGTAATTTGTAGCGAGATGCCATTTAGCGAAACATATTGGTTTTGCGGATAACGGAAAACCACATCACGAAATTCTATCGCGCCAGAGAGCGTTTCGCGCTTCAACGGTACTTCATCACTTTCAACTTCTTGTTCCAGATCCATCATTCGATCGATGGTGGCTTTGGTCATCCGGGCGCGTTGATAGCGGGTGATCAAGCCACAAAGCTGGCCGATAGGCATCATTGCCCGGCGATTTAACAGGTAACAGGCGATTAAGCCCCCCATACTCAGGTTGCCAGCAATGATGCTATATACGCCGGCCACAATCAGGACGACGCCTCCAAACTGCTGGATCCAGGTGGTGAAATTGACCGCTATATAGGACAGCGATTTTACGCGAAGCTCCAGCTTACTGAGCTGGCTGATGATTTGTTCCCACTGGTACTGGCGTTCGCCTTGGGCATTGTTGACTTTGATTGCATCGAGCCCGGTGACGGTTTCAACCAGCATGGCTTGCCGTTCGGTTGAGAGGCGATAAGTTTTATGTACCTCAGCCAACAAGGGCTTCTGAATCATCCAGTTAACCAGTAATGCGATGGGGTAACAAAGAAGAGGAACGACGGCCAGCGGGCCGCCGATAATCGCGATGACCAGCAATATCAGTAAGGTAAAAGGCAGGTCAATGAGAGCGGTAAGCGTTAACGAAGACAGGAAATCCCTCACGGATTGATATTCCTGAAAGTTCTGCGTAAATCCCCCCACTCTTGCCGGGCGTTGCTTCATTTTCATCCCCAACAAACGCTCAAAGAGCGCTGCGGAAACAATCAGATCGGTCTTCTTACCCGCCAGATCGAGGCAGATTCCCCGCAATATCTTGAGAATCAGATCAAAAATAAACGCGATGGAGATGCCAATGGCCAGTACCCAAAGCGTGGCCGTCGCCTGATTTGGGACGACACGATCGTAGACGTTCATCACAAAGAGCGGGGTCGCAATCGCGATGATATTGATGATAAAACTGGCGACGATGGAATCAAGGTAGAGGAATTTCGACAGTTTTAGCGTGTCTTTAAACCAGTCTTTGGTTTTCGGGATATCCGCTGTTGGCTGGCTGTTAAACTCATGTTCCGGCTGAAGAAAAATCACTTTCCCACTGTAGGTTTCAGCCAGTTTTTCCATGTCGAGCACCACTTCACCGCCTTCCGTTTCCGTCGGAAGCAGCCGGGCCCGATGTTGTTCATCCCAGCCAATCAAGACTGCCGCCTGCTCATTTTTCAGCAGCAGTATGGCGGGGAGAGACATGGCCGAGATCTTATCCAGCGGGCGATGCAGTACACGGGCTTTCAGCCCTGCGCGTTGTGCAGCACGCGGAAAAACACTTTGCGTGAGTAAGTTTGCCTGCAAGGGAAGGCCCGCCGTTAAGACGTTACGGCTGGTAATGATGTTGTGCAGTTTACAAACGATCATCAGCGAATCGAGCAAAGGATCGTCATGACTTTGACGCGGGTCGTCTCTGAGAGAATCCTCAGCAGTGGTGATCACAGGATCAAATGAATCAGGAGATGCGGCCATATTCAGACCCTCAAATTCCAGCGAAAATTCGCTAAGGCGCAAAGAAAATAGGGGCCAGTCCATCTGGAACAGATGAATTAGCCCGTGAGCCTAATATCACTTATTTCAGTTCAGGCAGATTGACATGAGCCGTTTGCTGCTCTTCTTCTGGCTGGGCCGCAGAAGGGGCCTGAATCTTGAGCTGTTTCAGCAGATCGCCAATTCGTGCGTTGATACGGTACGTTGTGAACATCTCAACGAATTGCATTTCGACGTAGCGGCGCTGAGCTGTGAAAACTTCGTTTTCACTGTCCAGCATATCCAGCAGGCTGCGTTCGCCAATACTAAACTGTTCCTGGTAGGCTGTGCGTACGATGGCGCTGCGTTCAGCGTAATCTTTTGCGATAGGTACCTGTTTCTTCGCATTTTCCCATGCGTTCCATGAGAGGCGTAACTCCTCATCTAACTGACGAAGCGCGTTGCGTTTGACATCCTGGGCTTCCTGCATTTTGTAAGCGTAGGAAGAGAGTTGTGCCTTGTCGCTGCCGCCATTGAATAAGTTATAACGCATCCTGACCATCGCCTGCCATTCCTGATCGTGGCCGCGCGTACCGTCGACGTTATTATCCATACGACGGCCAACATCAACGTCCACACTGGGATAGAAGCGGGATTTCGCCGCTTCATACTGTTGGCGAGTGGCTTCAACATCGGAATCAGCCTGCTTCAGAAGGGGGCTGTTCTCGAGCATCAGTTTACGCGCTTCGACCTGTGAGGCGGGGATCTGAGTCATAACCGGGAGTGACAGATCCGTTGCCTCTTTGCCCACAACGCTATAGTAATTGGCTTGCGCATCCTGCAGGTTAGTCTGTTCAGTGAGCAAATTATTCTGTGCTTGAGCGAGACGAGCCTGGGCCTGCTCGAAGTCTGCCGTTCGGCCCACGCCTTGTTCAGTACGAAGGCGAATCTGGTCAAAAACACGTTCATGATTTTTAAGATTTTCTTCGGCCAGTTGCACCATCTTTTGTCGCATTAATACATCCAGATATGTCTGGATAGCGTTTAGGGCAGTCACCTCGCTGGTGTTCATCACCGCGTGCGCCCGGGAATTTACGGTTGCCTGTTGCCTGGCAACTTCGCTGGTGGTGGCAAACCCATTAAAGAGATTCTGGCTCAGATTTATGCTGGATTCACTCCGGTGTAGATCGCGGCGATGATCGTTTGCTGCGCGCGTAGTGGCGTTATCTGTTTGTTCCCATCCTGTTCCTGCGGTGAGGTCAAGGGTGGGCAGATATCCCCCTTTCGCTGCGCGTAAATCTTGATCCGCGGAATAACGACTGTTGACTGAAGCACTGACCTGCGGATGCCACAGTAAACTGTCTTTCACCGCCTGTTCAAGCGTCGCTGCGCTAACGTTTTGCGCGAAAAGCAGTGGTAGAGAAAGAGTGGTTAATACGCGAATCGATTTATGCATGATGATGTCCTTTCATTATGTTCTGTTCCCTTGCTGGTGAGTTGGCCCACCAGAGGTAATGTCGTGAGACAAATGTAATGCGTTCAGAAGCTATGTAATTAAAAATATTCGACTTTTCCGCTCGAAGAGCGCAGAGCGATGCAATGCGCACCCTTGCAGGGTGCGCATTTATCTCACCTGTCAGGACTCCGATTCTGGCTTCGCAATTAAGTGATCGACCTGTGATTCGTCAGAGACAGCCCAGACATCGCTGTTCTCAGCATCACCACCTTCGGCTGGTACATGCTGTACCTGCTGGCTATCGACCCGAGCGAGTTCTTCTGCCGTTTGAATAAGATCGCTAAGGTTTTGATTTCCTTCATTGTGAAGCAGGTCGCTGAAGTTTAAAGGTTCCTCCTGGCTCAACACTCCCTGCTCAGTTTCCAGCGGTTGTGTCGCGGCGGGGTCAGTATCCATTGTGGTTTTTCCCATCCCCGTTTCGCTTTGGTCTCCCAGAAGCGTCTGCAGCGAATATGTTTCGCTGTCTGGTGTGAGCTGCGCGGTATCATACAAGACTGAGTCGAGGCTAAGCTGCGATGTATCAATGAGTAAGTTATCTTCATTGACTTCCTGCGGATCGTCTTCAGCATTTGCCTGCAAACTTGGATCGGTATTCTCAGTACTTTCGTCATGGGAGGATGACTGCGTTGACACGTCGCTTTCATCGGTTGATGAAACAGGCATGTCGGCAGAGTGCATGTCGATGCCCTCTGCTTCGCTGTCGTAAGCCATGCCTTCGTCACCATCAAAGATAAATTCGCTTTGATGATCGCCATCAATAGTGGTTTCCACATTCATGGTGATATCACCCAGATCTTGCTGGCCATCCGGCACCGTTACGGTCATCGTGCCTTTATAGCCCGAAGTGCCGTCAGGGAAGGTGAGGGTATAAACGCCATTTTCATAGGTGACGGTTACAGAACCGGAAGGATCGCCATTGGTAAATGTTGCCCCTTCAGGAAGGCCCTCAAGGGTAACCTGCGTTAGCGATTCTGCGTCATCAGGGCTATCAAGCTGAATATCCAGCGTAAATTTCAGCGTCCAGGTCGCTTCGGTGTCGCCAGGATATGGGGAAAGACCGTCGCCATAGATGATGCCTTCAATATGGTTGGACGCAGGACTGCCCAGGATCATATTCCCGCTCTCTTTCCCATAGACGGCAATCGCGGTGAGTTCGTTCAGGTGACCATTGTTGGGGTCGCTGGCTTCTACCCTATAATCTTCTCCGGCACCCACCAGGAAGATGTAGTCCTTGTAACCCTCCCCACTGGTAATTTTATTACCCTGAACCTTCGAGACATCACTGTTGTTGTTAACGTCCAGAACAAAGATGTCACTGTAGTTTTCGCCTGCTTTGTCCGAACTGGCATTGCTCTTGTCGTAATAGACAATTTGGTTATTCGGATCGCTACAGGTGGGCGGTGTATCCCCTGGTGAGATCCAGACGCGTACGTTATCGCCAATAGCGACTATTTTCCCATCAACCACATCGAACCCGAGTCCGCTGGGATCTTTGCTGCCGCCATTCACTTCAAGAAACTTGTCATCCGAAGGTTCGCCTGGATTTTCCTGCGGTGCGCCTGGCGTGACGTTTACGGTTAAGCGGTAGTCGGTGTCGGTGTCCGTATCGGTGTCAGTGTCCGTATCGGTGTCGGTATCCGTATCAGTGTCGGTATCCGTATCGGTGTCCGTGTCTGTATCGGTGTCAGTGTCCGTATCGGTATCTGTATCGGTGTCCGTGTCCGTGTCCGTGTCCGTGTCCGTGTCTGTATCGGTGTCGGTATCTGTATCGGTGTCCGTATCGGTGTCCGTGTCCGTATCGGTATCTGTATCGGTGTCCGTATCGGTGTCCGTGTCCGTATCGGTGTCCGTGTCTGTATCGGTGTCAGTGTCCGTATCGGTATCTGTATCGGTGTCCGTGTCCGTGTCCGTGTCTGTATCGGTGTCGGTATCTGTATCGGTGTCCGTATCGGTGTCCGTGTCCGTATCGGTGTCCGTGTCCGTATCGGTATCTGTATCGGTGTCCGTATCGGTGTCCGTGTCCGTGTCCGTATCGGTGTCCGTGTCTGTATCGGTGTCAGTGTCCGTATCGGTGTCTGTGTCCGTGTCGGTATCGGTGTCCGTGTCGGTATCGGTGTCAGTGTCCGTATCGGTGTCCGTGTCTGTATCGGTGTCAGTGTCTGTATCGGTGTCAGTGTCCGTATCGGTGTCGGTATCCGTATCGGTATCGGTGTCCGTATCGGTATCGGTGTCCGTATCGGTGTCGGTATCGGTGTCCGTATCGGTATCCGTATCCGTATCCGTATCGGTGTCAGTGTCCGTATCGGTGTCTGTGTCCGTGTCGGTATCGGTGTCCGTATCGGTGTCCGTATCGGTGTCAGTGTCCGTATCGGTATCGGTGTCGGTATCCGTATCGGTGTCCGTGTCTGTATCGGTGTCCGTGTCTGTATCGGTGTCAGTGTCCGTATCGGTGTCAGTGTCCGTATCGGTGTCAGTGTCCGTATCGGTGTCAGTGTCCGTATCGGTGTCAGTGTCCGTATCGGTGTCAGTGTCAGTGTCAGTGTCCGTATCGGTGTCGGTATCCGTATCGGTGTCGGTGTCGGTATCCGTATCGGTGTCGGTATCGGTGTCCGTATCGGTGTCCGTGTCTGTATCGGTGTCAGTGTCCGTATCGGTGTCGGTATCCGTATCGGTATCGGTGTCCGTATCGGTATCGGTGTCCGTATCGGTGTCCGTATCGGTATCGGTGTCCGTATCGGTGTCGGTATCGGTGTCGGTATCGGTGTCAGTGTCCGTATCGGTGTCGGTATCCGTATCGGTGTCAGTGTCCGTATCGGTGTCTGTGTCCGTGTCGGTATCGGTGTCCGTATCGGTGTCAGTGTCCGTATCGGTGTCGGTATCGGTATCGGTATCGGTATCGGTGTCGGTATCGGTGTCGGTGTCCGTATCAGTGTCCGTGTCGGTATCGGTGTCAGTATCCGTATCGGTGTCTGTGTCCGTATCGGTGTCGGTATCCGTATCGGTGTCGGTATCCGTATCGGTGTCCGTATCGGTATCGGTGTCCGTGTCTGTATCGGTGTCCGTATCGAGAATAGTCAGTTCTTCTTCAATTTCAGTATCAGGAAAGTTCAACCCATCCGTAGGGTATCCCGCAGTGGGATCGAGTATTTCTCCAGTAAGATCAAGAACGACATGCGTATGTGCGCCTCCAGCACCCGGCGTTCCGCTCTCAGCAACGGCCTGTGGCCCTGCCGCGGTTGCTTCAAGAGTTTGTGTTGGATCCATGCCATCGGCAATTGCCTGTTGGATTGCAGCAATGTCACTTGTCGTATCTTCTGCAGGAATGAAAGGGGTGGCGTTTGCGGTATTCCAATGGCTATCTCTGCCCAGATCGAGCGTTTTTCCATTCGGTAGAGTTATTGAAACTGCCCCGGTAGTGCTGGTTTCAATTTGCTCACCAGACAGGATTTTATCGCCCTCCACCAATAAACGCTTGCTTCCATCAGGGGAAATAGCGAAGGCTTGCCCGACTAACGCTTTTATTATTCCAACTACATCGCTCATAATACATTCCTCTTAATCTTACGTGAACGTTTCCATTTGTTCATGGCGGTGTGTTTTTAAATTAAAATATCTCCATGATTTTTATCGCTGTTTGTCTTGTTTCGATGCTTATCATCTCATATAAATTTCTTTGAGCTACTCGTTAGAGTACGTCAAGTAAGACGATGGATTAATTGAACCCGGTTTGTAGTAATAAAATAATACGCAGAAAATGTCGTTTCTTTGATTTTAATGTCGTTTTCTTAAGAAATTTCTGTAAAGAGATTTCCTGTCAGCGCACTGTTGTTTCGCAAACTTATGTTGTTTGATTGTAGTAATCTGAAATGAAATTTCAATGAAAAGTTGTCTGTTGGTTGTTTCTCTGTATCTCAATGAAAAAATAAGATTTTTTATCTTTTGGCTATGCTCGTAAGGTGTGTTTCATTGATGAAGATTATTGTTTGAATATAATTATAAAGTGAATCTTATGTGTGCAAGGTATCGTACTAAAAATAATATTTCGTATAGTTAATGCATTTTTCCTGGTTTTATCATTCATTAATATTAAATGATGCTTAACGCATTTAGGAACGTTTTAATGATGTTTAAAGATTAATAGAGTGCTAAAGGTCGGTATTATCGATAGCATCAATAATACCGACCCTTTCATTATGAATCTTGATCGGGTTGAGCAATAAGGTGGCCGAGCTGTTCAGCCTCATTACTCGTCCAGACATCGGTTTGTCCTCCGCTCTCCGCCGGAACATGTTGCACGTCGTCAGGTTGGGAGTGGGGCGTTGCCTGATTATCGGTTTTAATTAAAGAGCTCAGATCGTTGTGTTCATCATCATGCACAATGTCACTGAGATTGACAGTATTTATCGGGTTCGTCTCACTTCCAGTTGTTTGATTCAATATCTCCATGCCACCTGTTAAGGCAGAACCATGATCATCATCGGCCGATTCTGCATGGTGGAGTGCGTTGTCGATATCACCGAGAAGCATGTTGAGGGATGCCTCTGGCTCTGTGCTAGCCTGAGCGTTGATAGGCTCGCTACCGTTCAGCTTGCTAAGCTCAAGCGTATCGTTATCAATCAGTAACCCCATATCTTCATGATTATCATCGGTATTATTATCCTGGCGATCGTTATTCTCGTCCGTTTTTTCTGAAGCCCGGTGAGTATTTTCCTCAGAAAACAGATGCTCGGATGAGAAGGTTGCCGTGTGAGCGCTGGCATGTTCCTCTGATTGCGTCTCGGGATGGTGCTGCTCATGTGCGTCTCCATCCGCGGTTAGCGTGTTCGTTGAATGATCATCTGAGAGCTCGCTTCCCTCATTACCGTTAATGGGAAGGGTATGCTCCCCACTGTTAGCGTCAATTTCACCAGAGTGATGCTCTTCACCTTCAACTTTAGTCGCGACATCAAGTTTAATATTACTCATGTCTGACAACTGCTCTGTTAATGAGAGTGTCAGTTTGGCGTCCAGGGTTGATCCCTCAACATCAATCCTGATGACACCATCATCATTGACGAGATAGTTTTTCCCGTCGTAATTGAGAGTCGTATCAGGTGGTAAGCCGGATAGCGTGATTGAAGTGATATGATCGCCTTCATTAGCATCCAGATGAGCATCGATGTTGAGTTCATATTGCCAGGTTTTATGCATATCAGGATTGTTCGGGTCGAGCCCTTCTTTGCTGCCTGATATAACATCCGTGATCCGGTTGCTTCCGCTGTATCCTTTACCATCCACTGTAACGTTAATGCTTTCAAAATAGTTGATACTTTGGTTAACGTTCGCCGAACCGTACGATGAACTCCAGTTATCGGAACCGGCGACAAAAATGTAGTCATGTGCGGTACTGGTAGCGGATTCCCGGTTACCATTGACTGCATTCATTGCATGTTGCGTATTATCGCTTTGGGTATAGGTGCTCTGGCTATGTAAAACAAACACATCCGTCTTACCTACATGCCCATCCACATTACCCTGGGTGTAAACCTTGATATTTGCCTGGGGGATATCGCTGGAAACATACTTCCCGACATCTCCAGCAGATACCCAGATGATGACATTCTCGCCGACTGCAACGATGTTGCCATTTGCATCCACATCAAAGCCATTACCACTCGGATCCTTACTGCCACCATTAACTTCAGTGGTGTGAGAGGACTCAGTAGCCGTGAACGTTACATTGAGAGTGTGATTGTCATTGATATCGGTGTCTGTGTCGGAGTCCGTATCCGAATCGGTGTCTGTGTCGGTGTCCGTGTCGGTATCCGTGTCAGTATCGGTATCCGTGTCGGTATCCGTGTCAGTATCGGTATCAGTATCAGTATCCGTATCGGTGTCCGTGTCGGTATCGGTATCGGTATCGGTATCCGTATCGGTGTTCGTGTCGGTATCCATGTCAGTATCGGTGTCCGTATCGGTATCGGTATCGGTATCGGTATCAGTGTCCGTGTCGGTATCCGTGTCGGTATCGGTATCAGTGTCCGTGTCGGTATCCGTGTCAGTATCGGTATCGGTATCGGTATCGGTATCGGTATCGGTATCAGTGTCCGTGTCGGTATCCATATCGGTGTCCATATCAGTGTTCGAATCCGTGTCGGTATCCGTATCGGTGTCTGTGTCAGTATCGCTGTCCGTATCGGTATCGCTGTCCGTATCGGTATCAGTGTCCGTGTCGGTATCCGTATCCGTATCCGTATCCGTATCCGTATCCGTATCAGTGTCCGTATCGGTATCCGTATCGGTATCCGTATCGGTATCGGTATCCGTGTCCGTGTCGGTATCCGTGTCCGTATCGGTATCGCTGTCCGTATAGGTATCCGTATCGGTATCGCTGTCCGTATCGGTATCAGTGTCCGTATCGGTATCCGTGTCGGTATCAGTGTCCGTATCCGTATCTGTGTCTGTGTCGGTATCCGTGTCAGTATCGGTATCGGTATCGGTATCGGTATCGGTGTCTGTATCCAAATCCGTATCGAGGATCGTTAATTCTTCCTCAATATTTGAATCAGGGAACGCCAAACCCTCTGTAGGATAACCCGCGCCGGGATCGATGATTTCGCCTGTTAAATCGAGAACAACATGAGTATGGGCTCCGCCAGATCCCGGTGAGCCAGGCTCTATGGCTGTCTGAGGGCCCGCCGCGGTGGCTTCGAGAAGCTGAGTTGGATCCTGCCCGTCCTCAATAGCCTGCTGAATCGCTGCGATATCTGTGGTTGTTGTGTCAGGAAGAACGCCTGAAGTCATCCCGTTGCTATCCCAGTGACTATCGCGGCCGAGATCGAGCGTTTTACCATTCGGCAGAATGACTGATACCGCCCCAGTTGCGCTGGTTTCTATCTGCTCTCCCGCCATAATTTGGTCACCTTCCACCAGTAAGCGTCTGCTTCCATCAGATGAAATAGCAAATGCTTGCCCAACGATCGCTTTAATTATGCCGGCTACTTCGCTCATGTATTGCCCCTTTTCGTAAGAATATCTTCCATCGCACTTAATGTCTTTGCCGCGGATAGCACACTGATTTATCCCGTGTTTCAGTACAATTTATATTTGATGGTAAATGATAACTGACTGATTTTGCTATTTAATATGGCTTTGCAAATTATCCTGTAATCATATATCGGTTGAGCGTAATATAAATAGAAAAAATGTTCTTTGATTTAAATGTGGTTTTAATTGGATGTACTCGTTAAAAAATCTTATCTAAGAAGATTATTACTGCTCTAATTTAACGAGTAGTGAGTGCGTAATAATACGTAATTCTTTATCAAATTAACTGTTCGTCATCATCCTGAATTAAACCTTCCAGGCCACTTAGCCTTTGGCGAGCTTGAGCACGATTAAGGAGCTTACTTTGTGCTGCTGGAGGTAAATCAGTAATACTAATTATCCCTTTGCTCATAAGGACCTCAATCAGGTCTTCAAGTACGCGAACCATGTCGAGATCACTTTGCTGCAGTTGTTGCAATGTGGCTGCACGAAGCGTATTCATTTTAAGCCATTCGGCAATTTCTGCGGTGGTTTCCTCATATTGCTCCGTTGATTCCCGGAACGGAGAAGACTCAACGCGCAAAATTTTTCCGTCACTATCCCGTTCGATGAAATGCATAGATACACTCCTGATTGTTATTGAGTAAGGGTACTGGCGTCGCTAAAGTAACGACCCATCGCACCATACAGGCCAATGTTTTCAAGTACGGCGAGCTCTCCGTCCGTTTCAACTCGCTCCGCAATGAGTGGCAGATTTATCTGGTGTGTGGCCCAGTAGATGGCTTCGATGAAAAGCTTTTTATCTTCTTCATGATCAATATTACGGATGTAACCGCCGTCGACTTTAATCCACGCAAGCCCCCACTGTGGCAAGTTACCAATCAGATTGAAGCGGCCACCGAAGTGTTGAATGCCCAGGCGGCAACCCAATACGTTTAGTTTTTGTACCAGTATGCTCACCAGCTCAGGATCCGGGAGTTCATTTTCATCCAGTTCCAGCGTCAGCCTGCCCGCAAGGTGGCGCGCATTTTTTAGCGGTTGTAGCAGGGCATTCATACTGGTTTCGTCAGCAACACTTTCACCACTGATGCTGAGTGCCAGGGGCTGAGTGGTTGCCTCCATTGCTTTTAATGTCTGTTTCAACATCACAATATCCATGCGACGGCTCAATGCAAGGCGATGGATCCATGGCATAAACCGACCCGCAGGAATAATCTCGCCATCTTCAGCTTTGATTCGGGCAAGTATTTTTTGGTGCAGGATAATATTCTTTCTGTCGCATTGATAAACGGGTTGGGAGAAAAGCTCAAACGCGTCATTTTGCAGCACTTGTTCCAGACGGTGATGCCAGCGATGGCGATCGTCGTCGTTTTCTACATTGCCAGACATCTGAATATTGGCAAAAAAGCGCATTTCCGTTTCTGCCATTGCTAACGCCTGATCCGCCTGTAAGAGTACCGCCTGCGGCGTATCGCCAACAGTAAACGCCACTTGAGAGAAGTGCGCGACAGGCGTGACATCACTCATGCCCGTTTCGTAGAGTGATTTTAATTGCGTGTTGAGGGTTGCCATCAGGTTTTCCATCTCCTGGGGCAAAATAGCGGGCGTGATAATAGCAAATTCACCGCCGCGCACGCGGGCAAGAAATCCTTCTCCATGAAGGAAACGTTTCTGAAGCTGATGAAGGGTATCGGCGATAGCTTGCAATAATTGATCTGTCCTGGCGCCACCAAGACGTTGGTTAAGCCCAGTCAAATCTTGCACGCGTAATAAAATCAGATGACCTTCTGCGTGCTCGTCATCGCTGAGGCGAGATTGCAACTGAATATCAAAGGCGCGGCGGTTATTTAGCCCGGTCAGGCTATCATTATAAGCTTCTTCTCGAAGCTTTTCGGTTCGCGACGCCTGTTCGCTAAACAGCGCCTTAAGCTGGTTCACCATCATATTTGTTGCTTCCACCACGCGGCGTAGTTCTGGCGTTTTGGGGCGGGCTGGAAGGTTAAGAAATTCCCGACGGCTGATTGCCATCGCTTGTTCAACGATATAGTTAAGTGGACGCAAACTGCGGCGCAACATAAGCATTGCCCCCAGTACGCACAGTACACTGCAAACGCTGAGCAGAATAAAACTGGCGATGAGGCTATCCCACAGGCGTGTCAGGGCGAACATGGGATGGCTAATGACTTCCACTCGTGCCACCTGCGACCAGCCACGCATCACTGTAGCCTCTCCTTGCCCTGGATTTAGCCTGACCAGATGCACAAACCAATCAGGGACACTGGCGTTTTGCGGCATGTTTTCTCTTTCGATAAGCGGCTTTCCGCTTTTGATATCCACAACCCGTATACGATAAAAGTAGCCGCTATCGAAGATTGAGTTCACCATCAACTCCGTCATGACCGGGTCGTCTATGTTCGCAGTCAACGAAAGCCCCAGCGCAGTGGCGCTGTCCTGAGCGTGGGCACTCAGTTGGTTATGATACTGCTCGCGCGAGCTTTCCAGCGTGACATAAAAGCTGCCGCAAAAGATGACCAGCGTGAACAGACAAATACCAATGAGTAGCTGTTTATAGAGAGACATGGCTACTTCCTATTCATTAATTACAAATCCTTCTGCACGCATTTTGGTGAGAAGATCCTGCCAACGAGAAAGTTTTTTACTGTCGCCAACGCGTTTGTTTCCACCTGCCTGAGGCACCCATAATCCCTGTCCATTAAAGGAATAGACCGGGAGAAGGTCATTACGCTGGGTTGCCGGAAGAATTGCCGTTTTCAGATTATCCAGAATCAGCGGGGTGGCATCGGGCGTAGCGTACCAGGCCAGAACCATATGCGCCTGATTTAACTGCAAGGCTTTAACATAAGTGATTCGTAACTGGCTGGCTGGAACGCCCATTTCACGCAGTGTAAAATATTTGGCCAGCGCGTAGTCTTCGCAATCTCCTGCTCCTTTGCGCAAGAGTTCGAATGGCGTGGCCCAGTAATCCTGTTGCTTCCAGACAGCAATATCATCGCGAAAGCGTATGCGACTGTTAAAAAAATGATTAACGCGATTCAGTTTATCTTTTACGTCACCCGGTGATGCGCTTTTCACCAGCAGAGCCCAATCATTGATATTACGTTGCGTCGCAGGTGTCGTCGGCCCATACAAACGTTGGGTTCGGGCATTGATAGTGTCGAAATCCCATCCGGCGAGCAGTCCTGGTGCAATGGCAAGCAACAGCACCAGAACACAGCATAACCACCGTTTCCGGAAAGAATATTGCGCTACATTCGCTTTGGGCCTGTTCATTTCTCCGCTTTACCGTAAAAGGTTATGCTCTGAGGCCATGCTTTTTGCGCCAATATTTGCGATACGCAACGTAGCCTGAAAGATAGTGTCCGACATCGTCAATTCTGACATGCATTCGATGATGCCGAATGAAAAAGCTGCCTTTTATACGATCCGGTTTTTTGAAAAACATCGCAATTTCTGGCCAGAAAAAACCATTTGCCAGGTAGCGCGCGCGCGCTTCAAGCGCCACCTTAAATTTGCCGATGTCGAAACCGTCAAGTAATTGTTTATGCTCTGAGTTCGCGAGCCGGTCGATCATCCGCTCTGCCGCCATCATCAATTCCAGTAGGGTTGGATAGGTCGTCACCCTGTTAATAACGAAATCAAGATGATCGCGAACGTTATCCAGACCAAATTTATAGTAACGCGCTAATGGGCGATAAAGGGTAAGTTCATTGACGCCGTAGCCCATCCAGTGATCGTGCGCTTGCCAGTGTTTCTGAGCGATAAAATGATCCATCGCCCGCTCAACAATGGCCAGCCAGCGAGGCTCACGGGTTAGCCCATATAGACGCATTAACGCAAAAGTGGCTTCTCCATCATAGTAAATAGTTCTGTGTTCGGCCTTAAGGGAGAGATCGTGCGCATTATAGACATGGTTAAATCCCCCCGTTTCTGCAATTTGCATGTAACTGATGCCGTTCGCCAGTCGCTGCATTTGCGGTAAATAACGCTTATCTCCTGAGACCTCAGTATATTTAGCAAAAGCGAGAATACTGACAGCATTCCCACCCAGTTTGATTTCGTTTCCTTCATCGATCAGAAAATCGGCATGACTTCCATCGGATAGCGTTCGGGTCTGAATCAACTCGGTAGACAAATAGGCTAACGCACGCTCTACCGTACGAAACTGTTCTGGATCCCGCGTCACTTCCCATCCTTCGAGCAGCGCGTAGGTTGATCCTGCATGGCGAACGGTGTTGTAGCCTTTGATGGGTTTATCGAAACAGGGATGCCATCCGTACTGGTAGCGGCCTGTCTCAAGCGCCTGACGTTGAAGGTAATCAGCAGAAGAAAATATCATCGGATCGAGTTCATCCTGCCAATGTGGCAGTTTTCGATAACCGGAACGTTTACCCTGGGGCTCGATGGGATAGGCCTGCTCGCCATCGGTAAACAAGCTACGCGTGGTGAAACGCCAGAGCAGTTGCTCAGAATGTGCAGGCCATTGCAGCTCATAACCAAATTTCTTACGGGAAAAACTCGCCAGATTGATAGGATTGGGCGTCGCAACCCCCTCCGTCTGTTGATACAACAAAACGTTAGCGAGGATTTCCTGTTCCAGCATGGCGTGCTGAAAGCGATAATCGAAACTCAGGCCAAAGCGGAAATAATTGCGTTTCGTTTTGCTCAGTTTCGCCTGCAGGGCTGCCCAGGTTAGCGTTTCGATCTTATCGACGATGTCCACCCGTAGCCAAATCGGTGTAGTTGCCTGGGTATCTTGCCAATCCTGCAATGCCAAAATCCCTTTGAGCCAGGCTTTGTCCAATGTATCTGCCTGTACACATAGCGTGTGGGCGCGTTCTTTACCGTTACAAACACTGAGAAAAAGTACACACTCCGGGAAGGGGGCTGGGTGAGCCGGCACATTCAGCCGATCGATTTCGCTTCGCGCCTGGCTAATCAAATGGTTGAGAGACATCGTATTAATCTCACCGTGCGTTAAAAAAAGATCATAAATAAAGTTTCTGGCTTCCTGCGACAATAAGGGGTTGCCAGGTAAAGCCTGAAGCGTTTCTTTTGTCTGGATGAACAAGCGCCGTGGAGCAGATACACCACGTTTGATCATGTTGGTGTATCGATTTAAATAAAGGGCAAGGATATTATGCTTTTCATCTATGTTCAGATGCGGTTGTGCCATGACAAAATCGTAGGCTGAAAGGTATATCATTACCGCTTCTTTAGGACTGGTACCCTTAGCGGCTAAAGAAATATCATCAGCTTCATTAATGAAATAATACTTTTTACGATTTCCCAGGATGGCGATATTGCGGGCTACGCAATACATCTTCATCATGAACCAATTATCTTCTCTGATATGTATCTGTTCAGGAAAACGGATATGATTCTTCTTTATCAAATCTGTTTTGAGAAGTTTTCCAAATACGGTTAATGAACGATAAAGCTTTGTCTGAATGAAGGTCAGACCCTTTATGCTCTGTTCATAATGAAAGGCAGAATAGCTGATAGCACGCCGGCTACCCTCCGCTCTGAAATAGGGCATGCATACCATATCAATGGTAGTATCGGTTTGCGCAAAGCCAAGTGCATCTGAAAGTGTATGAGGGGTAATATAATCATCAGAGTCGATGAATAATGTCCATCTGCCGGTTGCGACTTCCAGACCATGGTTTCTTGGCATGGCGGCGCCCCCTGAATTCACGTTCCTTTTAAGGATGATAATGTTGGGAAAGTCGCAAACATAACGCAGAAGAACATTGTAGCTTTCATCCGTTGAGCAATCATCTATTAAGATGAGTTCTATATTATATTTTTCGTAGTCTGATTGCTTTAGCTTAGTTAAACAACGCGCGATCGCTTCCGCTCGATTGTAGACAGGAATAATAATTGAAACTTCTGGCTGCTGAGATGTTTCTCTCTTTATTATATCTTGAGTAAAGTCGGATGATCCTCCCGGCAACATGATATTCTCCCTCATATCAACATTTATTCATTTCCATCCCGGAAGACTTTAATCTCTCATGGTTCTGGAGAGAAAGCTATTTTTCTTACGAATATTGACTCTAAGTGATGCGCAGTTCACGAAGCGCATATGACGCATGCGGCTGTTGCACCAGGCGATGTTAATTGGATGAAAGGCGTCTTCGCATCCATCATACCGTAGTGAAACCAGAGCGGTAGTATCGCAGTCGACTTATGGTTTGCTCGCAGCACATGTGTAGATACCTGAAAGGCTCTCTTACTATATAGAGTAGGTAGAAGTATGAGGAAAAGACTGGCATCTGATTTTATCGGGTAATAAGGAGAAAGGGCCGATTATCCGGTCAGGGAAACTGGCAATTAAGTCTTTTTGTGGATAACTCTGTTGATAAATAGGTATAACATCGTCTTTTGCTGTGGATTTCGTCAGTCAGTAAAATTAGCGCAAATTAGGGGTTGCAGGCTCGCTATAACTCCCTATAATGCGCTCCCACTGACACGGAACAACGGCTTCCAGGCCACCGGGTTAGCAGGTTTCCTTCGGGAACGCCGCCAGAGAAAAGCGAAAATAAGCGCTTGACTCTGAAGGAGGAAAGCGTATTATACGCCACCTCGCAACGGTGAGCTTCATGCCGCGTTGCACTGCTCTTTAACAATTT
>NZ_QBJC02000035.1:0-25825 GCF_003057695.2 Pseudocitrobacter sp. RIT415 | reverse complement strand
CTGGCGTTATTTATGGCAAACAGGCCGGGGTTATTCCGGCCTGATTAAAATTACATTTTATAACCGAGCGAAAGCGTGGTCCGTCGATCGGTATGTTCCGGCGCCGTCGCTGGCGGCTCCGAGTTCCAGGTGACGTTGTAAGCCACCTTGAGGCCGAAATGCTCATTGATTGCGACGTTCAGGGCGCTTTCAGAGTTCACAGTGGTATCGTCTGAACCAAACACAGAAACCCCCTGCGAGAATTTCGCCGTATCGGTCATCTGCCAGGCATAAGTGCCTGAAGCATAACCTAAAGCCTGGGTTTCTGTTTCGTCATTGGTGTACTTGTCATAACGAACGCCTGGACCAAATTCAAAACGGAAACTGTGCACCGGGCCATTGAGGAACTGACGACCATAACCGGCAGTGAATACGTCACGCTCGCGGTAACCGTTGTAACGATCGGTCAACCAGCTTGCCTGACCAAATAGATAGTCAGCATCCGTCACGTTATAACGGCTACGCCCGCCTACCGCATATTTTTCAGAAGATCGCTCATCATTAGAAGAGGTATTGCTGGCATTTCCCCACAGAGACCAGGCGGTTGTATTCCCATACCAGGTCATGGTGGAATCCGCAGTCAGTGAAGAACTCTTGGTGTTACCCGACTGAGCCAGGTAGCCCGCATTAACAGTGCCTTCAAAAGGCTTCTTCGCGGAGGAAGGGTCATCCATGACAGTAAAAACGGAATCATCGGCAGCTGCGTACATTGACGCAAACACGCCACCCAGCAGCATCACAGCCGCGGGTACTGTCTTCAAAAGCTTCATTTATTAAGAGTCCGTACAACAAAAAAAGAGACCTTAACGGTCCCGGAATCTTTCGCGAGGATCAACGACAGGCGGTCCATTGAAAGGTAACAAATTATAAAAAGCGCCGCATAACATAGCAATGAATTCTTCTTTCATTTTTTGAATAAGAACGATCTTAAAACGCGCTTTATTTCATATAGATACAGGAAGGTAAAGCTTTCCATTTTATTGAAAATTATAGTGTTGTAACTTTCACTCTCCCCTTTTCAGTGCCAGACTTACATTCTGGCTGAGACAAGTCTGGCTTTACGGTCATAAAGGGAGGTAATAATAATGGTTAAAATTTATACGCTCACATTCGCTCCTTCACTCGACAGCGCCACGCAGACGCCGCAAATTTATCCAGAGGGGAAACTACGTTGTAGCTCACCTGTATTTGAGCCCGGCGGTGGTGGTATCAACGTCGCCCGCGCGATTACGTTTTTAGGCGGAAAAGCGACGGCCATTTTTCCCATAGGCGGCGCGACGGGGGAACACCTCGCCGCCCTGCTAACCGAAGAACATGTTCCGGTTGAATGTGTTGAGGCGCGGGAGTGGACGCGCCAGAATCTCCATGTTCACGTGAACACCAGTGGGGAGCAATACCGCTTCGTGATGCCTGGTGCAACGCTACATGAAGATGAGATCCGTAAGCTCGAAGAGAAAGTCACCCAAATTGAAGCCGGTTCACTTCTCGTGATAAGCGGCAGTCTTCCCCCCGGCGTTAGCCTTGAACGCTTTGTCGCACTGATTAAGTCAGCACAACAACATGGCGTGCGTTGTGTCGTGGATAGCTCCGGCGATGCGCTGGCTGCCGCACTGGATATCGGCAACATTGAGTTAGTCAAACCGAATCAGAAAGAGCTTAGCGCATTAGTGCAACGCGATTTAATTCAGCCAAATGATGTCCGTAAAGCAGCCGAAGAGATCATTCACAGTGGAAAAGCCGCACGCGTGGTCGTGTCACTCGGCGCGCAGGGCGCACTTGCCGTGGATGCGAAAAATTGCGTTCAGGTCGTGCCGCCGCCGATTAAAAGCCAGAGCACCGTTGGCGCGGGTGACAGCATGGTTGGTGCGATGGTGTTGAAACTGGCCGAAAATGCCGGGCTTGAGGAGATGGTGCGTTACGGCGTCGCCGCCGGGAGCGCGGCCACGATTAATCAGGGCACGCGTCTGTGCTCACACGAGAACACGCAGCAAATCTTCGATTACTTGTCGCAGAATAAATAATGATATCCGGCCCGGAATCTCCGCCCGGGTCGCGAAATCACGCCAATCGACTATGCTAAAAAAATTCTTGTATTAACAATGAGGTGAATTATGAGCGGTGAAATCACCCGTTACGTCGTGACGATTAAATTTCAGGAAGAGACGCTGACTGAGCTTAATGAACTCAATAATCATCTGACACGCGCCGGATTTACTCTGACGCTCACGGATGATGACGGAAAAGTCCATGAACTGGGTACCAATACATTCGGCCTGGTTAGCCCGCAAAATAGTCAGGAAATTAAGGCGTTAGTTGGTGGGCTCGCGGAAACCGCTATCGACAAAGCTGTCGATATTGAGGTCATCACATTCGAGCAGTGGCTGAAAGATCAATAAATGCTGTTGCGGCATTTTAACTCCTGGTTGTGCGTTAGTTCGAGTTTTTGCACCGCATTTGTGCGCTAACCTTATGATCTGGCAGAAAACATGGGGAGAGACATCATGTGGCAAGCGATCGGTAACCTGTTAAGTGAACAACTCGGCAAAGGTGAAATCGAGCAGCGCGACGAACTGCCAGGCGGTGAAATCCACGCCGCATGGCATATTCGCTACGCAGGTCGCGATCTCTTTGTGAAATGCGATGAGCGTGAGCTACTGCCCATCTTCACGGCGGAAGCTGACCAGCTCGAACTCTTGTCTCGTAGTAAAACCGTGACGGTGCCGAAGGTCTTTGCCGTCGGTTCAGACCGCGATTACAGCTTTCTGGTGATGGAGTATCTCCCTCCCCGCCCGCTGGACGCGCACAACGCATTCTTACTAGGGCAACAAATTGCGCGACTGCACCAATGGAGCGACCAGCCGCAGTTTGGCCTCGATTTTGATAACGATCTCTCCACAACGCCGCAGCCAAATGCCTGGCAGCGGCGCTGGTCTACCTTTTTTGCCGAACAGCGTATTGGCTGGCAACTTGAACTGGCGGCGGAAAAAGGGATGGAGTTTGGCGACATTGATGCCATTGTCGAGCATGTTCAGCAACGCCTGAGCTCACATCAGCCGCAGCCGGCGTTATTACACGGCGATTTGTGGTCCAACAACTGTGCTCTGGGCCCGAACGGCCCTTATATCTTCGATCCTGCCTGCTATTGGGGTGACCGTGAATGCGATCTGGCGATGCTACCGCTGCATCCGGAACAGCCACCGCAAATCTATGACGGCTACCAGTCTGTCGCCCCGCTGCCGGCTGATTTTCTTGAACGCCAATCGGTCTATCAACTTTATACCTTATTTAACCGGGCGATTCTGTTCGGCGGGCAACATCTGGTGATTGCGCAGAAAGCGCTGGATAACGTGCTGGCAGCGTAAACCAAAGAAGAAAGCCCCCGTATTTGGGGGCTTCTCGTCTAGTTCATTTGTACGCCTTTGAGGCGGAACTCAATGTTCATGATCAAACCGTTACCCGGCTTGCCAGCTTCGTAACGCCATTTGCGCATCGCGGCTTTCACGTCACGTTCAAACATATTCGACGGCTGCGCGGAAAGAATTTGAACATTTTCCACTCGACCATCTGCTGTCACATCAAACTTCACGCGAACTTTACCCTCAATACGCAGCGCCAGTGCGCGAGACGGATAGCTTGGCTGAGAGCGATTTAACGCTTTTGGCCCGGTTGGCGCGGTGATCGTCGGCTTGCTGGTGCCAGTCTGGTTATTGGCGACGGAACGCGCAGGTGGCGCATCGTTTGTTGTCGTCGATAATGGCCGCGTTTCTACCGGTTTCACTTCCGGCTTACGCTCTTCCACTTTTTTCACCGGCTTAGGTTTCGGTTTTGGCTTCGGCTTCGGTTTCGGTTTTTCGATAACCACTGGCGCCTCTTTTGGCGGCTCAGGAACCACTTCCGGCTCTGGCTCGGGTTCAGGCTCAGCTACGGGTTGCGGTGGCTGAACCGCCTGAGGCGGCTCGAGGTCGGAAGGCGCAACCATCGTAATAGAGATAGGCTGAGCGGGTGCGGGCAGTTCAATAACCTGATGTACCGAGGTGTAAAGCAGGCCCGCCACGACGGCACCGTGAATACCAACGGACAGCAATGTTGGCCACGGAAAGCGGCGAGGTAAATCAAGGGTCATTGAAGTCATAATCGTTACTGTTGAAAAATGATGAGAGTGATTTTAAATGCAAATAGCAATCATATTCAATAAGCCTTCTTATCTTCCGTCAAGTTTCCGCCGCTTTTGCTGAAAAAAAGCACGCCCTGCCACCCTGCTTTATCATTGTTTTAACTTTGCATTGCAGTCGTAGTCGCTTTCACTTACCGTAATTTACAGCTAACTAAAAACAGGAGCTCTGCCCGTGCTTTACGTCATTTACGCTGAAGATTACGCCGACACCCTTGAGAAACGTCTGTCCGTCCGCCCGGCTCACCTGGCGCGTCTACAATTGCTGCATGATGAAGGTCGCCTTTTAACAGCAGGCCCAATGCCTGCGGTTGATAGCAACGATCCCGGCGCTGCGGGTTTTAGCGGCTCGACGGTCATTGCCGAATTTGAATCACTGGAAGCGGCGCAATCCTGGGCACAGGACGACCCATATGTGGCGGCGGGTGTGTATGAACGCGTGACCGTGCGCCCGTACAAGAAAGTATTCTGAAGCCAGAAAAACATCGGGCACCGCAAGCGGTGCCCTTTTGCCATTAAAGATCGTAAATGGCATACAGCAAACAGTTCCGCTGTCGCCCGACCAGGCACTTTCTGATGGAGTGGATACGCATATTACGACGTGACTGCGCTTCCAGCCAACGAGCTTTGCGGCGGCTCGCCTGACGCAACATCCGCCAGCGCCCCACTTCCGGTCTACTACGCTTCATTTCTACCGCTCTTATCGAAGAAGAGAGCTCATTATACCCCCGGGAAAACGGCTTACCAGCGCTTTTCCCTCGCGTTTTTATTTGCCAGATGAATCTTGATGCGTAAACTCATAACAAACGCTTTCAAAAGGACTTTCTGACTATGACAACCTTTTACACCGTCGTGAGTTGGCTGGCTATTCTGGGGTACTGGTTGTTAATTGCAGGGGTGACGCTGCGTATTCTGATGAAACGCCGCGCGGTTCCTTCAGCAATGGCATGGTTGCTGGTTATCTACATTCTGCCGCTGGTCGGGATTATCGCTTATCTATCGGTGGGCGAGCTTCATCTCGGCAAACGCCGGGCCGAGCGCGCTCGTGCGATGTGGCCTTCCACCGCGAAATGGCTCAACGATCTAAAAGCGTGCAAACATATTTTCGCAGAAGACAACAGTCCGGTAGCCTCTTCCTTATTTAAGCTTTGCGAACGCCGCCAGGGCATCGCGGGTATGAAGGGAAACCAGCTTCAGTTGCTGACCAGCTCTGACGACGTGATGCAGGCGCTGATCCGCGATATCCAACTGGCACGCCACAATATTGAGATGGTGTTTTACATCTGGCAGCCTGGTGGCATGGCCGATCAGGTTGCGGAGTCGCTGATGGCTGCGGCGCGACGTGGTGTTCACTGCCGACTGATGCTCGATTCGGCGGGCAGCGTCACCTTCTTCCGTAGCCCATGGGCGGCGATGATGCGTAACTCCGGCATCGAAGTGGTTGAGGCGCTGAAAGTTAACCTGATGCGTGTATTCCTGCGACGCATGGATCTACGTCAGCACCGTAAAATGATCATGATCGACAACTATATTGCCTACACCGGCAGCATGAACATGGTGGATCCACGCTTCTTTAAGCAGGACTCCGGTGTTGGTCAGTGGGTTGATTTAATGGCGCGTATGGAAGGCCCGGTCGCCACCGGGATGGGGATCGTGTATTCCTGCGACTGGGAAATCGAAACGGGCAAGCGAATTCTGCCGCCACCGCCAGACACCAATATTATGCCGTTTGAAGAAGCCAGCGGGCACACGATTCATACTATTGCCTCAGGCCCCGGTTTCCCGGAAGACTTGATCCACCAGGCGCTGCTCACCGCAACCTACGCGGCGCGTGAGTACCTGATTATGACCACCCCCTACTTCGTGCCGAGCGATGATCTGCTTCATGCTATCTGTACCGCCGCACAGCGCGGTGTCGACGTCAGCATTATTCTGCCGCGCAAGAATGACTCGGTTCTTGTCGGCTGGGCCAGCCGGGCATTCTTTACCGAGCTGCTGGCGGCGGGCGTCAAAATCTATCAGTTTGAAGGCGGCCTGCTGCATACCAAAAGCGTGCTGGTCGATGGCGAGTTAAGCCTGGTGGGTACCGTCAACCTGGATATGCGCAGCCTGTGGCTTAATTTCGAAATTACGCTGGTCATCGATGATGCCGGCTTCGGTGGCGATCTCGCGGCGGTGCAGGATGATTATATCTCCCGCTCCCGCCTGCTGGACGCCCGTTTATGGGTGAAACGCCCGTTCTGGCACCGTATCGCCGAGCGACTGTTTTACTTCTTTAGCCCGTTGCTGTAAAACGTGCCCATCAGATGTTAAACAGGTAATCATCATGGATATGGATTTAAACAATCGCCTGACCGAAGACGAAACGCTCGAACAGGCTTACGATATTTTTCTCGAACTGGCGGTTGATAACCTCGATCCCGCAGATGTCATTCTGTTTAACTTACAGTTTGAAGAACGCGGCGGCGCAGAGTTATTCGATCCGTCTGAAGACTGGCAGGAACACGTTGATTTCGATTTGAACCCTGACTTTTTCGCCGAAGTGGTCATTGGCCTTGCCGATACAGACGGTGGCGACATTAACGATATCTTTGCGCGCGTACTGTTATGCCGCGAAAAAGACCATAAATTGTGCCATATTCTCTGGCGCGAATAAGATGTGTGAAGGGGCAGCCAGCGCTGCCCTTTTTTATTCTTCCGGTAGTTTCCCACCACAGGCTTTACAATATTTCGCGGCGGTTTCATGCCCACTTTGCTTACAGTCCGGGCAAATTCTTGCCAGCTGACGTTTAGCGATTTCACCGCTCATTTGCGAGGTAATAATGCCGGTCGGAATGGCGATGACGGAATAACCAATCAAAATCAGTAACGATGCTACCGCCCGTCCCGGCGCCGTATGCGGCGTGATATCACCGTAGCCTACGGTCGTGACGGTAACAATCGCCCAGTAGACCGAGGTGCTTAAGGTGGTGAAACCATTCGCCGGCCCTTCAATGCCGTACATTAATGCGCCCGCGACCACCATCACGATTGAGATAAAGGCGTAAAACAGAATTAGCTGATGACGCGATTTTACAATCGCTCCCCAAATACCATTTAATGCGGGCATCAGGCGTAACAATTTCAGAATCCGCAGCACGCGAATGACACGCATTGCTCGCCAGGCAAAAAGATAATCGATGCCAATTTGAGGCCACAGCATAATCACGTAAAACGGTAAAATGGTGGCAAGGTCGATTATCCCCCAGAGACTAAAAACATAACGCGCAGGCTGCGGCCAACTGAAGACACGCAAAATATATTCGAGGGTAAAGACCAGCGTGAAGAAGACTTCCACCCATACAAAAAGGTGCCATTCATCGTAAGTCAGGTGATAAGTGGTTCCGATGCCCGATTCAATAAAAATCACCACCACGCTTAACAGGGCAAATACCCCACAAAGTGCTTCAAAGCGCCGTGCCGAACGCCGGTTATGGTCGAACAGCGCGTGGTAAATCCGCCGACGAAAAGTTTGCATGACCAACACGTTTTAACCTCATAAGAAAAAGGGCTGACAGTTGTCAGCCCTTGCGATTATAACGGGTCTACCTTCAGGCAGGAAACCGCGTGCCGGAAGCTCCCCTCCAGCACCGGTCGGGTTTTCGCACACTCCGGCCCGGCAATTGGACAACGGGTACGGAAGACGCAGCCCGACGGAGGGTTAATTGGCGATGGCAATTCTCCCTCCAGCAACTGAATGGTTTTTTGCTTTTCCAGATCCGGGTCGGGAACCGGCACCGCCGACATCAACGCTTTGGTATAAGGATGCAGCGGATTGTGATACACCTCGTCGTAGGTGCCCAGCTCCACGGCATGCCCCAGATACATCACCAGCACGCGATCGGAAATGTGTTTCACCACCGCCAGATCGTGGGCAATAAAGATCAACGACAGACCCATTTCACGTTGCAACTGCTGTAACAGGTTCACAACCTGCGCCTGAATGGACACATCCAGCGCAGAAACGGGTTCATCACAGATAATCAGTTTCGGTTCAAGTATCAGCGCACGCGCAATGCCAATTCGCTGACACTGACCGCCGGAAAACTCATGTGGATAGCGGTTGACCAGGTTCGGCAGTAGCCCCACTTTCATCATCATCGCTTTCACCCGATCGCGCACTTCCTGGCGCGGCATTTTCGGATGATAAGTACGCAGCGGCTCGGCGATGATTTCACCGATAGTCATGCGCGGGTTGAGCGAGGCCAGCGGATCCTGGAAAATCATCTGAATATCGCTACGTACGTCGCGCCATTCATCCGCTTTCATGCCGAGCAAATCTTTACCCAGCCAGGCCACACGCCCGTCGGTGGCTTTCACCAGGCCGATAATCGCACGTGCAAAAGTGGATTTCCCGCAGCCAGATTCACCGACCACACCCAGCGTTTCCCCTTCATACAAACGCAGCGTTACGCCATCCACAGCCTTCAGGGTTTTAGCCGGTTGCCAGAACCACTGTTTGCCATCCTTAATATCAAAGTGGACTTTTAAGTCCGCGATTTCGAGCAGAATTTTTCTCTCTTCGGTGACGGCGTTCATACCAGTTCCCCCACAGGCTTATAGCAGGCGCGTAAACGACCCGGCGCAAATGTCTCCAGAGGCGGCGCGCTGCTGCAAATTTCCATTGCGTGCGGACAGCGCGGCTGGAATGGACACCCCTTCGGCAGACGAAGCAGGTTGGGTGGATTACCCGGGATGGTCAGCAACGATTCGCCTTCGGCATCAAGTCGCGGTACCGCATTGAGCAGGCCAATAGAGTAAGGATGGGCCGGATGATAGAACACATCGCGCGCGTTGCCATATTCCATGGTGCGCCCGGCGTACATCACCAATACTTTGTCACAAATACCGGCAACGACGCCGAGATCGTGGGTAATCATGATAATCGCGGTATTAAACTCACGCTTCAGCTCATTAAGCAGCGTCATGATTTGCGCCTGTACCGTGACATCCAGCGCCGTAGTAGGTTCATCGGCAATCAGCAACTTAGGCCGACACAGCAGCGCCATCGCAATCATCACGCGCTGGCGCATCCCACCAGAGAACTCATGCGGATACATCTTCATGCGTTTACGCGCTTCCGGCATTTTTACCGCATCAAGCATTTTGACCGATTCTTCGAACGCTTCAGCCTTACTCATGTTTTTATGCAGCATCAGAACTTCCATCAACTGCTCACCGACGCGCATATACGGGTTCAGCGAGGTCATCGGATCCTGGAAGATCATCGAGATTTGCTCGGCGCGCAGCTTGTTCAGAGCGTGTTCTGGCAGATTAAGGATCTCTTTCCCGTTAAAGGTGGCCGAGCCGCCAATCCGCCCATTACCCGCCAGTAGCCCCATCAGCGCGAAAGCAGTTTGTGATTTACCGGAACCGGACTCACCGACGATGCCCAGTGTTTCCCCGGCGCGCAGAGTAAAGTTGAGGTCATTTACTGCCGTCACATCTCCATCAGGCGTTTTAAAGGTGACGCGCAAGTCTTTTACATCCAGCAGCAGGCCCGTTTGCGCCTGCGTTTGCGGCGCTTTAGCCGTATCAATTACGCTCATCACGGCTCTCCTTAACGGTCTTTCGGGTCGAGGGCATCACGCAGGCCATCGCCGATAAAGTTGAAACAGAACAGGGTAACCACCAGGAAACCCGCCGGGAACAGCAGCAGCCAGGGAGAAACTTCCATCGAGTTGGCACCATCACTGAGCAACGCGCCCCAACTACTCAGCGGCTCCTGGGTACCCAGTCCAAGGAAACTCAGGAAAGATTCAAACAGAATCATGCTCGGCACCAGAAGCGACGCATAAACCACCACCACGCCAAGTACGTTCGGCACAATGTGGCGCACCACGATGCTGGCAGTAGAAACACCGCCGACCTGCGCGGCTTCGATAAACTCTTTGCGTTTCAGGCTGAGCGTTTGCCCACGAACGATACGCGCCATATCCAGCCAGGAAACCATGCCGATAGCCACGAAAATCAACAGGATGTTCTGACCAAAGAAGGTCACTAGCAGGATAACGAAGAACATGAACGGGAAGGAGTTAAGGATTTCCAGCAGACGCATCATTACCGAGTCGACTTTGCCGCCGAGGTAACCGGACAACGAACCGTAAAGCGTGCCGACAATCACCGCCACCAGCGCTGCGGCAATCCCGACCATCAGCGAGATTCGCCCGCCGATTGCCACACGCACCAGCAAGTCACGCCCGGAGGAGTCAGTCCCAAAGTAGTGACCGGATTCCCTATCTGGCGCGCTCGACATCATTCCCCAGTCCGTATCAAAATAGGAGAACTGCGACAGCATCGGCGCCAGGGTCACGAACAGGGCTATCAGCACTAATACCACCAGGCTGGCAACCGCCGCGCGGTTATGCATAAAGCGACGGCGCGCATCCTGCCACAGGCTGCGACCTTCAACATCCAGTTGTTCACTGAAGTTCTCCAGCGCCTCGCTATTTTTCTTACTCAATATCATGGCGAACTCCAGACTCAGTAACGGATTTTAGGGTCAATCACGGCGTAGAGGACATCCACTACCGCGTTAAACAGAATAGTCAACGCCCCGACCAGAATGGTCAGGCTCAGTACCAGCGAGTAATCGCGGTTCAGTGCGCCGTTGACAAACAGTTGCCCAATACCCGGCAGGCCATAGATGGTTTCGATAACCATTGAACCGGTGATGATGCCGACAAACGCGGGCCCCATATAGGAGAGTACCGGCAGCAACGCAGGCTTTAAGGCGTGACGGAAAATAATCCGCCGCATCGGCAGGCCTTTCGCGCGCGCGGTGCGGATAAAGTTGGAGTGCAGCACCTCAATCATTGAGCCGCGGGTGATACGCGCAATACTGGCAATATAGGCCAGCGACAGCGCCACCATCGGCAGGATCATAAATTTCAGCGCCCCGCCGTTCCAGCCTCCGCCGGGAAGCCATTTCAGCGTAATGGCGAAGATCATCACCAGCAGCGGCGCGACGACAAAGCTGGGGATCACCACCCCTGTCATCGCGATACCCATTACCGAATAGTCCCATTTGGTATTTTGTTTAAGCGCCGCAATTACGCCCGCAGTCACACCCAATACCACCGCCAGAATAAAGGCGGCCGCCCCCAGTTTCGCCGATACCGGGAAGCTACTCGCCACCAGATCGTTAACCGAATAATCTTTATATTTAAAAGAAGGCCCGAAATCGCCGTGCGCCAGTTGCTTCAGGTAACTGAAGTATTGCGTGGTGATGGGATCGTTTAAGTGGTATTTCGCTTCAATGTTCGCCATGACTTCTGGCGGTAAGGTGCGCTCACCGGTGAAAGGACTTCCCGGTGCAAGGCGCATCATAAAGAATGAAATGGTGATAAGAATAAATAGCGTCGGAATCGCTTCCAGACAGCGACGAAGTATAAATTTCAACATTGCCCGTACCTTTTGGCCAGTGCCTTCAATAATGCGATAAGCGAGACACCGTGAGACAGGCCGGGCCTGCCTCACGTATTGCCATTAGTGCTTCACAATGTACATATTTTTAGTATACGTATTATCCATTGGGTCTTTGCCGGTATATCCGCCAACCCACGGTTTCACCAGACGGGCGTTCACGTAGTAATAAACCGGAACAATCGCGCTGTCTTTATCCAGCTGCTGTTCTGCTTTATCGTACAGCGCCGTACGCTGCGCCTCGTCGGTCACTTTCAGCGTTTCCGCCATAATGCTGTCGAATGCCGGGCTCTTATAGTGCGGGGTATTCATCGAGCTATTAGAAAGCATCATATTCAGGAAGGATGTCGGTTCGTTATAATCGGCACACCAGCCAGCACGCGCAACATCAAAGGTTCCCTGATGACGTGTATCGAGGAAGGTTTTCCACTCCTGGTTGACCAGTTTAACATTCACGCCGATATTTTTCTTCCAGATTGAAGAGGCGGCAATCGCCAGTTTTTTATGCAGATCGGACGTGTTGTACAGCAAATTAATGGTTAATGGTTTATCGGCGGTATAACCCGCTTCCGCCAGCAGTTTTTTCGCTTCTTCGTTACGTTTATCCTGGCTCCAGCTAAACCACTCTGGCTGCGTTAATTTCGCGCCATCGGTATAAGGCGGTGTGAAGCCAAATGCCGGTTTATCCCCCTGGGCTTTCACTTTATTGACGATAATGTCACGATCCATACCCAGTTTCAGCGCGGTACGCACGCGAACATCGGTAAATGGTGCACGTTGGTTATTAATTTCGTAGTAGTAGGTGCACAGATATGGGTCAACGTGAACTTCGTCAGGGATCTCTTTTTTCAGTTTCTGGAACAGTTCAATCGGCATGTTGTTATACGTCATGTCGATTTCACCGCTGCGGTAGCGGTTAACGTCGGTCACTTCAGAAGAAATCGGCAGGTAGGTTACCTGGTTAATAACGGTTTTGCCGTTATCCCAGTAAGTAGGGCTACGTTCAAGAACAATACGCTCGTTGACCACCCAGTCTTTTAATTTATACGCGCCGTTGGTCACGATGTTCGCAGGCTGGGTCCATTTTTCACCAAATTTCTCGATAGCGGCTTTAGGCACTGGAGAGGTTGACGGGTGAACCAGCAGTTTATAGAAGTAGGGAACGGGTTCACTTAAGGTGACTTCTAAAGTGTGATCATCAACGGCTTTCACGCCGAGGTCGGTAATCGGCTTTTTCCCTTCAAGGATGCCATCAATATTGGCGATATGGCCATATTGCAGGTAGCTGGCGTACGGTGATGCCGTTTTCGGGTCAACCGAGCGCTGCCAGCTATAGACGAAATCTTGTGCGGTAACCGGAGAGCCGTCAGACCATTTCGCATCTTTACGCAGATGGAAAGTCCAGACTTTAAAGTCTTTGTTATCCCAGGACTCAGCCACACCCGGAGAGGGATGACCGTCGAGGTCGCTGACCAACAGGCCTTCAAAGAGATCGCGGCTGATATTGGATTCCGGAACACCCTCAATTTTGTGCGGATCGAGAGACTGCACTTCAGAGCCGTTATTACGCACCAGCGTCTGTTTTTCTGCCAACTGAACACCCGCAGGGACATCAGCAGCCATTGCTGCGTTCCCTGCCAATAGCGCCGTGAAAATTCCTGCAGCGATTACGCTTTTCTTCGTGATGATGGACATTGTGTTGATACTCCGCTCATTATAATTACTGGAACTTGCCAGCCTGTTATCCCCTTTGGGGTCTCTGTACAGCGCAGGAGCTTTTGCGGCTGCCAGTTTTTTTACTGCTTGCTATCACCGACTTTTTTATTACGGCCGCTCTTTGGCAGCCTGACGTCGATTCATTCCAGGTGTCTCCCCTGTCGAGCCACCTGATTTATTTCTTCATTACCCGCGACGACATAAGGCCGGAAAGTACCAAATGCCCTTCTTCGCCGCCAATATAATTTGCAAATTTGTTAAGCAATTCTCTTTTCATCGGCAGCCGAACGCTTCCCCTGATATCCAGGAGCACTCGCACGCAAAGAAAAATCGTTATTTTTCATAAAGATGAAATAAAACCCACAACCATTGACGAATCGATCGCCTCTTTGCTTGTTTTATATACAAAAAATTAACATTTGTTCACTATTTAGTACATTAATCTGCCAGAGGGTCAAAATTACTAATATCATTTCGATTATCAGACAGCAAGCGTAACAGTATAGTGTGAGAGAAATAACATAAGGGATGGCAGTGCACAACGGAAGGAATAGCGCTAACGCAATGATATTATTTAATTTTATCTGTCATCACTAAGACTTATCATTCATACCATTAGCACGTTATTCGATAGGATTTGCGAATAATGAAGCAACCGACAGAGGCTACCGCTCTGTCGGCTGGGAAAGATTGTCAGCTTACCAGTCCTGGGAAAATGGCTTTTATTCCGGTCACAATAAATTCTATCCCCAGCGCCATCAGCAGCAGCCCCATGATACGGGTGATGACGTTGATGCCGGTCTGCCCTAGCAAACGCACAAGCCAGGGCGCGATGCGAAAGAGCCCCCAACAGCAGAAGGCAAACAGCGCAATGGCGAGCGTAAATCCGACAAGATAAGGAAGCGTATGAAAGCGCGTCCCCCACACAATGGTGGAGCTGATTGCCCCAGGCCCCGCCATCAGCGGCAGTGCTAATGGCACCACACCCACGCTCTCACGAATCGCCGTCTCTGATTTTTCCTGTTTGTTCTGCTTATCTTCGCCAAGTTTCCCGCTGATCATCGACATCGCGATAGTGACCACCAGGATCCCGCCCGCGATGCGGAAGGAGTCGATGGAAATCCCGAACAGTTGCAGAATGCCGTCGCCCAGAAACAGCGAGGTCCACAGAATAATAGCGACGGAGAGGTTCGCCGTCATATTGGTCTTATTACGCGCCGCTGCCGTCTGGTAGCTCGTCATACTAATGAACACGGGGATGATCCCCACCGGGTTTACCAGCGCGAATAAGCCAATAAAAAACTTCACAAAAATCGGAAAATCAAACAGAGCCTGAGTCACGTGAACTCCGAAACACCATAAAAAGTGGTAGTTGACGAAAAATGAATACAAAAACTCTGCAGAAGATACGCTGTTTGGCGGCATACTTCACCAGAATTCTGCAAAAATCGCGGAAATACAGAATGTTATATATTGATTTAAATTATGCTAATGTTCACCTCAATCATCACAACTCATGGTTAACAATTTACAATCTTTACTAAAATGGGGCTGCTGAAAGGTGTCAGCTTGGCGTATTTTTGACGCCGATCACATATTTCATACTCAGAAGTGAGTAATCTTGATTACGCCGACAGATTTCAGGGAGATTCTCTGAAAGCCATCAGGCAACGCTCTTTGAGTTCGAAGCTCTTTTAGTAAATCAGTGAGTCGGGAACGGGTTGTGGATTGTTCCTTTATGGCCTAAGCAAGCTGGTAGCGCTCTGTCTATACTGACTTGTCGAGCAGATGATTTACTAAAAAAGTTTAACATTATCAGGAGAGCATTATGGCTGTTACTAATGTCGCTGAACTTAACGCACTCGTCGAGCGCGTAAAAAAAGCCCAGCGTGAATATGCCAGTTTCACTCAAGAACAAGTCGACAAAATCTTCCGCGCTGCCGCTCTGGCTGCCGCAGATGCTCGAATTCCTCTCGCAAAAATGGCTGTTGCCGAATCCGGCATGGGTATTGTTGAAGATAAAGTGATCAAAAACCACTTTGCTTCTGAATACATCTATAACGCCTATAAAGATGAAAAAACCTGTGGCGTCCTCTCTGAAGACGACACCTTCGGTACCATCACCATCGCTGAACCTATCGGCATTATCTGTGGTATCGTCCCGACTACCAACCCGACTTCAACCGCTATCTTTAAATCACTGATCAGCCTGAAGACGCGTAACGCTATCATCTTCTCTCCGCATCCGCGTGCTAAAGATGCTACCAACAAAGCAGCAGACATCGTCCTGCAGGCAGCCATCGCTGCTGGCGCGCCGAAAGATCTGATCGGCTGGATTGACCAACCGTCTGTTGAACTGTCTAACGCCCTGATGCATCACCCGGACATTAACCTGATCCTCGCGACCGGTGGTCCTGGCATGGTTAAAGCTGCATACAGCTCCGGTAAACCAGCCATCGGCGTTGGCGCAGGTAACACCCCGGTTGTCATCGACGAAACCGCTGATATCAAACGTGCTGTTGCATCCGTACTGATGTCTAAAACCTTCGACAACGGCGTTATCTGTGCGTCTGAACAGTCTGTGGTTGTGGTTGACTCCGTATACGACGCCGTTCGTGAACGTTTCGCCAGCCACGGCGGCTACATGCTGCAGGGCAAAGAGCTGAAAGCTGTTCAGGACATCATCCTGAAAAATGGCGCGCTGAACGCGGCTATCGTCGGTCAGCCTGCGGCTAAAATTGCAGAACTGGCAGGCTTCACCGTGCCGGCAACGACCAAGATTCTGATTGGTGAAGTGACCGTCGTCGACGAAAGCGAACCGTTTGCACACGAAAAACTGTCTCCGACACTGGCTATGTATCGCGCCAAAGATTTTGAAGACGCGGTACAGAAAGCAGAAAAACTGGTTGCAATGGGCGGTATCGGTCACACCTCTTGCCTGTACACCGACCAGGACAACCAGCCAGAACGCGTTGCTTACTTCGGTCAGATGATGAAAACCGCGCGTATCCTGATCAACACCCCGGCTTCTCAGGGTGGTATCGGTGACCTGTATAACTTCAAACTCGCGCCTTCCCTGACTCTGGGTTGTGGTTCATGGGGTGGTAACTCCATCTCTGAAAACGTTGGTCCTAAACACCTGATCAACAAGAAAACCGTTGCTAAGCGAGCTGAAAACATGTTGTGGCACAAACTTCCGAAATCTATCTACTTCCGCCGTGGCTCACTGCCAATCGCGCTGGATGAAGTGATTACTGATGGCCACAAACGTGCGCTCATCGTGACTGACCGCTTCCTGTTCAATAACGGCTATGCAGACCAGATCACTTCTGTTCTGAAAGCGGCTGGCGTTGAAGTTGAAGTGTTCTTTGAAGTTGAAGCAGACCCAACCCTGACCGTTGTTCGTAAAGGTGCAGAGCTGGCGAACTCCTTCAAACCAGACGTGATTATCGCCCTGGGCGGCGGCTCCCCGATGGATGCTGCGAAAATCATGTGGGTTATGTACGAGCACCCGGAAACTCACTTCGAAGAGCTGGCGCTGCGCTTTATGGACATCCGTAAACGTATCTACAAGTTCCCGAAAATGGGCGTGAAAGCGAAAATGATCGCCGTCACCACCACTTCCGGTACCGGTTCTGAAGTTACGCCGTTTGCAGTTGTAACCGACGACGCAACCGGCCAGAAATATCCGCTGGCAGACTATGCGCTGACTCCGGATATGGCGATTGTCGATGCCAACCTGGTTATGGACATGCCGAAATCTCTGTGTGCTTTCGGTGGTCTGGATGCGGTCACTCACGCGCTGGAAGCTTATGTTTCCGTTCTGGCGTCTGAGTTCTCCGATGGTCAGGCTCTGCAGGCGCTGAAACTGTTGAAAGAAAACCTGCCAGCGTCCTACCACGAAGGGTCTAAAAACCCGGTAGCACGTGAGCGCGTTCACAGTGCAGCAACCATCGCCGGTATCGCGTTTGCGAACGCCTTCCTGGGTGTATGTCACTCCATGGCGCACAAACTGGGCTCTCAGTTCCACATTCCTCACGGTCTGGCGAACGCCCTGTTGATCAGCAACGTTATTCGCTACAACGCGAACGACAACCCGACCAAACAGACTGCATTCAGCCAGTACGACCGTCCGCAGGCACGTCGTCGTTACGCTGAAATCGCTGACCACCTGGGTCTGACTGCACCGGGCGATCGTACTGCGGCGAAGATTGAGAAACTGCTGGCCTGGCTGGAAAGCCTGAAAGCGGAACTGGGTATTCCTAAATCCATCCGTGAGGCTGGCGTTCAGGAAGCGGACTTCCTGGCACACGTTGACAAACTCTCTGAAGATGCGTTTGACGACCAGTGCACCGGCGCTAACCCGCGTTATCCGCTGATTTCTGAACTGAAACAAATCCTGCTGGATACCTTCTACGGACGTGAGTACCACGAAGGCGAAGTTGAAGTGAAGAAAGAAGCTGTAGCAGCAAAAACTGAGAAAAAAGCGAAAAAATCCGCTTAATCAGCCCCTGAGCTAACGCTCTGATAAAAAGCTCCATCTCAGGATGGAGCTTTTTTTTGTCTCGTTTTCACTCATGCGACTACGTCAAGTCAGGTTTATGTCGTACCAGGGAAGGAGCTCCCACTCACGCCGGATGAAGCTCAGACGTGAGCAGAGAACGCGCGTGCGCGCAATCAGGCGGGGTGACGGCTGTGACGATGCTTATCCTGAATGACGGCCAAAGAGCCCTCCTCCAGCGCCTCTTTATAGTGCTTACGGCAGACAGAGACGTAACGTTCATTTCCGCCAATCACCACCTGCTCGCCTTCATTATAAGGACGCCCTTCTTGATCAAGACGCAACACCATGCTGGCTTTACGCCCGCAGAAACATATCGTTTTTAATTCCACCAGCTTATCGGAGAGCGCCAATAAATACTGGCTCCCCCCAAACAATTCACCGCGGAAGTCAGTACGTAAGCCATAGCACAATACCGGGATATCAAGCTGATCGACGACGTCAGAAAGCGCGTAGACCTGTTCACGGGTCAGGAACTGGCATTCATCCACCAGCACACAGTTTACGGCCTCACGTGCGTTCTCAGCGCTGATTTCATCAAAGAGCTGACTACTCTGGTTAAACAGCTTTGCCGGCGAAGAGAGCCCAATACGCGAGCTGACCTTGCCTGCACCGAAACGGTCATCAATTTCGGCGGTATAAACCACGGTACGCATTCCACGTTCCTGGTAATTGTATGATGACTGCAATAGCGCTGTAGACTTACCCGCGTTCATTGCAGAATAGTAGAAATAAAGTTGTGCCATTGGCCGCGAAACCCTAATCAATACGTTTTCAGACCCCGGCAGTGTACCATATTTTATCCTGCCCTACGCTCAGGCACACAAAACCTGCGGTTTTTGTCTTACCGTCGCTGTCATAAACATTAAGAATGATGAACTATTCATTAAATCACGACACCTCAGGTTACAAATTACCGATATTGTCTTCCAGGGCCCGACAGATGCGGCCTGGCACATTATACGCCCACCAAACTTCACCTGGCGTTGTAAGGCAAAAATAAGAGCGACATCAATAAATAAGAAATATCGTTAAAATCCGCGTAGTACCCTGCCGCAACCAGAAAGGCTGAAAACGGGTTAGGTGACAATTTGAATAGCAGGAAAATAACATCGTCATAACTATGGATTTAATAGAAAAAATGGGGGAATAACGGCTACGTTTCTTCTGTATGACTGGAGCAGTATAAGGCAACCTGCGTTTGTTATTATCCCGGAGCAGTCGACAGATTAGCAATGTTACTATCACGCAAGGGCAACGGTTCAGCCTGTATCCTCTTACGGGTGATTTAGCATAGTAACCATTCATCACCTATAAAGAAGAGCACAAAATTGATACGGACCAACTAATACATAAGGTTGATATTTATCCATACGGGGTATAAACCGGCGGCGTTTCAGTACAGACGACCTGCATTCGCTGGCGTGTTATAGTTCAGGCTTTCCCGACAATAGAGCGGGTAAAGTTGTGAAGCAGCACTAAAAATTTAACTTTTAGATATTAATAAAAGCACCAAATAACACGTTATTTTGAATTCCTTACATTCCTCCCTATTGCACAACTGAATTTAACGCTCTATTATTACTTCAACAAACCACCCCCAATATAAGTTTGAGAATACTACAATGAGCGAAGCACTTAAAATTTTGAACAACATCCGTACTCTTCGTGCGCAGGCAAGAGAATGCACCCTTGAAACGCTTGAAGAAATGCTGGAAAAATTAGAAGTTGTTGTAAACGAGCGTCGCGAAGAAGAAAACGCGGCAGCGGCTGAAGTAGAAGAGCGCACTCGTAAACTGCAGCAATACCGTGAAATGCTGATTGCTGACGGTATTGACCCGAACGAATTACTGAACAGCATTGCTGCTGCTAAAACCGGTACCAAAGCAAAACGCGCTGCACGTCCGGCTAAATACAGCTACGTAGATGAAAACGGCGAAACCAAAACCTGGACCGGCCAGGGTCGTACTCCTGCTGTAATCAAAAAAGCAATGGACGAGCAAGGTAAATCTCTGGAAGATTTCCTGATCAAGGATTAATCCAGAAATTGCTCTAAGAATCCCGCTCTGGCGGGATTTTTTTTTATCTGTACGTTACGGTACTGCTGTTTTTTTACGCGACAGTTAATGACGGCAAAAAAAAACCGGGTTACCGACCAGTCGGTAACCCGGCTCAGGGCAATGTAATAAATTACTTCGCTACGCCCAGCGTCTCTTTAAGCCACGCGGTGAATTCTTTACCCAGGGTCTTATGACGAATGCCATATTCAACGAAAGCCTGCATATAACCCAGTTTATTACCGCAGTCATGGCTTTTGCCTTTCATATGATAGGCTTCAACGGTTTCTTTCTCGATCAGCATATCAATAGCATCGGTCAGCTGAATTTCATCACCGGCTCCCGGAGGGGTTTTAGCCAGCAGCGGCCAAATATCAGCGCTCAGAACATAACGGCCAACGATAGCCAGGTTAGACGGCGCAACGTCGGCTTTTGGTTTCTCAACCACACCAACCATTGGTACGCTATCGCCCGGTGCCAGCGGGGCACCTTTACAGTCAACCACACCGTAAGCGGTAACATCCTCAACCGGCTCAACCATAATCTGGCTTGAACCTGTTTCATCAAAGCGTTTAATCATTTCTGCCAGGTTGTCCTGGGAGAGATCGGATTCAAATTCATCCAAAATAACGTCTGGCAGAATAACCGCGACCGGCTCATCGCCAACGACAGGATGCGCGCACAATACCGCGTGTCCCAACCCTTTAGCCAGGCCCTGACGCACCTGCATAATGGTCACGTGCGGTGGACAAATAGATTGCACTTCTTCCAGCAACTGACGCTTAACGCGTTTTTCCAGCATAGCTTCAAGTTCGAAGCTGGTGTCAAAATGGTTTTCAATCGAATTCTTGGAAGAGTGAGTGACCAGCACAATTTCAGTGATACCTGCGGCGATACATTCATTTACCACATACTGAATTAATGGTTTATCTACCAGCGGCAGCATTTCCTTAGGAATTGCCTTCGTAGCAGGTAACATCCTGGTACCTAATCCCGCTACCGGGATAACGGCCTTAGTCACTTTCGAATTTAGGGCAGCCATTCAAATCTCCTGAACTGTTCAAACTTTGAACTTGCTCGTTAATTAATAACGCGTTGAGTATATCATCACAGCCAGGTGGGGCTGCTCCGAAAAGGACGCGCTGACCTCGAATTAAGATTTATACGTATCAAACCTGCTGATAGTACCACCATGAAAGATAAGCCGTTAAAGCTATCCTGTGAGGAAAATGCGTTTGCTCATTCCGCAGACAACATTAAACGCAAACGGCCACCATTTCCCCAAATCTGACACTGCCAGGAACTGCAACGTTGGCTAATTTGATTAAGGTAAGCATTGCCCAGCGTACCTAAAGGTACGCCATTACTAATTTGTATGTGATGTTCACCGGTATTTAATGTGCCATTGAGCCCGGCTGAAACCAGAATCAAATTTTTCAGCTCGCTGTGGTAATACCCCACCAGCAGAGGAAACTGCCCGGGCAGGTTGGCCTGACGTAAAAGTTGATTCACCTGTTTGAGCAGACTGCGCAATTCTGGCAGTCGTTGCCCCTGGTGAGAAAGTTGCTCCTGCAACAAGCCATTGAACAGCGAGCGTAATAACAGTGCTGCTAATACGCCATTATCTCCCGCACGCGTAACATCAAGACAGTAAAACGCCAGATCGTTTTCCGAGAGCGGCGCAATATCCAGTACCAGGCCCGGTTTATCAGCAAGAACTAATTGACGATAATTAATCCGGCAATGCGAGATAATCTGCTGAACAGGTGGCTGCAGTTCCTGAAGGAGTTTTGCTGCGGCAGAGGGATTGTTAACCAGAGCATCCCAGTCCTCGAATAACCGCTCCTCCTCTTCTACCCGAGAATTAAACATATTGGGATAGAGACAGGCAAACACGGTTTCCCGCAACCGGTTCAAATCCTTTACCGGTTTTAGCAACACATCCTGCACCCCTAGCCTTAATGCCCGGGCGATGTCGGCCATATTTTCTGTGGCCGAGATAACCAGAATGGGTAGTTTCGCCCCGCTGTTACGCACCTGCTCCACCAGCGTAAGGCCATTCATACGCGGCATGGCAAGATCGCAAATCATCAAATCAGGCTGAAGCGTCGCCATGATCTCGAGTGCCGCTACGCCGTCCTGCGCAAGAGAGGTTTCTGCGCCCAGCGAAGAGAGCCACGAATCCAGAAGGGAGCGGAAAACGGGTTCGTCCTCGACAATCAAGATCTGTTTTCCCGCCAATGGCTGCGTCATGATATCTCCCCTGGCCGACGATAAATAAATAGTGGCATGCTATTCACACAATCGCCTGTCAGATTTTGCTTAAGTAGTCTTAAAAGTGTCTCAAATTGAGGCACGAACTAAAGGTAAGAGCTCATCTGTCTTTTTTTCGACCGCTAACTGACCTGCGGCAATTGCAGAAGAGGCTCGGTGAAAATCCAGTGTCGAGATCTGCGGACAAAATGGTTGAATCAGAATATCCGGAGGATCGCCTGCCATCCGGTTTCGTTTCAGACGGTTTTCCAGCACCTGAATCGAAGTGGACATGATTTCCATCGCCGTTGGCGTCACGGACGTGCGGCGCGATGCTACACGGCCTAAACGCACGCGTAAGCGCTCACGCCAGGAGAGCGTATCAGGATTATCGCTCTCCTCCGGGTCGGGCTGTATATTGACCGACATTAAATCTTGTTGCATCAGATGCGCATCATGCTGCAGATCGACGGCTATCACGATATCTGCACCGAGTGCGCGCGTCAGCGAAACGGGAATGGGGTTGACTACCGCACCGTCAACCAGCCAGTAGCCATTATGCAACACCGGCGACATCAGGCCAGGAATACTACAGGATGCGCGCACGGCCATATGCAGATCGCCTTTGGTAAACCACAGCTCTCTTCCGGTACTGAGATTCGTCGCAACGGCGGCAAAGCGTTTTTCACAACGCTCAATGGTATCGTTGGGCATGACCTGTCGATAGTGACTGAACACGCGCTCACCGCGCAGCAATCCGCCGCGACGCCAGGAGAGATCCATCAGGCGCAGCACATCCCAGTAGCTAAAGGAGCAGACCCACTTTTCAAGTGCGGGGAGACGATTACTGGCGTACGCCGCGCCCACCAGCGAACCGATGGAACAACCCGCGACGATATCTATCTCTATTCCCATTTGCTGTAGTGCTTTTATGACACCAATGTGAGACCAGCCACGCGCAGCGCCCGACCCCAAAGCCAAACCAATTTTAATTTTTCGCATTCGTACCGGTGGACATCCTCTCGCTTCATCGTGGCAACATTGCCACCGCTCGGTTAACATAGTGCCACCCGGCGTCAATCGCGCCATTCATTATTGTACAGGGAGACGATTTTGTCTGAACTTTGCCCCTGTGGCAGCGCAGTCGAGTATAGCGCATGTTGCCAACGTTATCTGTCTGGTGCACAGGTTGCACCGACGCCGTCACAGCTTATGCGCTCACGTTATAGCGCTTTTGTGATGAAAAACGCAGATTATTTAATCAAAACCTGGCATCCATCCTGCCAGGCGAGTGACTATCGCAAGGACATTGAAAACGGCTTTGCGACAACGCAATGGCTTGGGCTTACCGTCTTCGCGACAGAAGACGGGGCACACGACGGCGAAGGTTTTGTGAGCTTCGTGGCGCGTTTTCACGACCATAACAAGAACGGCGCTATCATTGAGCGTTCAAGATTCTTAAAAGAAAACGGTCAGTGGTATTATATTGATGGCACTCGCCCCGTATTTGGCCGCAATGACCCCTGCCCTTGCGGTTCAGGTAAAAAATTTAAAAAATGCTGCGGGCAGTAATCTGCCCCACTCAGTTTCGCAAACATCATCAACAGGATTTACCCGGCAATGCACTCATTACAACGAAAAGTTCTCCGCACAATCTGCCCCGATCAAAAAGGCCTGATCGCACGAATTACCAACATTTGTTACAAGCATGAACTGAATATCGTGCAGAACAATGAATTTGTTGATCACCGCACCGGGCGCTTTTTTATGCGCACCGAGCTTGAAGGCATATTTAACGATGCCACGCTGCTGGCGGATTTAGACAGCGCATTACCGGAAGGTTCTATTCGCGAACTGAACCCGGCGGGTCGTCGCCGTATCGTTATTCTTGTCACCAAAGAGGCGCACTGCCTGGGTGATTTGCTGATGAAAGCAAATTACGGCGGCCTGGATGTAGAAATTGCCGCGGTGATTGGCAACCATGAAACGCTGCGCACGCTGGTTGAGCGTTTTGATATTCCGTTCCAGCTGGTAAGCCACGAAGGGCTGACCCGCGATGAACACGATCAGCAAATGGCCGATGCCATTGAAGCATACGAACCGGATTATGTCGTGCTGGCAAAATACATGCGCGTGCTGACGCCAAACTTTGTGTCACGCTTCCCGAATAAAATTATCAATATTCACCACTCGTTCCTGCCAGCCTTTATCGGTGCGCGTCCTTATCACCAGGCCTACGAGCGCGGCGTGAAGATCATCGGTGCGACTGCGCATTATGTGAATGATAATCTGGACGAAGGCCCAATCATCATGCAGGACGTGATTCACGTAGATCACACCTATACCGCAGAAGATATGATGCGCGCCGGTCGCGACGTCGAGAAGAATGTATTAAGCCGCGCGTTATACCAGGTGCTGGCACAACGCGTGTTCGTCTACGGCAACCGGACGATTATTCTTTAATCACTAACAAAATGAACTGGTTGCCTTTAACGCGTTACGGATGAAAAGTACGCAAACGGTTCATTTTATTCAAACGAAAGCTTTACAGCGGCGCGTCATTTGATATGATGCGCCCCGCTTCCCCACAAGGAAGCAGGCCAGTACCAAGCAATACCCCGTGGTGGGGTTCCCGAGCGGCCAAAGGGAGCAGACTGTAAATCTGCCGTCATCGACTTCGAAGGTTCGAATCCTTCCCCCACCACCATTATTCACCACTGCGATGTGGTACTACCGATGAGAGAGTTGATGTTTGCACTTATCGGGGAAGGGTGAGAACCTTCGATTAAGGTTCGACTCTTGCGTTAGCAAGAGAACGTTACCGAAGGTAACGGCCCGAAGGGTGAGGAGCGAAGCGACGAATAATCCTTCCCCCACCACCATTTCAAAGCATCATCTCAACATTAGAATTACCCCTGGTGGGGTTCCCGAGCGGCCAAAGGGAGCAGACTGTAAATCTGCCGTCATCGACTTCGAAGGTTCGAATCCTTCCCCCACCACCATCACTTCCTGATAAAGCCAAATTCAAACTTATCGATATCGTTTCATATCCTGCCCATGCGGGAAGGATGAGAAGCTTCGACCAAGGTTCGATTCGAGCGCAGCGAGAAAGCGTTGCCACAGGCAACGACCCGAAGGGCGAAGCGCGTAGCGCTGAGTAATCCTTCCCCCACCACCATCATTTCCTGATAAAAGCCAAATTCAAACTTATCGATAACGTTTCATATCCTGCCCATGCGGGAAGGATGAGAAGCTTCGACCAAGGTTCGATTCGAGCGCAGCGAGAAAGCGTTGCCGCAGGCAACGACCCGAAGGGCGAAGCGCGTAGCGCTGAGTAATCCTTCCCCCACCACCATCACTTCCTGAAGCAACACATTCAATAAAAATTCAGATTGTTCGCTTTAGCCTCATTCTCTAATCTCAACAACCCTCATCCCGGCCCTCTCCCTGAGGGAGAGGGAGAAGACCAGGGCAGAACTTAACCACGACTGCGAGCCGTTCCCTCTCCCTCAGGGAGTGTACGGTCCGGGGACATGGTAGACAGGTGTTCGGGGACATGGTGAA
>NZ_QBJC02000034.1:0-26315 GCF_003057695.2 Pseudocitrobacter sp. RIT415 | reverse complement strand
TCGCAATCCGTGAAGGCGGCCGTACCGTTGGCGCGGGCGTTGTTGCTAAAGTAATGAGCTAATTATTAATTAATTAGCTTTGAGCTTAAAAAGGGCGCTTCGGCGCCCTTTTTGCTGTCTGATACCTGCCTTCTTATTTATTTTAAAATGCGCCCCCGCTGCGTCATTTGTCATCTGCTATTGTAATCATAACTATTCTCATTTACACTCTGTTCATAAATTAAGCGGGAGTGATTATGTACGTTTGTTTGTGTAACGGTGTAAGCGATAAAAAAATTCGCCAGGCAGTTCGCCAGTTTCATCCACAATCTTTCCAGCAATTACGCAAATTTATACCCGTTGGAAATCAATGCGGTAAGTGCGTACGTGCGGCCCGCGAAGTGATGGAAGATGAATTAACGCAGATGCCGGAATATCAGGAAATCGCCTGAGCCCTATTCTTTTTTTGACATCCCTGTAGCCCGTTCTACGCTTCAATAAGTGGAAGCGGAGGGACTACATAATGAAAGGTGATGTTAAGGTTATAAATTATCTCAATAAATTATTGGGAAACGAGCTTGTCGCAATAAACCAATACTTTCTCCACGCGAGAATGTTCAAAAACTGGGGCCTGATGCGCCTCAATGACATTGAGTACCACGAATCAATTGATGAGATGAAACATGCCGATAAATATATCGAGCGTATTTTGTTTCTCGAGGGGATACCGAATCTTCAGGATCTTGGCAAACTGCAAATTGGCGAAGATGTGGAAGAGATGTTGCAATCGGATCTCCGCCTTGAGCTGGAAGGCGCGAAAGATTTACGTGAAGCTATTGCGTATACCGACAGTGTTCACGACTATGTGAGCCGCGATATGCTTATTAATATCCTCAGTGAAGAAGAGCATCATATCGACTGGCTCGAAACTGAGCTGGATCTGATCGGTAAAATTGGTCTGCAAAATTATCTGCAGTCACAAATTAAAGTCGAAGACTAAGTCACCCCAAGCCCGTATATGATGAAACCCGCTGCGGCCAGAAAAGGGCCGAAAGGCAGCGGGTTTTTTAGTGCCTGCCATTCACGCAGATGAAGCGCTGACAGGCTGATGAAAATCAGGGCCAACAACGTGGCAGTAAGAATCAGTTCCGGTAGCGCTTGCCAGCCATGCCACGCCCCCAGCGCGGCAAGAAATTTCACATCGCCATACCCTAATCCTTCACGGTGACGCAGGCCTCGGTAACCCCAGTAAATCAGCGCAAAGGCAATGTATCCGCCGATGGCCCCCCACAATGATAAAGATAAACGTGCAGGATAAAAGCACAGATGATAAAGCACGCCACCCCATAAAAGCGGGCAGGTTAGGCGGTCAGGCAGAAGGCCGGTACGCCAGTCATGCCAGCTAAGCGCCAGAGTTAGCAGCGTGTAGATAACGAAAAAGGGCAGGGGGGCATAAGACATACTCGCGTCCGGTAAATTATCCTGGCCAGGAGTGTGGCGAAGGCGCGTTCAGAGTGCAAAAGGCAAAAGACAGCAGTGCGAGGTGTTATCCGGCATTTCTTCATGAATGACATTATTTACCGGAGTCAGTGCGCGCAGCGCCGCAAATTATCATGACTAATTTCTAAACACCCCTTGCTTCACGCTGGTATTTGCGTATAATGCGCGGGCTTGTCTAATATTGACAGCGGTTCAATCTGAACCCGATGGCGCTTTTTGGTCATCAACAATGCCTCCAATTGGGGGGCTACGTAAGAACGGTTACACTCTCCCATCAATCGTAATGGGTTTGAGGAGTAATCATTTCGTCTATAAAATAATTGGAGCTCTGGTCTCATGCAGAACCAAAGAATCCGTATCCGCCTTAAAGCGTTTGATCATCGTCTGATCGATCAATCAACCGCGGAAATCGTCGAGACTGCCAAGCGCACTGGTGCGCAGGTTCGCGGTCCGATCCCGCTGCCGACCCGCAAAGAGCGCTTTACCGTTCTGATCTCTCCGCACGTTAACAAAGACGCGCGCGATCAGTACGAAATTCGCACTCACAAGCGTCTGGTTGACATCGTTGAGCCAACCGAGAAAACCGTTGATGCTCTGATGCGTCTGGACCTGGCTGCCGGTGTAGACGTGCAGATCAGCCTGGGTTAATCAGGTCATCGAGCGATTGAGAGGTTGATACAATGATTGGTTTAGTCGGTAAAAAAGTGGGTATGACCCGCATCTTCACTGAAGATGGCGTATCTATCCCAGTAACCGTAATCGAAGTTGAAGCAAACCGTGTTACTCAGGTTAAAGACCTGGCTAACGATGGCTATCGTGCTATTCAGGTTACCACCGGTGCTAAAAAAGCAAACCGTGTAACCAAGCCGGAAGCTGGCCATTTCGCTAAAGCTGGCGTAGAAGCTGGCCGCGGCCTGTGGGAATTCCGTCTGGCAGATGGTGAAGAATTCACTGTTGGTCAGAACATCAGCGTCGAGCTGTTTGCTGAAGTTAAAAAAGTTGACGTAACCGGTACCTCTAAAGGTAAAGGTTTTGCTGGTACCGTTAAGCGCTGGAACTTCCGTACCCAGGACGCTACTCACGGTAACTCCTTGTCTCACCGCGTTCCGGGTTCTATCGGTCAGAACCAGACTCCGGGCAAAGTGTTCAAAGGCAAGAAAATGGCAGGTCAGCTGGGTAACGAACGTGTAACTGTTCAGAGCCTGGACGTAGTACGTGTTGACGCTGAGCGCAACCTGCTGCTGGTGAAAGGTGCGGTCCCGGGTGCAACCGGTAGCGACCTGATCGTTAAACCAGCTGTGAAGGCGTAAGGGGATAGCAATGGAATTAGTATTGAAAGACGCGCAGAGCGCGCTGACTGTTTCCGAAACTACCTTCGGTCGTGATTTCAACGAAGCGCTGGTTCACCAGGTTGTTGTTGCTTATGCAGCTGGTGCTCGTCAGGGTACTCGTGCTCAGAAGACTCGTGCTGAAGTAACTGGTTCTGGTAAAAAACCATGGCGCCAGAAAGGTACCGGCCGTGCGCGTTCAGGTTCTATCAAGAGCCCGATCTGGCGTTCAGGTGGCGTAACCTTCGCTGCGCGTCCGCAGGACCACAGTCAAAAAGTTAACAAAAAGATGTACCGCGGCGCGCTGAAAAGCATTCTGTCCGAACTGGTACGTCAGGATCGTCTGATCGTTGTCGAGAAGTTCTCTGTAGAAGCGCCTAAAACTAAGCTGCTGGCTCAGAAACTGAAAGACATGGCTCTGGAAGATGTGCTGATCATCACCGGTGAGCTGGACGAAAATCTGTTCCTCGCAGCACGTAACCTGCACAAGGTTGACGTTCGCGATGCAACGGGTATCGACCCGGTTAGCCTGATCGCCTTCGACAAAGTCGTAATGACTGCTGATGCTGTTAAGCAAGTTGAGGAGATGCTGGCATGATTCGTGAAGAACGTCTGCTGAAGGTGCTGCGCGCACCGCACGTTTCTGAAAAAGCGTCTACTGCGATGGAAAAAACTAACACCATCGTTCTCAAAGTTGCTAAAGACGCGACCAAAGCAGAAATCAAAGCTGCTGTGCAGAAACTGTTTGAAGTCGAAGTCGAAGTCGTTAACACCCTGGTCGTTAAAGGGAAAGTTAAACGTCACGGACAGCGTATCGGTCGTCGTAGCGACTGGAAAAAAGCTTACGTCACCCTGAAAGAAGGCCAGAATCTGGACTTCGTTGGCGGCGCTGAGTAAGTCGGAGGAGTAATACAATGGCAGTTGTTAAATGTAAACCGACATCTCCGGGTCGTCGCCACGTAGTTAAAGTGGTTAACCCTGAGCTGCACAAGGGCAAACCTTTTGCTCCGTTGCTGGAAAAAAACAGCAAATCCGGTGGTCGTAACAACAATGGCCGTATCACCACTCGTCACATCGGTGGTGGCCATAAGCAGGCTTATCGTATTGTTGACTTCAAACGCAACAAAGACGGTATCCCGGCAACAGTTGAACGTCTTGAGTACGATCCGAACCGCTCCGCGAACATCGCGCTGGTTCTGTACAAAGACGGCGAACGCCGTTACATCCTGGCCCCTAAAGGCCTGAAAGCTGGCGACCAGATTCAGTCTGGCGTTGATGCTGCAATCAAAGCAGGTAACACCCTGCCGATGCGCAATATCCCGGTTGGTTCTACCGTTCATAACGTAGAAATGAAACCAGGTAAAGGCGGTCAGCTGGCACGTTCCGCTGGTACTTACGTTCAGATCGTTGCTCGTGATGGTGCTTATGTCACCCTGCGTCTGCGTTCTGGTGAAATGCGTAAAGTCGAAGCAGACTGCCGTGCAACTCTGGGCGAAGTTGGCAATGCTGAGCATATGCTGCGCGTTCTGGGTAAAGCCGGTGCTGCACGCTGGCGTGGTGTTCGTCCTACCGTTCGCGGTACTGCGATGAACCCAGTCGACCACCCACATGGTGGTGGTGAAGGTCGTAACTTTGGTAAGCACCCGGTATCCCCGTGGGGCCTGCAGACCAAAGGTAAGAAGACCCGCAGCAACAAGCGTACTGATAAATTCATCGTACGTCGCCGTAGCAAATAATTTTAGAGGATAAGCCATGCCACGTTCTCTCAAGAAAGGTCCTTTTATTGACCTGCACTTGCTGAAGAAGGTAGAGAAAGCGGTGGAAAGCGGAGACAAGAAGCCCCTGCGCACTTGGTCCCGTCGTTCAACGATCTTTCCTAACATGATCGGTTTGACCATCGCTGTCCATAATGGTCGTCAGCACGTTCCAGTCTTTGTAACCGACGAAATGGTTGGTCACAAACTGGGTGAATTCGCACCGACTCGTACTTATCGCGGCCACGCTGCTGATAAAAAAGCGAAGAAGAAATAAGGTAGGAGGAAGAGATGGAAACTTTAGCTCAACATCGCCATGCTCGTTCTTCTGCTCAGAAGGTTCGCCTTGTTGCTGACCTGATTCGCGGTAAGAAAGTGTCGCAGGCCCTGGATATTCTGACCTACACCAATAAGAAAGCGGCTGTACTGGTCAAGAAAGTACTGGAATCTGCCATTGCTAACGCTGAACACAACGATGGCGCTGACATTGACGATCTGAAAGTTGCGAAAATTTTCGTAGACGAAGGCCCGAGCATGAAGCGCATTATGCCGCGTGCAAAAGGTCGTGCAGATCGCATCCTGAAGCGCACCAGCCACATTACTGTGGTTGTGTCCGATCGCTGAGACTCTGGAGACTAGCAATGGGTCAGAAAGTACATCCTAATGGTATTCGCCTGGGTATTGTCAAACCATGGAACTCTACCTGGTTCGCGAACACCAAAGAATTCGCTGACAACCTGGACAGCGATTTTAAAGTCCGTCAGTACCTGACGAAGGAACTGGCAAAAGCGTCCGTATCTCGTATCGTTATCGAGCGTCCGGCTAAGAGCATCCGTGTGACTATTCACACTGCTCGCCCGGGTATCGTTATCGGTAAGAAAGGCGAAGACGTAGAAAAACTGCGCAAGGTCGTAGCGGATATCGCTGGCGTTCCTGCTCAGATCAATATCGCCGAAGTTCGTAAGCCTGAACTGGACGCTAAATTGGTTGCTGACAGCATCACTTCTCAGCTGGAACGTCGTGTTATGTTCCGTCGTGCTATGAAGCGTGCTGTACAGAACGCAATGCGTCTGGGCGCTAAAGGTATCAAAGTTGAAGTTAGCGGCCGTCTGGGCGGCGCGGAAATCGCACGTACCGAATGGTACCGCGAAGGTCGTGTACCGCTGCACACTCTGCGTGCTGACATCGACTACAACACCTCTGAAGCGCACACCACTTACGGTGTAATCGGCGTTAAGGTATGGATCTTCAAAGGTGAGATCCTGGGTGGTATGGCTGCTGTTGAACAACCGGAACCGGCTGCTCAACCTAAAAAGCAGCAGCGTAAAGGCCGTAAATAAGGAGCGTCGCTGATGTTACAACCAAAGCGTACAAAATTCCGTAAAGTGCACAAAGGCCGTAACCGCGGTCTGGCGCAGGGTACGGATGTTAGCTTCGGCACTTTCGGTCTGAAAGCTGTTGGCCGTGGTCGTCTGACTGCACGTCAGATCGAAGCAGCACGTCGTGCTATGACCCGTGCAGTGAAGCGTCAAGGTAAAATCTGGATCCGTGTATTCCCGGACAAACCGATTACCGAGAAGCCTCTTGAAGTTCGTATGGGTAAAGGTAAAGGTAACGTGGAGTATTGGGTTGCCTTGATTCAGCCGGGCAAAGTCCTGTATGAAATGGACGGTGTACCGGAAGAGCTGGCCCGTGAAGCATTCGGCCTCGCAGCCGCGAAACTGCCGATCAAAACCACCTTTGTAACTAAGACGGTGATGTAATGAAAGCAAAAGAGCTGCGTGAAAAAAGCGTTGAAGATCTGAACGCTGAGCTGCTGAACTTGCTGCGTGAGCAGTTCAACCTGCGCATGCAGGCTGCAAGTGGCCAGCTGCAACAGACTCATCTGCTGAAGCAAGTGCGTCGTGATGTTGCACGTGTTAAGACTTTACTGACTGAGAAGGCGGGTGCGTAATGACCGATAAAATCCGTACTCTGCAAGGTCGCGTTGTTAGCGATAAAATGGAGAAATCCATTGTTGTTGCTATCGAACGTTTTGTGAAACACCCGATCTACGGTAAATTCATTAAGCGTACGACCAAACTGCACGTACATGACGAGAACAACGAATGCGGTATCGGCGACAAGGTTGAAATCCGTGAATGCCGTCCGCTGTCCAAGACTAAGTCCTGGACGCTGGTTCGCGTTGTAGAGAAAGCGGTTCTGTAATACAGTACGCATTCTCGATACGAATAAACGGCTCAGCGATGAGCCGTTTATTTTTTCTACCCATATCTTGAGAGTGGTGTTATAATGCCGCGCCCTCGATATATGGGGCTTTTTAATGGCCTGACTTTCGGGTCTCAGTAGTAGTTGACATTAGCGGAGCACTAAAATGATCCAAGAACAGACTATGCTGAACGTCGCCGACAACTCCGGTGCACGTCGCGTAATGTGTATCAAGGTTCTGGGTGGCTCGCACCGTCGCTACGCAGGCGTAGGCGACATCATCAAGATCACCATCAAGGAAGCAATTCCGCGTGGTAAGGTCAAAAAAGGTGATGTGCTGAAGGCGGTAGTGGTGCGCACCAAGAAGGGTGTTCGTCGCCCGGACGGTTCTGTCATTCGCTTCGATGGTAATGCATGCGTTATTTTAAACAATAACAGCGAGCAGCCTATCGGTACGCGTATTTTTGGGCCGGTAACTCGTGAACTTCGTAACGAGAAGTTCATGAAAATTATCTCTCTGGCACCAGAAGTACTCTAAGGAGCGAATCATGGCAGCGAAGATCCGTCGTGATGACGAAGTTATCGTGTTAACCGGTAAAGATAAAGGTAAACGCGGTAAAGTAAAAAATGTCCTGTCTTCCGGCAAGGTCATTGTTGAAGGTATCAACCTGGTTAAGAAACATCAGAAGCCGGTTCCGGCCCTGAACCAGCCAGGTGGCATTGTTGAGAAAGAAGCAGCTATTCAGATCTCTAACATTGCAATCTTCAATGCGGCAACCGGCAAGGCCGACCGTGTAGGCTTTAGATTCGAAGACGGCAAAAAAGTCCGTTTCTTCAAGTCTAACAGCGAAACTATCAAGTAATTTGGAGTAGTACGATGGCGAAACTGCATGATTACTACAAAGACGAAGTAGTTAACAAACTCATGACTGAGTTTAACTACAATTCTGTCATGCAAGTCCCTCGGGTCGAGAAGATCACCCTGAACATGGGTGTTGGTGAAGCGATCGCTGACAAGAAACTGCTGGATAACGCAGCAGCTGACCTGGCAGCAATCTCCGGTCAAAAACCGCTGATCACCAAAGCACGCAAATCAGTTGCAGGCTTCAAAATCCGTCAGGGCTATCCGATCGGCTGTAAAGTAACTCTGCGTGGCGAACGCATGTGGGAGTTCTTTGAGCGCCTGATCACTATTGCTGTACCGCGTATCCGTGACTTCCGTGGCCTGTCCGCTAAGTCATTCGATGGCCGTGGTAACTACAGCATGGGTGTCCGTGAGCAGATCATCTTCCCAGAAATCGACTACGATAAAGTCGACCGCGTGCGTGGTTTGGATATTACCATTACCACTACTGCGAAATCTGACGAAGAAGGCCGTGCTCTGCTGGCTGCCTTTGACTTCCCGTTCCGCAAGTAAGGGTTACTGAATGGCTAAGCAATCAATGAAAGCACGCGAAGTAAAACGCGTAGCTTTAGCTGATAAATTCTTCGCTAAACGCGCTGAACTGAAAGCTATCATCTCTGATGTGAACGCTTCCGATGAAGATCGTTGGAACGCTGTTCTGAAGCTGCAGAGTCTGCCGCGTGATTCCAGCCCGTCTCGTCAGCGTAACCGCTGCCGTCAAACAGGTCGTCCGCATGGTTATGTGGGCAAGTTCGGGTTGAGCCGTATTAAGCTTCGTGAAGCCGCTATGCGCGGTGAAGTACCAGGCTTGAAAAAGGCTAGCTGGTAATTACCAATTGAATCACGGGAGTAAAGACAGATGAGCATGCAAGATCCGATCGCGGATATGCTGACCCGTATCCGTAACGGTCAGGCCGCGAACAAAGCTGCGGTCACCATGCCTTCCTCCAAGCTGAAAGTGGCAATTGCCAACGTGCTGAAGGAAGAAGGTTTTATTGAAGATTTTAAAGTTGAAGGCGACACCAAGCCGGAACTGGAACTGACTCTCAAGTATTTCCAGGGTAAAGCTGTTGTAGAAAGCATTCAGCGTGTCAGCCGCCCAGGTCTGCGCATCTACAAACGTAAAGATGAGCTGCCGAAAGTTATGGCCGGCATGGGTATCGCAGTTGTTTCTACCTCTAAAGGTGTTATGACTGATCGTGCAGCGCGCCAGGCTGGTCTTGGTGGCGAAATTATCTGCTACGTAGCCTAATCGGAGGAAAAAATGTCTCGTGTTGCTAAAGCACCGGTCGTTGTTCCTGCCGGCGTTGATGTAAAAATCAACGGTCAGGTTATTACGATCAAAGGTAAAAACGGCGAGCTGACTCGTACTCTCAACGATGCTGTTGAAGTTAAACATGCAGATAATGCACTGACCTTCGGTCCGCGTGATGGTTACGTAGACGGATGGGCTCAGGCTGGTACCGCGCGTGCCCTGCTGAACTCAATGGTTATCGGTGTTACCGAAGGCTTCACTAAGAAGCTACAGCTGGTTGGTGTAGGTTATCGTGCAGCGGTTAAAGGGAATGTAGTAAACCTGTCTTTAGGTTTCTCTCACCCGGTTGACCATCAGCTGCCTGCGGGTATCACTGCTGAATGTCCGACTCAAACTGAAATCGTGCTGAAAGGCGCTGATAAGCAGGTGATCGGTCAGGTTGCAGCGGATCTGCGCGCCTACCGTCGTCCTGAGCCTTATAAAGGCAAGGGTGTTCGTTACGCCGACGAAGTCGTGCGTACCAAAGAGGCTAAGAAGAAGTAAGGTAACACTATGGATAAGAAATCTGCTCGTATCCGTCGTGCGACCCGCGCACGCCGCAAGCTCCAGGAGCTGGGCGCAACTCGCCTGGTGGTACATCGTACCCCGCGTCATATTTACGCACAGGTAATTGCACCGAACGGTTCCGAAGTTCTGGTAGCTGCTTCTACTGTAGAAAAAGCTATCGCTGAACAACTGAAGTACACCGGTAACAAAGACGCGGCTGCAGCTGTGGGTAAAGCTGTTGCTGAACGCGCTCTGGAAAAAGGCATCAAAGATGTATCCTTTGACCGTTCCGGGTTCCAATATCATGGTCGTGTCCAGGCACTGGCAGATGCTGCCCGTGAAGCTGGCCTTCAGTTCTAAGGTAGAGGTGTAAGATGGCTCACATCGAAAAACAAGCTGGCGAACTGCAGGAAAAGCTGATCGCGGTAAACCGCGTATCTAAAACCGTTAAAGGTGGTCGTATTTTCTCCTTCACAGCTCTGACTGTAGTAGGCGATGGTAACGGTCGCGTAGGTTTTGGTTACGGTAAAGCGCGTGAAGTTCCAGCAGCGATCCAGAAAGCGATGGAAAAAGCCCGTCGCAATATGATTAACGTCGCGCTGAATACCGGCACCCTGCAGCACCCAGTTAAGGGTACTCACACGGGTTCTCGTGTATTCATGCAGCCGGCTTCCGAAGGTACCGGTATCATCGCCGGTGGTGCAATGCGCGCCGTTCTGGAAGTCGCTGGAGTTCGTAACGTTCTGGCTAAAGCGTATGGTTCCACTAACCCGATTAACGTGGTTCGTGCAACTATCGATGGTCTGGAAAATATGAAATCTCCGGAAATGGTCGCTGCCAAGCGTGGTAAATCCGTTGAAGAAATTCTGGGGAAATAAACCATGGCAAAGACTATTAAAATTACTCAAACCCGCAGTGCAATCGGTCGTCTGCCGAAACACAAGGCAACGCTGCTTGGCCTGGGTCTGCGTCGTATTGGTCACACCGTAGAGCGCGAGGATACTCCTGCTGTTCGTGGTATGGTCAACGCGGTTTCCTTCATGGTTAAAGTTGAGGAGTAAGAGATGCGTTTAAATACTCTGTCTCCGGCCGAAGGCTCTAAAAAGGCGGGTCGCCGTCTGGGTCGTGGTATCGGTTCTGGCCTCGGTAAAACCGGCGGTCGTGGTCACAAAGGTCAGAAGTCTCGTTCTGGCGGTGGCGTACGTCGTGGTTTCGAGGGTGGTCAGATGCCTCTGTACCGTCGTCTGCCGAAATTCGGCTTCACTTCTCGCAAAGCAGCGATCACAGCGGAAATCCGTCTGTCTGACCTGGCGAAAGTGGAAGGCGGTGTTGTAGACCTGAACACGCTGAAAGCAGCTAACATTATCGGTATCCAGATCGAGTTCGCGAAAGTGATCCTGGCTGGTGAAGTCACTACTCCGGTAACTGTTCGTGGCCTGCGTGTTACTAAAGGCGCTCGTGCTGCTATCGAAGCTGCTGGCGGTAAAATCGAGGAATAAGTAGCAGATGGCTAAACAACCGGGATTAGATTTTCAAAGTGCCAAAGGTGGCTTAGGCGAGCTGAAACGCAGACTGCTGTTTGTAATCGGTGCGCTTATTGTGTTCCGTATTGGCTCTTTTATTCCGATCCCTGGTATTGATGCCGCTGTACTTGCCAAACTGCTTGAGCAACAGCGAGGCACCATCATTGAGATGTTTAACATGTTCTCTGGTGGTGCTCTCAGCCGTGCTTCTATCTTTGCTCTGGGGATCATGCCGTATATTTCGGCGTCGATCATTATCCAGCTGCTGACGGTGGTTCATCCGACGTTGGCAGAAATTAAGAAAGAAGGGGAGTCTGGTCGTCGTAAGATCAGCCAGTACACCCGCTATGGTACTCTGGTGCTGGCGATATTCCAGTCGATCGGTATTGCTACCGGTCTGCCGAATATGCCTGGTATGCAGGGCCTGGTGATTAACCCAGGCTTTGCATTCTATTTCACCGCTGTTGTAAGTCTGGTTACAGGGACTATGTTCCTGATGTGGCTCGGCGAACAGATTACTGAGCGCGGTATCGGCAACGGTATCTCAATCATTATCTTCGCTGGTATCGTTGCGGGACTCCCGCCAGCCATTGCCCATACTATCGAGCAAGCGCGTCAAGGCGACCTGCACTTCCTCCTGTTGCTGTTGGTTGCAGTATTAGTATTTGCAGTGACGTTCTTTGTTGTATTTGTTGAGCGTGGTCAACGCCGCATTGTGGTAAACTACGCCAAACGTCAGCAAGGTCGTCGTGTCTATGCTGCACAGAGCACACATTTACCGCTGAAAGTGAATATGGCAGGGGTAATCCCGGCAATCTTCGCTTCCAGTATTATTCTGTTCCCGGCAACCATCGCGTCATGGTTCGGGGGCGGGACTGGTTGGAACTGGCTGACAACAATTTCGCTGTATTTGCAGCCTGGGCAACCACTTTATGTGTTACTCTATGCGTCTGCGATCATCTTCTTCTGTTTCTTCTACACGGCGTTGGTCTTCAACCCGCGTGAAACAGCAGATAACCTGAAGAAGTCCGGTGCATTTGTACCAGGAATTCGTCCGGGAGAGCAAACGGCGAAGTATATCGATAAAGTAATGACCCGCCTGACCCTGGTTGGTGCGTTGTATATTACCTTTATCTGCCTGATCCCGGAGTTCATGCGTGATGCAATGAAAGTACCGTTCTACTTCGGTGGGACCTCACTGCTTATCGTTGTTGTCGTGATTATGGACTTTATGGCTCAAGTGCAAACTCTGATGATGTCAAGTCAGTACGAGTCTGCATTGAAGAAGGCGAACCTGAAAGGCTACGGCCGATAATTGGTCGCCCGAGAAGTTACGGAGAGTAAAAATGAAAGTTCGTGCTTCCGTCAAGAAATTATGCCGTAACTGCAAAATCGTTAAGCGTGATGGTGTCATCCGTGTGATTTGCAGTGCCGAGCCGAAGCATAAACAGCGCCAAGGCTGATTTATTCGCATATTTTTCTTGCAAAGTTGGGTTGAGCTGGCTAGATTAGCCAGCCAATCTTTTGTATGTCTGTACGTTTCCATTTGAGTATCCTGAAAACGGGCTTTTCAGCATGGTGCGTACATATTAAATAGTAGGAGTGCATAGTGGCCCGTATAGCAGGCATTAACATTCCTGATCAAAAACATGCTGTGATCGCATTAACTTCGATCTACGGCATCGGTAAGACCCGTTCTAAAGCCATCCTGGCTGCAGCGGGTATCGCTGAAAATGTTAAGATCAGTGAGCTGTCTGAAGGACAAATCGACACGCTGCGTGACGAAGTTGCCAAATTTGTCGTTGAAGGTGATCTGCGCCGTGAAATCAGCATGAGCATCAAGCGCCTGATGGATCTTGGTTGCTATCGCGGTTTGCGTCATCGTCGTGGTCTCCCGGTTCGCGGTCAGCGTACCAAGACCAACGCACGTACCCGTAAGGGTCCGCGCAAACCGATCAAGAAATAATCGGGGTGATTGAATAATGGCAAAGGCACCAATTCGTGCACGTAAACGTGTAAGAAAACAAGTCTCTGACGGCGTGGCTCATATCCATGCTTCTTTCAACAACACCATCGTGACTATTACCGATCGTCAGGGTAACGCGCTGGGTTGGGCAACAGCCGGTGGTTCCGGTTTCCGTGGTTCTCGCAAATCCACTCCGTTCGCAGCTCAGGTTGCGGCAGAGCGTTGCGCAGAAGCCGTAAAAGAATACGGCATCAAGAATCTGGAAGTTATGGTCAAAGGTCCGGGTCCGGGTCGCGAATCTACTATTCGTGCTCTGAACGCCGCTGGTTTCCGCATCACTAATATTACTGATGTGACTCCGATCCCTCATAACGGTTGTCGTCCGCCGAAAAAACGTCGCGTATAACGCTACGTTTTCCAGGTTAGTTGGAGAAAGAAAATGGCAAGATATTTGGGTCCTAAGCTCAAGCTGAGCCGTCGTGAGGGCACCGACTTATTCCTTAAGTCTGGCGTTCGCGCGATCGATACCAAGTGTAAAATTGAACAAGCTCCTGGCCAGCACGGTGCGCGTAAACCGCGTCTGTCTGACTATGGTGTGCAGTTGCGTGAGAAGCAAAAAGTTCGCCGTATGTACGGTGTGCTGGAGCGTCAATTCCGTAACTACTACAAAGAAGCAGCACGTCTGAAAGGCAACACCGGTGAAAACCTGTTGGCTCTGCTGGAAGGTCGTCTGGACAACGTTGTATACCGTATGGGCTTTGGCGCCACTCGTGCTGAAGCACGCCAGCTGGTTAGCCATAAAGCAATCATGGTAAACGGTCGTGTTGTTAACATCGCTTCTTATCAGGTTAAAGCGAATGACGTTGTTAGCATCCGTGAGAAAGCGAAAAAGCAATCTCGCGTGAAAGCCGCTCTTGAGCTGGCTGAACAGCGTGAAAAGCCAACCTGGCTGGAAGTTGATGCTGGCAAGATGGAAGGCACGTTCAAGCGTCAGCCTGAGCGTTCTGATCTGTCTGCGGACATTAACGAACACCTGATCGTCGAGCTTTACTCCAAGTAAAGCTTAGTACCAAAGAGAGGACACAATGCAGGGTTCTGTGACAGAGTTTCTAAAACCGCGCCTGGTAGATATCGAGCAAGTGAGTTCGACGCACGCCAAGGTGACCCTTGAGCCTTTAGAGCGTGGCTTTGGCCATACTCTGGGTAACGCACTGCGCCGTATTCTGCTCTCATCGATGCCGGGTTGCGCGGTGACCGAGGTTGAGATTGATGGTGTACTTCATGAGTACAGCACCAAAGAAGGCGTTCAGGAAGATATCCTGGAAATCCTGCTCAACCTGAAAGGGCTGGCGGTGAGAGTTCAGGGTAAAGATGAAGTTATTCTTACCTTGAATAAATCTGGCATTGGCCCTGTGACCGCAGCCGATATCACCCACGACGGTGATGTCGAAATCGTCAAGCCGCAGCACGTGATCTGCCACCTGACCGATGAAAACGCAGCTATCAGCATGCGTATCAAAGTTCAGCGCGGTCGCGGTTATGTGCCGGCTTCTTCCCGAATTCATTCGGAAGAAGATGAGCGCCCGATCGGCCGTCTGTTGGTCGACGCCTGCTATAGCCCTGTAGAGCGTATTGCCTACAATGTTGAAGCAGCGCGTGTAGAACAGCGTACCGACCTGGACAAGCTGGTCATCGAAATGGAAACCAACGGCACAATCGATCCTGAAGAGGCGATTCGTCGTGCGGCAACCATCCTGGCTGAACAACTGGAAGCTTTTGTTGACTTACGTGATGTACGTCAGCCAGAAGTTAAAGAAGAGAAACCAGAATTCGATCCGATCCTGCTGCGCCCTGTTGACGATCTGGAATTGACTGTCCGCTCTGCTAACTGCCTTAAGGCAGAAGCTATCCACTATATCGGTGATCTGGTACAGCGTACCGAGGTTGAGCTTCTTAAGACGCCTAACCTGGGTAAAAAATCTCTTACTGAGATTAAAGACGTGCTGGCCTCCCGTGGACTGTCTCTGGGTATGCGCCTGGAAAACTGGCCACCGGCAAGCATTGCTGACGAGTAACCGGATCACAGGTTAAGGTTTTACTGAGAAGGATAAGGTCATGCGCCATCGTAAGAGTGGTCGTCAACTGAACCGCAACAGCAGCCATCGCCAGGCTATGTTCCGCAACATGGCAGGTTCACTGGTTCGTCATGAAATCATCAAGACGACCCTGCCTAAAGCGAAAGAACTGCGTCGCGTAGTTGAGCCGCTGATTACTCTTGCCAAGACTGATAGCGTTGCTAATCGTCGTCTGGCATTCGCCCGTACTCGTGATAACGAGATCGTGGCAAAACTGTTTAACGAACTGGGCCCGCGTTTCGCGAGCCGTGCCGGTGGTTACACTCGTATTCTGAAGTGTGGCTTCCGTGCAGGCGACAACGCGCCGATGGCTTACATCGAGCTGGTTGATCGTTCAGAGAAAGCAGAAGCTGCTGCAGAGTAATCTGTAGTATCGTAAAAAAACCCGCTCCGGCGGGTTTTTTTATATCTCCACTTCCCCCATCTCTCTACAATAGTAATAACTCTTCTGCTCATCCTGGAGTGCTGTCATGTGGTTAATCGACCAGTGGGCAGAGCGTCACATCGCTGATGCCCAGCGTAACGGTGATTTCGATAATCTTCCCGGGCAGGGCAAGCCTTTAATGCTCGACGACGATTCGGCTGTACCTGAAGAGCTACGCTCAGGTTATCGCCTGTTGAAGAATGCGGGCTGTTTGCCGCCAGAGGTTGAGCAGCGCAAAGAAGCATTGGCGCTGGTTGATCTACTTAACGGTATTCACAAAGAAGATGAACGTTATCAGGAATTGAGCCGTCGACTCGCATTAATGGAACTGAAGTTGCGCCAGGTTGGTATGAGCACCGATTTTCTGCGTGGCGAATATGCGGAAAAATTGATTAATCGGTTTAATGAGGAGTAAAAATCCATGTATCGCATTGGTGAACTGGCTAAGCTGGCTGGCGTGACGCCCGATACGATCCGCTACTATGAAAAGCAGCAGATGATGGATCATGAAGTTCGTACCGAAGGTGGATTCCGCTTGTATACGGGCAACGATCTTCAGCGCCTGAAATTTATCCGCTATGCTCGCCAACTGGGTTTTACCCTTGAGGCCATCCGCGAGCTGCTTTCGATTCGCGTTGACCCTGAACATCACACCTGCCAGGAATCCAAAAGTATTGTCCAGGCGCGCCTTCGCGAAGTGGAGTCACGCATTGAAGAGCTACAATCAATGCAACGGTCGCTTAAGAAGCTGAATGATGCCTGCTGTGGCACGGCTCATAGCAGTGTTTATTGTTCTATCCTTGAGACTCTGGAGCAGGGGGCTGACAATAATATTAAAGGCTGTTGAATTTATCACGGTACGGATTTACACTCGCGCCGAATGATTATCCATCAGGAGAAAATGATGAGCCGCTATCAACACACCAAAGGGCAAATAAACGATAACGCCATTGAGGCACTTCTGCATGACCCGTTGTTCAGACAACGCGTTGAGAAGAATAAAAAAGGGAAAGGGAGTTATCTGCGTAAAACGAAGCATGCAAAACGAGGTAACTGGGAGGCCAGTGGCAAACAAGCGAATCGCTTCTTTACCACTGGCCTTCTGCTTTTGGTCGCGTGATTAAGAACGGTTATTTTGTTCTTTCAGCAGGTCGCGGATTTCAGAAAGCAGCACTTCTTCTTTCGTTGGTTTCGGATCCGCAGCCGGTTCTTCTTTCTTACGATTCAGTTTGTTGATCAGTTTGATTGCCATAAAGATAGCGAAAGCCACGATCACAAAATCAAAGACATTTTGAATGAACACGCCGTAGTGCATTACTACAGCCGGAACATCTCCCTGCGCTTCACGTAATGTCAGCGCAAATTGTTTAAAATCGATCCCGCCAATTAATAAGCCCAGCGGTGGCATAATAATATCGGCAACCAATGACGATACAATCTTACCGAACGCCGCACCAATAATGACACCCACCGCCAAATCAACAACGTTTCCACGCATCGCGAATTCGCGAAACTCTTTAATAATGCTCATGTTATTCTCCTTGTGCCAGCTGACGTTTATAAGTTTAACAAATGTTTATGTAATTTCCATTATTAACAATAATTCAGCTGTGCAAATTTAGCCTTAAATAATAAAGGGTTAATAAAAAAGCGTTCCTGAGAACGCCTTTTGTAATTAAAGGAAGAAGGGGCTTGGCTGGAACAATCGTTCGACATCGGTAATAAATTTTTTGTCCGTAAGGAACATAATTACATGGTCCCCTTGCTCAATGCGTAAATTATCATTGGCAATCATGACATCATTACCGCGTACAATCGCGCCGATGATGGTACCCGGTGGGAGTTTTATCTCATCAATGACTCTACCGACAACCCGCGAAGTGCTTTCATCACCATGGGCAACGGCTTCGATGGCTTCAGCGACACCGCGACGCAGGGAAGAAACGCCGACGATATCGGCTTTACGCACGTGGCTCAACAGGGCGGAAATGGTGGCCTGCTGTGGCGAAATCGCGATATCAATCACGCTCCCCTGAACAAGGTCAACGTAGGCGCGGCGTTGGATCAACACCATCACTTTTTTCGCACCCATCCGCTTGGCCAGCATCGCGGACATAATGTTCGCTTCATCATCGTTGGTGACGGCAATGAACAGATCAACCTGATCGATATGTTCTTCCGCCAGCAACTCTTGATCCGATGCATCGCCAAAGAAGACGATCGTATTCTGCAACTTCTCTGCCAGTTCGGCGGCACGCTGTTGATCGCGCTCGATCAGCTTCACGCTGTAATCTTTTTCCAGCCTGCGCGCCAGACCTGCGCCGATGTTACCGCCGCCGACCAGCATGATGCGCTTGTACGGTTTTTCCAGACGTTGCAATTCGCTCATGACAGCGCGAATATGCTGGGATGCCGCGATAAAGAATACTTCATCGCCTGCCTCCACAATGGTTGAACCCTGCGGGCGAATAGGCGTGTCGTGACGGAAAATAGCCGCGACACGCGTATCAATATGCGGCATATGGTCGCGCATGGTCGAGAGCGCATTACCCACCAGCGGCCCGCCGTAATAGGCTTTTACCACCGCGAGGCTCACTTTTCCTTCAGCGAAATTAACCACCTGCAGCGCGCCTGGGTATTCGATCAGGCGATAGATGTTATCGATAACCAGTTGCTCTGGCGCAATCAGGTGATCGATAGGCACCGCGTCAGTATTGAACAGTTTCTCCGCGTCACGTACGTAGTCGGGGGAGCGAATTCGTGCGATGCGGTTTGGTGTATTAAAGAGGGAATAGGCGACCTGACAGGCCACCATATTGGTTTCGTCGGAGCTGGTTACGGCAACCAGCATATCGGCGTCATCGGCACCGGCCTCACGCAGCACGCGTGGATGAGAGCCGTGGCCCTGAACGACGCGCAGGTCAAATTTGTCCTGCAAACCACGCAGACGCTCGCTATTGGTATCCACAATAGTGATGTCGTTATTCTCTCCGACCAGGTTTTCTGCCAGCGTTCCGCCTACTTGACCTGCGCCCAGAATGATAATTTTCATCAGTCGCGACCCGTTATCTCATCATTTTTTGATTAGCTTAGCGTAAAAGAAGCCGTCACCTTCTTCTGCGCCTGGTAAATTCTGTTTACCGGGCTGTTCTGGTGTGCCGGTTTCACTCAACACGGCATCCGGTGTGCGTTGCATGAATGCAGCAATTTGCTGGCTGTTCTCTTCCGGGAGAATAGAGCAGGTTGCGTAAACCAGCGTGCCGCCTGGTTTAAGGTGCATCCAGGTCGCGTTGAGGATCTCAGCCTGTAACTGTGCCAGCTCTGGAATATCGCGATCGCGGCGTAGCCACTTAATATCCGGATGGCGACGTATGACCCCCGTTGCTGAACAGGGCGCATCAAGAAGAATGCGATCAAATTGCTGTTCACCACACCATTGCTCCGGGAAACGGCCATCGCCCTGCTTCACCGACGCTTTCATGCCCAGACGTTTCAGGTTGTCATAGACGCGCGACAGGCGTTTTTCGTCCACATCAACGGCCATCACATTGGCTTCTGGTGCCACTTCCAGAATATGTGTTGTTTTACCGCCCGGCGCTGCGCAAAGGTCGAGGATCTGCTCTCCATTTTCGGGTTGCAGATACGTCATACAACCTTGTGCGGAGGCATCCTGAACGGTGACCCAACCTTCATCAAATCCGGGGAGCGCATGTACTGGTGCCGGTGTCTCAAGGCGTACGGCGTCAGGATACTCCGCATGCGGGAAGCCGGTTAATCCTGCTTCAGTCAGCAGCGCAAGCCACGCGTCGCGCGTGTGATGATTACGGTTCACACGCAGCCACATTGGTGGGCGCTGATTGTTCGCCTCAAGAATAGCTTCCCACTGTTGCGGATAGGCTTGTTTGATGCGTTTCACCAGCCAGGAGGGATGCAGATAACGAACATCGGTCTGTGAAAACTCGGCCTGTAGTTCATCCTGTTGGCGCTGGAATTGACGCAATACGCCGTTGATTAACCCTTTCAACTGCGGGCGCTTAATCGCCACAGCGCCTTCTACCGTTTCCGCCAGCGCGGCATGTGGCGGAATACGCGTATACAGCAATTGATAGAGACCGACCATAATCAGGTAGTGAACCGTTCGCTGCTTACCCGTCATCGGGCGTGACATCAGCTTATGGATGAACCATTCCAGTTGAGAAAGCGTGCGAAGTACACCAAAGCAGAGCTCCTGAAGCAAAGCTTTGTCTTTATCGGATACCTTCAGCTGCATTGCAGGCAGAACGTTACTTAATGATTGGCCCTGCTCGACAACTTGCTCGACGGTTTGCGCTGCCAGACTGCGTAAATTAATGTTTTTTTTCATAACCGCAAAAATAAAAATGCCCGGCGACACCGGGCTTAAAAAGAGAGTGACCGTCAGGCGAGACGGTTTCCGGGAATAAACCACTCCCGGCGTGAATTCAGGAGATCCTGCACGCCCATGGCTTTTTTACCCGCCGGCTGCAGAGAGAGAAGGTTAAGAATTCCCTCGCCCGTCGCAACCTGAATACCCTGGCGATTGGCTTCCAGAATGGTTCCTGGCACTGCGTTTGTTGGAGTATTGATGACTGACGCCTGCCAGATTTTCACTGGCTGTTCATCAATCACAATATAACTCATCGGCCACGGATTAAAGGCGCGAATACAGCGCTCAAGCTGTGCCGCGCTGAGTGACCAGTCGACGCGCGCTTCTTCTTTGCTGAGTTTCTCAGCATAAGTGACCAGCGCTTCATCCTGAACTTCCGGTTTAGCGGTACCCGCGGCGAGTTGAGCCAGCGTATGCAGAAGCCCTTGCGGGCCCAGATCGGCCAGCTTATCGTACAGGCTACCGCTGGTATCGTCGGCGGTGATTGGGCAGGAGAGCTTGTGCAGCATATCACCCGTATCAAGGCCAACGTCCATCTGCATGATAGTGACGCCAGTTTGAGTATCGCCAGCCCACAACGAACGCTGAATAGGTGCCGCGCCACGCCAGCGTGGCAGCAGGGAACCATGCACGTTAATGCAGCCCAGTCGCGGCATGTCGAGCACAGCTTTTGGCAGGATTAACCCGTAGGCCACCACGACCATCACATCGGCCTGTAAATCGGCAACCAACTGTTGGTTTTCCTGGGGGCGTAGTGAAACCGGCTGAAATACCGGTACCCCTTTCTCTTCGGCCAGCACTTTTACCGGGCTCGGCATCAGTTTTTTGCCGCGTCCCGCCGGGCGGTCGGGCTGAGTGAATACGCCCACGACCTGATGTTCAGACGACAACAGCGCGTCAAGATGACGCGCTGCAAAATCGGGGGTACCCGCAAAGATGATACGTAGTGAATCAGACACGTTGTTCCTTATCCTTAGGCACGCGCGTTCAGGCGATCCAGTTTCTCGACTTTCTGACGAATACGCTGTTGTTTCAGCGGGGACAAATAATCGATAAACAGTTTACCGACTAAGTGGTCCATTTCGTGTTGGATACAGATAGCCAGCAGGCCGTCTGCTTCAAGTTCGAACGCTTTACCGTTACGGTCGAGCGCGCGGATTTTTACCTGCTCGGCACGCGGCACCAGGGCACGCTGTTCGGGGATCGACAGGCAACCTTCCTCAATACCGGTGTCGCCGTGTTTTTCCAGCAGCTCCGGGTTGATCAGCACCAGTTGCTCATCACGATTTTCAGAAACATCAATGACGATAATGCGCTGATGGATATCCACCTGCGTTGCCGCCAGGCCAATACCTTCTTCGGCGTACATGGTTTCGAACATATCATCGACGATACGCTGAATTTCTGCATTTACTTCTTCAACCGGTTTAGCGACTTTGCGAAGACGCTCGTCCGGAATATGTAACACTTGCAAGACTGCCATAAATCTCCAGAGTTCTGTTCAGGAGTTGGAAAGAATATTACCTCTATTCTAGACAAAACCCCCTCCAATTGACAGCATCAGTGACCAATCGCAAAGATTGCTGATGCCGCTTGTGGCAAGGGGAAAAGGATGTCACCTACAGAGATATGGCTTCGTTTGGTAAAGATAAACGATCTATACGGCGACAAGATGCAAAACATCGCCGAGGCCCTGATACGGGAGCCAACCGTTACGTTGAAAAACTTACGTGATATCGGGCTAACCGCGAAGCAGGCGGCTCGTTTTTTTTCAATGACTACGCAAGAGGTTAGCGAAAGTGAGCACTGGCTCTCGCAGCCTGATAATCATCTTTTGCTGGCCAATTCTCCTTACTATCCTACGGCGCTGCGAGCCATTAGTGATTATCCGGCAGCGCTTTTTGTGCGCGGCAATTTGCCGCTACTGAGTACTTGTCAGTTGGCGGTGATCGGTAGCCGAAATTTCTCATGGTACGGTGAGCAATGGGGGCGCGCATTTTGCGAGGCCTTCGCGCTGCAGGGCATGACCATTACCAGTGGCCTTGCGCTGGGTATTGATGCGATTGCTCACCGTAGCGCATTACGTATGGCGGGCAAAACCATCGCCGTATTGGGTAATGGATTAAGTCACATCTATCCGCATCGGCATCGCCAACTGGCGGAGGATATTGTGATGTCAGGTGGGGCGCTGGTCTCGGAGTTTCCCCTTGCGATGACGCCGTTGCCGCATAATTTCCCGCGGCGTAATCGCATTATTAGCGGCCTTAGTCGCGGTGTACTGGTGGTCGAAGCGGCATTGAAAAGTGGTTCCCTCGTGACGGCGCGTTGCGCTCTGGAGCAGGGGCGAGAGGTGTATGCGATTCCCGGGCCCCTCGGTAACCCTGGCTGTGAGGGGCCGCACTGGTTGATTCAGCAGGGGGCGATGTTAGTCACAACACCTGAAGATATTCTTGAATCAGGGCAAATTGCGCTTTTTCAGTCTGAAAATGCGCAGGATACGTCAAAATATTCACCAGATCAGGATTCTGTAGCATTGCCATTTCCTGAGCTCCTGGCTAACGTAGGAGATGAGGTAACACCTGTTGACGTCGTCGCTGAACGTGCCGGCCAACCTGTGCCAGTGACCGTGGCTCAGCTACTCGAACTGGAGTTAGCAGGATGGATCGCAGCTGTACCCGGCGGCTATGTCCGATTAAGGAGGGCATGCCATGTTCGACGTACTACTGTACTTGTTTGAAACTTACATCCATAACGAAGCTGAAATGCGCGTGGATCAGGATAAACTGACACGGGATCTCACCGAAGCAGGTTTTGAACGTGAGGACATTTTCAACGCGTTGATGTGGCTCGAGAAGCTCGCTGATTATCAGGAAGGGCTTGTCGAACCGATGCAGTTAGCTTCCGATCCGCTTTCTGTTCGCATTTTTACGGCGGAAGAGAGCCAGAGACTGGATGCCAGTTGTCGGGGATTCTTGTTATTCCTGGAACAAATTCAGGTGCTAAACCTCGAAACGCGAGAAATGGTGATTGAACGCGTGATGGCTCTGGATACTGCAGAGTTCGAATTGGAAGATCTCAAATGGGTAATTCTGATGGTTCTGTTCAATCTTCCGGGGTGTGAAAACGCGTATCAACAAATGGAAGAATTACTCTTCGACGTGAATGAAGGTATGCTGCACTAATTCGATGGTGCAGCAGTAAGAGTTGTTATGGCCAAATCAGCACTCTTTACAGTGCGTAAAAACGAGCCCTGCCCGCAGTGCGGGGCTGAACTGGTAATACGATCCGGCAAGCATGGGCCGTTTCTTGGTTGTTCCCATTATCCAGAGTGTGACTATGTCCGTCCCCTGAAGAGTCAGGCGGATGGACATATCGTCAAAATTCTGGAGGGGCAGTTGTGTCCGGAATGCGGTGCCGAGCTCGCGCTTCGCCAGGGCCGTTTTGGGATGTTTATTGGTTGCAGCCAGTATCCGGCCTGCGAGCATACCGAACTTATCGATAAACCTGATGAAACAGCCATCGCCTGCCCACAATGCCAGCAAGGGCATCTGGTTCAGCGCCGTTCACGCTATGGCAAAACGTTCCACTCCTGCGATCGCTATCCGGAGTGTCAGTTTGTGCTTAACTTCACCCCTGTCGCGGGCGAGTGCCCTGAGTGTCATTACCCGTTACTCATCGAAAAGAAAACGGCGCATGGCCTGAAGCGCTATTGTGCCAGTAAACAATGTGGAAAGCCGATTCCGGCGGAATAAATCAGTGAATAATAACCTGCCATCAGAAGCCGTACAGCGTGCGGTTATCGCTCTGAAGAATAAAGAAGTCATCGCTTATCCAACCGAAGCTGTGTTTGGCGTCGGTTGCGACCCTGACAGTGAAATCGCCGTACATCGCCTGCTTGAACTCAAACAACGCCCGGTTGAAAAAGGGCTGATTCTGATTGCGGCAAGCTTCGAACAACTGGAACCGTATATCGATGATACCGCGTTAACTACCGCGCAGCGTGAGGCAGTATTTGCCTGCTGGCCTGGACCGGTCACGTTTGTGTTCCCGGCTAAAGCCACAACGCCTGCCTGGCTGACAGGGCGCTTTGATTCCCTCGCCGTGCGCGTTACCGATCATCCGGTGGTCATTGAACTTTGTAATGCTTACGGTAAACCTCTGGTCTCGACCAGCGCAAACCTCACCGGTCAGCCGCCATGTCGCACGACAGAGGAAGTTCGCCAGCAGTTTGGCGATGCGTTCCCGGTGGTGGATGCGTTGACCGGTGGTCGACTCAATCCATCTGAAATCCGTGACGCCCTGACGGGCGAACTCTTCCGCCAGGGGTAACTCATGGAAACCTATGCCGTCTTTGGTAACCCGATTGCGCACAGTAAATCGCCTTTTATTCATCAACAGTTTGCGCAGCAGCTGAACATTACTCATCCCTATGGGCGCGTGCTGGCGCCACTTGATGATTTTGTTAACACGCTCAACGCGTTCTTTGCACAAGGAGGGAAGGGGGCGAACGTCACCGTACCTTTTAAAGAAGAAGCGTTCGCCCGGGCAGATGAACTGACCGAGCGCGCTGCCCTGGCAGGGGCGGTTAATACGCTCAAGCGACTGGAAGACGGGCGTTTGTTGGGGGATAACACCGATGGCATTGGTTTATTGAGCGACCTTGAACGTCTCTCTTTTATTCGACCGGGGCTGCGAATTCTTCTGCTGGGAGCGGGGGGCGCGACGCGCGGAGTCTTGCTGCCGTTGCTCTCGATGGATTGTTCAGTCACCATCGCCAACCGTACGGCTTCCCGTGCGCAAGAACTGGCACAGCTTTTTGCGCATACGGGCAGCGTCCAGGCGTTGGGGCTGGATGCGCTGGAAGGGCATGAGTTTGATTTAATTATCAATGCAACATCAAGCGGTATTAATGGTGAGATCCCAGCGATCCCGGCATCGCTGATCCATCCTTCTCTTTATTGCTACGACATGTTTTACCAGAAAGGGGATACACCTTTCCTCGCCTGGTGCCAGCAGCATGGGGCAAAACAGTGTGCCGATGGATTAGGTATGCTGGTGGGACAAGCTGCGCATGCGGTATTGCTCTGGCATGGCGTGCTGCCGCAAATCGAACCGGTGATTGAACAGATGAAGCAGGCGTTGCGCGCATGAATCAGGCCATTCAGTTTCCTGACCGCGAGCATTGGGATGACGACCTGTGCGCTGTCTGTTTTCCGGCGCTGGTACAGGGCATGCAGTTAATGTGTGCCATTCGCCGCGAAACGATGATCGCCCGCTTTGGCGGCGAAACGCCTCAGGTATGGTTAGCGTTGTTTCAGGAAAACCGCTGGGATCTGGAAGAGGAAGCCAGCGATCTTATCCGTGACCAGCAGGAAGATAATCAGGGTTGGGTCTGGTTATCCTGATTCAGGTAATCATCTTTCCATTTCACGTAATTGTTGGCCGAATATTTTAACCCTTCCAGTTCAGACGCCTTCAATGGACGAATCTGTTTAACAGGGCTGCCCAGATAAAGATAGCCACTCTCCAGCCGCTTATGCTGAGGCACCAGGCTACCCGCACCAATCATGACGTCATCTTCAATCACCACGCCATCCAGCAAGATAGAGCCCATACCGACCAGTACCCGATTACCCACGGTGCAGCCGTGCAGCATGACTTTATGCCCGACTGTTACGTCATCGCCAATGATAAGCGGGTTACCGTCAGGGTTATGTGCTGATTTATGGGTCACGTGAAGAACGCTTCCATCCTGAATATTGCTGCGCGCGCCAATCTGAACATAGTTAACATCGCCGCGAATGGCGACCAGCGGCCAGATACTGACATCATCGGCAATTCGCACGTCGCCAATCACCACGCTGGTGGGATCAATCAGCACACGAGCGCCAATGGTGGGGAAAAGATCTTTATAATGGCGTAAGTCTGCGGCCATGTTTACCTCTTTAAAACGATCGTTTAGGGAACAGACGATCATTATTGCCTCGATTCCGCGGTTTCTCACTTCAAAATTTAAGCAAATTGCGCAGTTAGAAAGCGAAAAGTTTGAAAAAACAGCAGTCAGAAAAAAAGATCTAAAAAGGCCTTGTGCTAAGAAGCAAACTCCCTATAATGCGCCTCCATCGACACGGCGGATGTGAATCACTTCACACAAACAGCCGAGTTGGTTGAAGAGAAAAATCCTGAAAATCAGGGTTGACTCTGAGAGAGGAAAGCGTATTATGCGCACCTCGCAACGGTGAGCTTCACGCCGCGTTGCACTGCTCTTTAACAATTTATCAGACAATCTGTGTGGGCACTCAATGATACGGATTCTTAACGTCGTAAGACGATAAATGAATACCAAGTCTCTGAGTGAACACGTAATTCATTACGAAGTTTAATTCAC